>NZ_CP011144.1:2270170-2594480 GCF_000972865.1 Pseudoxanthomonas suwonensis
AACTGCACTTCTTCGGCACCACCAGCGGCAGGTGCGCGAGGTGCTCCGGCACCGGTTCGCCATGCGCATACAGGCAGAAGCCGCTCTAGTTGCGCGAGTGGTTGAGCTTGTCCCGCTGGTTGACCGGATCGCCCGGCCGGTACTGGATGCAGGGGACGAACTCCTCGCCTCGGCTGGCGATGATCTCCTGCAGTTCGGCCTTGATCGCGTCGGTGCGCGACTCGAGCTCGTGCATCCACGGGAACAGCGCGTCGTCGTAGAAGGCGAGCGCTGGCAGCCGCGGCACGTACAGCTGGTTGCACTGCGAATGATAGGCTTGCGTGCGCCCGGCAAGGATCGACACCGCCTCGTCCCAGCGCCCCGACAGCGCCGCATCCACCGCGGCGCGCTTCGCGGCGACCCGGTGGCCCAGGTAATCGACGAGTTCCTGCGTGTCGCGCTCGACCGCCTCGCGCTCGTGCGCGAGCCGCTGGCGCAGCGCCGGCGGTCATTCGGGCTTGGCCGGCGCAACCTTGAGCACGTCGCGGAAGACGCCCGCCGCCAGCCTGGGCTTGCGCTGCTGCTCCAGGAACTCGCCCTTGCCCAGCAGCACCGGCAGGAAATAAGGATCGATCTCGAGCGCGGCGATGATCGCGCCCCATTCCTGCTCCGCTCGCCCAACTCGCGATGGACCCGGCCGATGGGCGGACGTCGCACCGGCGTCAGGCGAACCCTCGCCTCACGCCGCCTGTGCCGGCAGGCGGCCGCGATAGGCCTCCATGTACCCGGCGACCCCGGCCTGCTCGGCCGGCCTCGTCGAACCCCGTGGCCGCGGCGGGTGTATCAGCCGCGCATTCCGGGAGCACGATTGCACCCTCGAGAGGAAGCAGCCTCATTGCGCTGTCGCGGGCCTCGTGCCTGCCCTCCGTCCCACGACCCACGCCAGCACCCGCATGGGCTCGCCGGAGTCGGGCCGCAGGAAACGGCCGTCGTCGGCCTTGCGGAACCAGTCGACGTGGAAGATCTTCGGCAGCTTCGTGCCGGGAGTGCCGGGCGCCCTCGCGGACAGGGCATCGCTTCATGACCAAATCCTCGCAGGTCTGGCCAGGTTTGCTTGGGAACTGCCAAACAAAAAAACGCCCCGCATTGCGGGGCGTTCTGCTTTTTGCGTTGAAGATGGAACTCAGCGCCGCATCGAAGCGAAGAACTCGTCGTTGGACTTGGTGTTCTTCATCTTGTCGAGCATGAATTCCATCGCGCCGATCTCGTCCATCGGGTGCAGCAGCTTGCGCAGGATCCAGATCTTCTGCAGCAGCTCCGGCTCGATCAGCAGGTCCTCGCGGCGGGTGCCGGAGCGGTTGATGTCGATGGCCGGGAACACGCGCTTCTCGGAGATGCGCCGCGACAGGTGCACCTCGGAGTTGCCGGTGCCCTTGAACTCCTCGTAGATCACCTCGTCCATCTTGCTGCCGGTGTCGATCAGGGCAGTGGCGATGATCGAGAGCGAGCCGCCTTCCTCGACGTTGCGCGCCGCGCCGAAGAAGCGCTTCGGGCGGTGCAGGGCGTTGGCGTCCACGCCGCCGGTCAGCACCTTGCCGGAGCTGGGCACGACGTTGTTGTAGGCGCGTGCCAGGCGGGTGATCGAGTCGAGCAGGATCACCACGTCCTTCTTGTGCTCGACCAGGCGCTTGGCCCGCTCGATCACCATCTCGGCGACCTGCACGTGGCGCGCGGCCGGCTCGTCGAAGGTCGAGGAGATGACCTCGCCGCGCACGGTGCGCTGCATCTCGGTCACTTCCTCCGGGCGCTCGTCGATCAGCAGCACGATCAGGTGCACGTCCGGATGGTTGGTGGTGATCGCGGTGGCGATCTGCTGCATCATCATCGTCTTGCCCGCCTTGGGCTGGGAGACGATCAGCGCGCGCTGACCCTTGCCCTGCGGCGCCATCAGGTCGAGGATGCGGCCGGTGATGTCCTCGGTCGAGCCGTCGCCGCGCTCCAGGCGGAAGCGCCGGCGCGGGAACAGCGGGGTCAGGTTCTCGAACAGGACCTTGTTCTTGCTCGCTTCCAGCGGTTCGCCGTTGATCGTGTCGACCACGGCCAGGGCGAAGTAGCGCTCGCCGTCCTTGGGCCAGCGGATGCGGCCGGACAGGTGGTCGCCGGTGCGCAGGTTGAAGCGGCGGATCTGGCTGGGCGAGATGTAGGTGTCGTCCGGGCCGGCCAGGTAGCTGGCCTCGGCCGCGCGCAGGAAGCCGAAGCCGTCGGGCAGGATCTCCAGCACGCCGTCGGCGGCCACGCCCTCGCCGTGGCGGGTCAGCACCTTGAGCAGGGCGAAGATCACGTCCTGCTTGCGGGCGCGGGCCACGCCCTCGTGGATCTGCAGCTGCTCGGCGATCTCCAGCAGCTTGTGCGCCGGCATCCGCTTCAGGTCGCCCAGCGAGTACTGCGGGAAGCCCTCCGGCACGCCCGGGTGCGGGCGCGGCGGGTGCGGCATCTGGTTGTTGCCGCCGTCATCCTGCATGCCGCCGTCGTCGCGGAAGCGGTCGCGCTGGCGGTCGCGGCGGTTGCGGAAGCGGTCGCGGCGGTTGTTGCGGCCGCCCTGCTCGCGGTCGCCGTCGCCCTGCGGCTGACCATTCTGGCCGCCGGCGTTTTCGGCCGAGGTAGGGGCGGGGGCGGACGGGGCGTCGCCACCGGACTGGGCCGGGGCGGGGGCCTGGGGGGGCGGGGGAGCCGAAGCGGCGGGCGCCGGGGCGGCGGGCGCCTCACCGGCGCCGGCGTCGGCCGGCTTGCTCACGCGCTTGCGCGCACGCTTCTCGGCGGGTGCGTCTTCGCTCCCGGGCGCTTCAGGCAGGGTGTTCTCGGACAAGTTGCGATTCCTCGCTGGTAGGTGCGAGCGCCCGGTGCGGGCGTTGGATCCTGGTGGGATGGGTGGTCCGGCGGTAGGCCCGGACAGGACGCGGCCAATGGATCTGCGGCCGGTTGCAGCGACACTACCACCGCGCGCCGGGCGCCGGCAAGCGGGCGCCGGCGGCGGTTCAGGCGCAGGCAGGACGGCCTCCCCGGCCGTCCCGCGCTGGCGGCGGGCGCCTTCAGGCGGCGGCGCCGAGGGTCTTGTCGATCATCTGGGTCAGCTGGCCCTTGCCGACCGCGCCGACCTGGGTGGCCTGGATCTGGCCGTCCTTGAACAGCAGCAGCATCGGGATCGAGCGCACGTGGTAGCGGATCGCGGTGGCGCGGTTCTGGTCGATGTTGACCTTGGCCACCTTCATCCGGCCGTCGTAGGCGTCGGCCAGTTCGTCGACGATCGGCGAGATCATCTTGCAGGGACCGCACCATTCGGCCCAGAAGTCGACCAGGACCGGTTCCTGGGATTGCAGCACGGCGCTGTCGAAATCGGCATCGCCGATGTGCATCACCTTCTCGTTCACTTCACATCTCCATGGATTGCCGGCACCGGCCGGCGGGGCCAGGCGGTGCCTTTGGGGTAAACTGGGGCGTTTCGCGGAGAAGTCAAGGGGGCTACCGTCCCCCTGACGGCCGCGCGATCCGACGACGGCCCGCAGTGTGCGGCGCGCCGGAACCCTGTGCAAGGCCGCCTGCCGCACCACGCTGCGCCGGGCCATATGAAGACTGGATGATGAGCGACAAACCGCTGACCGATGTAGCTTTTTCCTCGTTCGACCTGCACCCGGCGCTGCTCGCCGGACTCGAATCCGCAGGCTTCACCCGCTGCACCCCGATCCAGGCGCTGACCCTGCCGGTCGCATTGCCCGGCCGCGACGTCGCCGGCCAGGCCCAGACCGGCACCGGCAAGACCCTGGCGTTCCTGGTCACGGTGATGAACCGCCTGCTGACCCGCCCGGCGCTGGCCGAGCGCAAGCCCGAGGACCCGCGCGCGCTGATCCTGGCGCCGACCCGCGAGCTGGCGATCCAGATCCACAAGGACGCGGTCAAGTTCGGCAACGAGCTGGGCCTGCGCTTCGCCCTGGTCTACGGCGGCGTGGACTACGACAAGCAGCGCGAGCTGCTGCAGAAGGGCGTGGACGTGATCATCGCCACCCCGGGCCGGCTGATCGACTACGTCAAGCAGCACAAGGTGGTCTCGCTGCACGCCTGCGAGATCTGCGTGCTGGACGAGGCCGACCGCATGTTCGACCTGGGCTTCATCAAGGACATCCGTTTCCTGCTGCGGCGCATGCCGATCCGCACCGAGCGCCAGACCCTGCTGTTCTCGGCCACCCTCAGCCACCGCGTGCTGGAGCTGGCCTACGAGCACATGAACGAGCCGGAGAAGCTGGTGGTGGAGACCGAGACGGTCACCGCCGCGCGCGTGCGCCAGAAGCTGTACTACCCGGCCGACGAGGAGAAGCTGCCGCTGCTGATCGGCCTGCTCTCGCGCAGCGAGGGCGCGCGGACCATGGTGTTCGTCAACACCAAGGCCTTCGTCGAGCGGGTGGCGCGCTCGCTGGAGCGGGCCGGCTACCGGGTCGGCGTGCTCTCCGGCGACGTGCCGCAGAAGAAGCGCGAGACCCTGCTGAAGAAGTTCCAGGCCGGCCAGCTCGAGATCCTGGTGGCCACCGACGTGGCCGCGCGCGGCCTGCACATCGACGGCGTCTCCCACGTCTACAACTACGACCTGCCGTTCGACGCGGAGGACTACGTCCACCGAATCGGTCGCACCGCCCGCCTGGGCGCCGAGGGCGACGCGATCAGCTTCGCCTGCGAGCGCTACGCGATGGGCCTGCCGGACATCGAGGCCTACATCGAGCAGCGGATCCCGTCCGAGCCGGTCACCGCCGAATTGCTGACCGCGCTGCCGCGCAAGCCGCGCGAGCGACCCGAGGCGGGCGAGGGCGAGGAGGACGAGAGCATCGGCGAGATCTTCCGCGAGGCGCGCGAGCAGCGCGCCGCCGACGAGGAGCGCCGCGGCGGTGGCCGTTCGCGCGGCGGCAAGCCCGGGCACGGTGGTGGCGAGCGTCGCGACGGCGAGCGCCGTCCGCGGCGCAAGCCGGCCGCGGCGGTGGCCGGCGGAGCAGCGGTGGCCGCGGCGGGTGCCGGCGCGGCGGTCGCGGTGGCCAGCGGTGCTGGCAACGACGATGAACAGCCAACCGGCGAGGCCCGCCAGCCGCGGCCGGCGAAGGGCAACGGCCACGCGCAGCCGGACGCCGCCAAGGCGGAAGGCGAGCGGGCGCCGCGCAAGCGCCGCCGCCGCCGCCACGGCAAGCCGGTCGAAGGTGCTGCGGCGGCCGCGGACCCCAACGCCACGCCGCCGTCGCAGGTGCCTGCCCTGCACCAGGCGCCCGTGCCGGCGCCGGCCGCCGCCGGGAAGGATTCGTTCCTGAGCCGCATCGGCCGCAAGCTGCGCTCGCTGGTGCCGGGCGGCTGATCCGCGCCGCCCCCGCCGGCAGGCCCGCTGCCCCCGGTGGGAGCCGGGCTTGCCAGCGACCCGACGCCGGTCGGCACAGGCGACGGCCTCGTTGTCCTGACGCTCGTGTCGCCGACTGAAGTCAGCTCCTACAGGAGAGCGGCCGCGCCGTGGCTGTTGTAGGAGCCGGGTTCAGCCGGCGACACGACGACCTCGGCACAGGCGACGTTCCTGTGATCCCGACGCCCGTGTCGCCAGCAAGCTGGGCTCCTACAGAAGAGCCGGCGCGGCTGCCGTTGCAGGAGCCGGACTTGCCCGCGACCTGGCGCCGTAGGCCCAGGCGTCGTCCTCGCGATCCGGACGTCCCTGTCGCGCGGCGCTGGACGCTCCGACATAATCGCGGCATGAGCGTCCTGCGATTCGAGAACGTCAGCAAGCAGTATCCCGGCGGCCACCAGGCGCTGGTCGACGTCAGCTTCGACGTGGCCGAGGGCGAGATGCTGTTCGTCACCGGCCATTCCGGCGCGGGCAAGAGCACCCTGCTCAAGCTGATCCACCTGTCCGAGCGGCCCAGCCGCGGCGCGGTGCTGTTCGGCGAACGCAACCTGCAGCGGGTGCGCGGCGGCAAGGTGCCGCTGCACCGGCGCGAGGTCGGCGTGGTCTACCAGGACCACCGCCTGCTCACCGATCGCACCATCGGCGAGAACGTGGCGTTGCCGCTGATCCTGCGCGGTACCCGCCGTGCCGAGATCGGCAAGCGCGTTCGCTCGGTGCTCGAACGCATGGGCCTGGGCCATCGCGAGAAGGCGCTGCCGTCGCAGCTGTCGGCCGGCGAGCAGCAGCGCGTCGGCATCGCCCGGGCGATCATCGCCGAGCCGCGCCTGCTGGTGGCCGACGAACCCACCGGCAACCTCGACCCGACCCTGTCGGCCGAGATCATGGAACTGTTCGCCGGGTTGCCCGACCGCGGCACCAGCGTGCTGGTGGTCAGCCACGACCTGCCGCTGCTGCGGCGCATGCGCCGGCGCGTGCTGGTGCTCGACCATGGCCGCCTGGTCGACGACATCTCGCCGCAGGACCTGGCGGAATGAATACGAACGCGACGACCTCCACGAACGGCAAGGCCGCCCCTGCCGCACCGTCGCGCCTGCGGGTGTGGTTCGACCAGCACCTGCACGGGCTCGCCTTCAGCCTCGGCCGCACGCTGCGCAAGCCCTGGGCCACCCTGCTGACGGTGGCGGTCATGGGCCTGGCCCTGGCCCTGCCGCTGGGCCTGTCGATCGTGATGGACAACCTGCGCCACTTCGCCGGCAGCGTGCAGCAGTCGCGCGAGGTCAACCTGTTCCTGAAGATGGACGTGGACGCGGCCGCCGCCACGAAGCTGGCCGACGAACTGCGCGGCCGCGGCGACGTCGCCGCGGTGGATCTGCGCACGCCGGAGCAGGCGCTGGCCGGCTTCCGCGAGAGCAGCGGCCTGGGCGAGGCGCTCGACGCGCTGGGCGAGAACCCGTTGCCGACCCTGCTGATCGTGGTGCCGCAAGGTGACGACGACGCCCGCCTGGTCGCCGCGCTACAGGCACTGCCGCAGGCCGACCTGGTCCAGCACGACGCGGTCTGGCGCCAACGCCTGGACAACTGGCTGCGCTTCGGCCAGCGCGTGGTCCAGGTGCTGTCGGTGCTGCTCGGCCTGGGCGCGCTGTTGGTGGTCGGCAACACCGTGCGCCTGGACATCCAGTCGCGGCGCGAGGAGATCGGCGTACTGCAGCTGCTCGGCGCCAGCGACGGTTTCATCCGCCGCCCGTTCCTCTACCTGGGCGTCTGGTACGGCCTGGGCGCCGGGCTGCTGGCGCTGGGCCTGATCGCCGCCGCCGGCGGGGCGCTGCGCGAGCCGCTGGCCGCGCTCAGTGCCAGCTATGGGAGCCAGTTCTCGCTCAAGGGTCTGGATGCGCTGCACTCGGGGATGGTATTGCTGGGAACCGTCCTGCTGGGGTGGCTGGGCGCCTGGGCGGTGACCGGGCACTTCCTGCGGCAGACCCGGCCCACGGAGACCTGATGGCTGCCCAAGAGCTCAAGCACCTGATCAGCGACGCGCCGCGGGTGATGGTCGCCGACGGCTCCAAGCTGGTGCGCAAGCTGATCGCCGACGTGCTGGCGCGCGAGCTGCCGGGCGTGCAGGTGGTCGGCTGCTCGAGCATCGCCGAGGCGCGCGCCGCGCTGGAGGCCGGCCCGGTCGACCTGGTCACCACCGCGCTGTCGCTGCCCGACGGCGACGGCCTGGAACTGGCGCGCAGCGTGCGCGAGGCCGCCGGCCAGGCCTACGTGCCGGTGATCGTGGTTTCCGGCGACGCCCAGCAGCACCTGGTCGAGCGCCGCTTCACCGAATACGTCACCGACTACTTCGACAAGTCGCTGGGCCACGACGCACTGGCCGAGTTCATCCGCGGCTACGTGCAGCCGCAGCCGATCGTCGGCGCCACCGTGCTGTACGTCGAGGACAGCCGGGTGGTGGCCGAGGCGACCAAGCGCATGCTCGAGCGCCAGCAGCTGAAGGTGATCCATGTGCTGACCGCCGAGGAGGCGTTCGCGCTGCTGACCGCCGAGTCGCTGGGCCGGATCCCGGACAAGATCGACCTGGTGCTGACCGACGTCACCCTGAAGGGGGAACTGAGCGGCCGCGACGTGGTCG
This sequence comes from Pseudoxanthomonas suwonensis, assembly GCF_000972865.1. Taxonomy (NCBI): domain Bacteria; kingdom Pseudomonadati; phylum Pseudomonadota; class Gammaproteobacteria; order Lysobacterales; family Lysobacteraceae; genus Pseudoxanthomonas; species Pseudoxanthomonas suwonensis. The sequence continues at coordinate 2,278,201 of NZ_CP011144.1, forward strand.
AGCGCATCCGCATCGATTTCGCCTACGGCAAGCGCCGCCTGCCGGTGCTGGTGATGACCGGCGACGGCAACCAGCACAACCAGTCCGAGCTGCTGCGCGCCGGTGCCAACGACCTGGTGCAGAAGCCGATCGAGGAACGGCTGCTGGTGACCAAGGTGCTGTTCCAGCTGCGCGTGTCGCGGCTGGACGGCGGCCGGCCGAACTGAATCATGGCCGAGGACGACCGCATCCGGCTGGAGCCGTCGTGGAAGGCGCGGATCGGCGACTGGCTGCTGCGCCCGGAGATGCAGGCGCTGGCGGAGTTCCTGCGCCAGCGCAAGGCGGCCGGCGCGCGGGTCTATCCGCCCGGACCGCAGATCTTCGCCGCCTTCGACGCCACTCCGTTCGACCAGGTCAAGGTGGTCATCCTCGGCCAGGACCCGTACCACGGGCGCGGCCAGGCCCATGGCCTGTGCTTCTCGGTGCTGCCGGGCGTGCCGGTGCCGCCGTCGCTGGACAACATCTTCAAGGAGATCGGCCAGGAACTGGGCCTGCCGCGGCCGGACCACGGCTGCCTGCTGCCCTGGGCCAGGCGCGGCGTGCTGCTGCTCAACGCGGTGCTGACGGTGGAGGAAGGCCGCGCCGGCGCGCACCAGGGCAAGGGCTGGGAGGGCTTCACCGACCGCGCGATCGAGGCCTTGGCCAGCGAACGCGAGGGGCTGGTGTTCCTGCTCTGGGGCAGCTACGCCCAGGCCAAGGGCAAGGTGATCGATCCGCGCCGGCACCGGGTGCTGAAAGCGCCGCATCCCTCGCCGCTGTCGGCGCACCGCGGCTTCTTCGGCTGCGGCCACTTCGCCGCGGCCAACGAATACCTGGCCCGGCATGGCCAGGCCCCGGTCGACTGGTCGCTGCCGCCGCGGGTCGAGGTCGAGGCGATGTTGCGCTCCCTGTAGGAGCACAGCTTGCTGGCGACCCGGGCGTCGGAACCACGAGGGCGTCGCCTGTGCCGGCGTCGTCGTGTCGCCGGCTAAACCCGGCTCCTACAACAGCCGCCATGCGGCTGCTCTTCTGTAGGAGCTGACTTCAGTCGGCGACACGGGCGTCGGAAGCACGATGCCGTCGCCCTGTGCCGACGGCGTCGGGTCGCGGGCAAGCCCGGCTCCTACAGCGGCGGCGCGGGTCCCAATCCACTACCTGGACGCAACCGGGAAAAACGCGGCTCTGTATCCGCAGAAGGCACAGGGTCAGGTCCATGGCTGTATATTTGCAAAAATAGAACAATAAGTGGTTTCAAAGCATATTTATTCCAATATTGATTGCAATCATCCTGTCGGCCAATCGCAGGGCCCATCCGATCCGCATTCCGCGTATCCGCCCCGCATTCGAGGCCACCATGAACCACCTGTATGCGCTTTTGGGCCGAATCGGCCTGTCCCTGATCTTCATCCTCTCCGGCTGGAGCAAGCTGACCGCCTACGCCGGTACCCAGCAGTACATGGAGGCGATGGGCGTGCCCGGCGTCCTGCTGCCGCTGGTGGTCGCGCTGGAAATCGGCGGCGGCCTGGCCGTGCTCGCCGGCGTGTTCACCCGCAGCACGGCGCTGGCGCTGGCCCTGTTCTCGCTGGCTGCCGGCGTGCTGTTCCATGCCGACCTGGCCGACCAGAACCAGTTCATCCACCTGATGAAGAATGTCGCCCTGGGCGGCGGCTTCCTGATGCTGGCCGCCAATGGCGCCGGCGCCTTCAGCGTCGACGCCTGGCGCCGCGACCGCCGCCTGTCCACCCTCGCCACCGGAGGTGCCCTGTGATCGTCCTGCGTCCCGCCGCCGAGCGCGGCCACGCCAACCACGGCTGGCTCGACTCCTGGCACAGCTTCTCCTTCGCCGACTACTTCGACCCGGACCACGTGCACTGGGGCCCGCTGCGGGTGATCAACGAGGACCGCGTCGCCGCCGGGCAGGGCTTCGGCACCCACGGCCACCGCGACATGGAGATCATCAGCTACGTGCTCGAGGGCGCGCTGGGGCACAAGGATTCGATAGGGAACGTGGAGAGCATCACCCCGGGCGAGGTCCAGCGGATGAGCGCCGGCACCGGCGTCACCCACTCCGAGTTCAACTACGACAGCACCGGCACCACCCATTTCCTGCAGATCTGGATCCTGCCCGAGCGCACCGGGATCACCCCCGGCTACGAGCAGAAGCGGTTCGACGAGGCCGAGAAGCGCGGCCGCCTGCGCCTGGTGGTCAGCCCGGACGGCGCCGACGGCTCGGTCCGGATCCACCAGGACGCGCGCATGCATGCCGGCCTGTTCGACGGGGCCGAGCACGCGGCATTGGCGATCGCTCCCGGACGGCTGGCCTACGTGCACCTGGTCCGTGGCCGGGCCACGGTCAACGGCCGCGAGCTGGCTGCCGGCGACGCGCTGCTGTACCGCGACGAGCCGGAAGTCCGGATCGAGGCCGGGCAGGGCGCCGAGGTGCTGGTGTTCGACCTGCCGGAACTGGCCCGGCATTGAGGCCCATGCCGTCGTTCCCGCGAAGGCGGGGACCCAGTGACTTGGCTTCTGAAAGGCCTTGGAGTCACTGGATCCCCGCCTTCGCGGGGATGACACGCTTTCCCCTTGAGAACCGGTCGTCCCGGCCTCACAACCAAGCGACGGGTGGCGGCGCAGGATGGCTCTCCCCGCGCTGTGCCGACGTTCAGCTGGATGGCTTCAAGCCATTGATTTTCAAGGGCTGGATACCCGGTCCGGCCGTTGCACGGATGCAATGCTGGGAACCATCCCCGGCGTTAGCAGTCCAACCCCCCGATTGCTAATATGGCCGCCATGACCCAGATCCGTTCGACCAGTCTCGTTGCCAACAACCTCCCGATCCCCAGCCCGCTGGGGTCGCTGGAGGCCTACATCGGCGCGGTGCACCAGATCCCGGTGCTGACCGTCGAGGAGGAACAGGCCTTGGCCCGCCGCTTCCGCGACGGGGAGGACCTGGACGCCGCGCGCGAGCTGGTGCACTCGCACCTGCGCTTCGTCGTCCACGTGGCCCGCGGCTACAACGGCTACGGCCTGCAGCTGGGCGACCTGATCCAGGAAGGCAACATCGGCCTGATGAAGGCGGTCAAGCGTTTCGACCCCGAGTTGGGCGTGCGCCTGGTCAGCTTCGCCGTGCACTGGATCCGCGCCGAGATGCACGAGTTCATCCTCAAGAACTGGCGCATCGTCAAGGTCGCCACGACCAAGGCCCAGCGCAAGCTGTTCTTCAACCTGCGCAAGGCCAAGACCCGCCTGGGCTGGATGAACGCGGCCGAGGTCAGCGCGGTGGCCAGGGACCTCAACGTCTCCGAGCGCGAGGTGCTGGAGATGGAAGCGCGCCTGTCCGGCCGCGACATCGGCTTCGATGCGCCGGCCGACGAGGACGACGAGCACGCGCCGCCATCGCCGGCCGCCTACCTGCGGGCCGCCGACGAGGACCCGTCACAGGCCTACGAGCGCGCCGACAGCGAGGACCACCAGCTGGAACTGCTGCGCGAGGGCATGGCCAGCCTGGATGCGCGTTCGCGCGACATCATCGCCCGCCGCTGGCTGGACGCCGACAGCAAGGTCACGCTGCAGGAACTGGCCGACGAGTACGGCGTCTCCGCCGAGCGCATCCGCCAGATCGAGGCCAACGCGATGAAGAAGATGAGGGCGCTGCTGGCGGCCTGACCCGCCCGCATTGCCGCGAAGATCAGAACGGCCCGGCGACCCCGGGCCGTTCGCGTTTCCGCGCAAGCCCTGCTGCGACGGAGGCGATGCCGCTGTTTTAGGAGCCGGGTTCAGCCGGCGACGCGACGCCGTTGGCGCAGGCGACGCCCTCGTGTTTCCGACGCCCGTGTCGCCGACTGAAGTCGGCTCCTACAGGAGAGCGGTTGCGCGGCGGCTGTTGTAGGAGCCGGGTTCAGCCGGCGACCCGACGCCGTTGGCGCAGGCGACGCCCTCATGCGCGGGCAAGGCAGGGGACCGCCGCCACGGCTGTCACGCCGTATCCGGCACGCATGTGCGGACCGGCAGGCACCTCGCGGCGGACGGTCCGCGCGTGCGCAACGCTCAGGTCCGCGGCGCCGGCGGCCCGTCGTCGCCTTGGCCGCCGAGGATGATCCGCGCCGCACGCTGGTAGCTCCAGTAGGCCCAGGCCCAGTTGAGCAGCACCACCAGCCGGTTGCGGAAGCCGATCAGGAAGAACACGTGCGCGGCCAGCCAGAACCACCAGGCCAGCAGCCCGGACAGCTTGAAGCCGTGCAAGTCCACCACCGCGGCCATGCGGCCGATGGTGGCCAGGTTGCCGAAGTCGCGGTAGCGGAACGCGCTGGCGTCCCGCCGCTGCAGCCGCGCGCGGATCGCGGCGGCCACATGCCGCCCCATCTGCTTGGCCGCCGGCGCCACGCCCGGCACCGGGCTGCCGTCCGCGCGCTGCACCGCGGCCAGGTCGCCGGCGACGAACACGTGCGGATGCCCCGGCACGCTGAGGTCGGGGTCCACCGGCACGCGGCCGGCGCGGTCCAGCGGCACGCCCAGCGAGCGCGCCAGCGGCGAGGCGGCTACGCCGGCGGCCCAGACCACGGTGCGTGCCGGCACGTACTCCTCGCCCAGGCGGTAGCCGCCTTCGTCGATCGCGGTGACCGGCACGCCGGTGGACACTTCCACGCCGAGCTTCTCCAGCTGCCGGCGTGCCTTCTCCGAGAGTTCCTCCGGGAACGAGGCCAGCACCCGCGGTCCGGCCTCGACCAGGCGCACGCGTGCGCTGGACGGGTCGATGCGACGGAACTCGTCCTTCAGCGTGTGCCGCGCGATTTCGGCCAGGGTGCCGGCCAGCTCGACGCCGGTCGGGCCGCCGCCGACGATGGCGAAGCTGAGCCAGGCCGCGCGCTCGGCCGGGTCGTCGCAGGCTTCCGCCCGCTCGAACGCGAGCAGCAGCTGCCGGCGCAGGTGCAGTGCGTCGTCCAGCGACTTCAGGCCCGGCGCGTGCGCCGCCCATTCGTCGTGGCCGAAATAGGCGTGGGTGGCGCCGCTGGCCAGCAGCAGGTAGTCGAACCCGAGCACGCTGCCGTCGGCGAGCGTCACCCGCCGACCGGGCGCATCGATCGCGCTCGCCTCCCCCAGCCGCACTTCGACGTTGCGCTGCCTGCGCAGGATATGGCGCAGCGGCGCGGCGATGTCCGGCGCCGACAGGCCGGCGGTGGCGACCTGGTAGAGCAGCGGCTGGAACAGGTGGTGGTTGCTGCGGTCGACCAGGGTGATCCGCAGCGGCGCCCTGGCCAGCGCGCGGGTCGCCCACAGGCCGGCGAAGCCGCCGCCGATCACGACCAGGTGGGGAAGGGCGGCGTCTGTGCTCGTCATCGGCGTCGTCGTGTCGTCAGGTGCTAGGAAAGGGCGTCGCGATCGATCCGCGAATGCCGGCGCGTGTCGGGCATCCACACGTACACCACCAGCGAGCATGCGATGCACGCGGTGACGTACCAGTAGAAGCCGCTCTCCACGCCGATGCGCTTGAACCACAACGCCACCGACTCGGCGGTGCCGCCGAACAGGGCCACGGTCAGGGCGTATGGCAGGCCGACGCCCAGCGCGCGCACTTCCACCGGAAACAGCTCGGCCTTCACCACCGCGTTGATCGCGGTGTAGCCGCTGAGCACCACCAGCGCCAGCATCACCAGCCAGAATGCTTCGCCCGGGCCCTGCACGGTCTGCAGCCGGCCCAGGATCGGCACGGTCATCAGCGTGCCCAGCACGCCGAAGGCGATCAGCACCGGGCGCCGGCCGATGCGGTCCGACAGCGCGCCGACCAGCGGCTGCAGCAGCATGAACACGAACAGGGTGGAGGCGTTGACCAGCGCGGCGGCCTGGGTGGACAGCCCGGCGCTGTTGACCAGGAACTTGTGCACGTAGGTGGTGTACGTATAGAAGGCGAGCGTGCCGCCCATGGTTAGGCCGACCACGGTGAGCAGCGCGCGCGGATGCTGCAGCAGGACGCGCAGCGTGCCCTGGCTGCGCTGGTGCTCGGCCGAGTCATCGGCCTCGCTGCGCTGGAACGATTCGGTCTCGGCCATGTTCCGCCGCAGCCACAGCGCCACCAGCGCGGCCAGCGCGCCGATCGCGAACGGGATGCGCCAACCCCATTCGCGCAGTTGTTCCGGCGCCAGCACCTGCTGCAGCACGATCAGCACCGCCAGCGCGATCAGGTGCCCCATCACCAGGGTCACGTACTGGAAGCTGGACCAGAAGCCGCGGTGCTCGCGGCTGGCCATCTCGCTCAGGTAGGTGGCCGAGGTGCCGTACTCGCCGCCGACCGACAGGCCCTGCAGCAGCCGCGCCAGCACCAGCAGCACCGGCGCGGCCACGCCGATGCTGGCGTAGCCGGGGGTGAAGGCGATGACCAGCGAGCCGGCGCACATCATCAGCACCGACAGCAGCAGCGCTGCCTTGCGCCCGTGCCGGTCGGCGTAGCGGCCCAGCAGCCAGCCGCCCAGCGGCCGCATCAGGAAGCCGACCGCGAAGATCGCCGCGGTCTTCAGCAACTGGCTGGTGCGGTCGCCGCCGGGGAAGAACACCTCGGCGAAGTACAGCGAGAACGCCGCGTACACGTACCAGTCGTACCACTCCACCAGGTTGCCGACCGAGCCGCTGAAGATGCTGCGCAGGCGGCGGGCCGGCGTCAGGTCGGGTGATGGACTCATGGCCCGATTCTGGCATGGCGCCGCGGCGGAGGACACGCGGTCGCGATGCGGTGCCGATGCGCGTGCGGCGATGCGCCGCGTGCGCTGGTTCGGGAACCGTCGCCGGCCGTGCCGGCCACGGTCAGGACAGGCTGCGCAGCAGCAGTATCGCCAGGTCGGTCTGCCGGTGGGTGCCGGTCTTGGAGAAGATGCCCTTCAGGTACTGCCGCGCGGTGCCCTCGGTGATGCCGAGCCGCACGGCGGATACGGACAGGGAGTGGCCGTCCTTCAGCGCGACGGCAAGTTCGGCCTCGCGCCGGGTCAGGCCGAAAGCGTCCATCAGGGCGTCGATGCCGCCGCTGGACTCGCGGTCGGGATCGCGCAGCAGCAGGACCACGGCGTCGGCGAACAACGGGTCATCGAAGGGGCCGGCGAGACCGCACGCGGGCGCCGCCGCGAGCAGCAACGGGTGCAGTGGGGGATCCCGGGCGACCGCCAGGGTGGTGCGCCCCTCGAGCGGGGCATCGGCATCGGTGCGCATGCGCCGCCCATCCTGTGCGATGCGCGACGCATTGCGCAGCAGCGCCTGCAGGCGCTGGTCGACCTGGGCGTTGGCCGCGCGCAATCCGTGGCGGTCCAGGCGCAGCGCGTTCCCCTCGTCCAGGATCGCGCGGGCGGCGGCGTTGAGGTGGTGCACCCGGCCGTCGTCGCCGACGATCACGACTCCTTCCTCGAGCGCATCCAGCACGGCATGGACCCGATGCAGCGCCGTCTCCCCGGCGAGCAGCCGGCTGCGCAGCCGCCAGGCATTGTGGAGGTGGTACAGCACCGGCTGGAGCAGCGCCAGGTCGCGGTCGGAGAAGTCGCGTCCGCGTGTCGCGTCGCGGCAGACCGCGATCGCCGCGTGGCCGTGGCGGTGGCGCCAGGTGAACGCCAGTCCGTGCCCGCCGTGCAGCGGAAGGATCAGCTCCTGGTAGAACTCCGTGCGCACCATTTCGCGGAGCGGGAAGTAGTCCGACATCCGGCATGCCGCCCTGGCCGGCATGCATGCCAGCGAGGGGTCGAACATCGTCGCCGACGCCAGCCGGCGGGCCAGGGTCCGCATGCCGGGATCCAGTCGGCTGAAATGGGTGAGCAACGCGCCGCCGCTTGCATCCGACAGCGCCGCATGCTCGGCGCCGATCCGGTCGCGCAGCATGTCGAGCCACACGCTCTCGGCGTCGGCGTCGAGCACGGTTTCGTAGATGCGGCCCACCGTTTCCAGCAGTGCCCGGCTGTCGTCCATCGCGACACTCCTGTTTGGGAGTAGCGCACGTCGCGTGCAGTCTCCTACAACTGCACGGGCGGTTCCACCCTGACTGTAGCCGGCCGCCGAAGCCGTTGCCCGCGGAAACGGTCGTCCAGACGCCAGTCCCCATCGATGCAAGGAGCGCGCCGATGCGCATGTCCGCCTTCTCCGGTTCCCTGGCCGCCGCCGCTTCGTGCGGGTCACGGGAGGTCGCATTGCCAGCGCTGCTTCTGGCTGCACTGCTGATGCCGGGCTGCGCCCGGGCCTGGGCGACCGATGCGCCGCCGCCGGCAAAGAAGATCCCCGTCGTCGACACCTACCATGGCGTCGAGATCGTCGATCCCTATCGCTGGCTCGAGGACCTGCGGGACCCGGATACCCGGGACTGGATCAAGGCCCAGGCCGAGTACACCGATCGTGTCCTGCAGGCGTTGCCGGAGCGCGATGCGATCCTGGCCAGGCTGCAGGCGCCGGACGCCCCGGAGACCGTGATCCGCCGGGTGCAACGGCGCGGCGAGCGCTGGTTCTATCTGCGTCGCGCGCCGGACGAGAACGACTTCGTGCTGGTCATGCGCGAGCGCGCCGGCCCGCCCGAGCGCGTGCTGGTCGACCCGGCCACCGCGTTCGCGGACGGCAGGCGCTGGTCGATCAACCACTTCGATGCCTCGCCCGATGGCCGCCACGTCGCCTACCTGGTTTCGGAAGGCGGGCGCGAGGACCCGGACACGCGTGTCTTCGACGTCCAGGCCGGTCGCGACACCGGCCTGCGCATCGAGCGCACCTGGGACGCGCGCTGGCTGCCGGACGGCAGCGGCTTCTTCTCGATGCGGCTGCCGCGGCTGTCGGAATCGGACTCCGCGCTCGACGGCCGCAGGAACCTGCGTACCTACCTGCACCGGCTCGGCGCACCGGATCCGGAGCGCGACCGGCTGCTGGCCGGCGCCGGGATCGACCCGCGCCTGCCGATGGATCCGATCGAAAGCGCCACGCTGACCGTGCCGGAAGGCACCGAGCTGCTGCTGGCCAGGATCGATCGCGGCGTCGACAGGCATTCGGCGTTCTATGTCGCGCCGTTGGCCAGCCTGGAAGAAGACGCCGGCATTCCCTGGCGGCGACTGGCCGACTTCCAGGACGAAGTGGCCGACATCGCGATCCACGGCCAGGACCTCTACCTGCTCTCGTCCAGGGACGCGCCCCGTTACCGGGTGTTGCGCACCTCGTTGCAGGCGCCGGATCCGGCGCGCGCGCAGGTGGTGGTGGCCGAGGGCCGCGGGGCGATCCAGGCGATCGCTGCGGCGCGCGACGCGCTGTACGTGCAGACCCTGGACGGCGGCCTGTCGCAGCTGTCGCGCGTCGAGTACGGCCGCGGTACGCCGCAGCCGGTGGCGCTGCCGGAAGGAACGTCGGCCGCGCTGCTGCCGCGCGCGACCGCGGCCGACGCCGCCGGTGCGGTCTATGCACTGGCGGCCTTCACCACGCCGCCGGCGTATTTGCACTACGACCCGGCTGTCGGCCGTTCCACCGACCTGCACCTGCTGCCCCCACCCACGGCGGACCGCAGCCGCATCCAGACCCGCGTCCTGCAGGCGCCCAGCCATGACGGCGTGGACGTGCCGATGGTGGTCATGCACCGCAAGGGCATCGCGCTCGACGGCAGCCATCCGGCGTTGCTGATCGGCTACGGTGCGTACGGGATCAGCATACTGGACCCGGCCAACTGGCCCGAGCGCAGCGTCATCGACCGTTGGGTCGACAACGGCTTCGTGCTCGCGATCGCGGGCGTGCGCGGCGGCGGCGAATATGGCCGGCCGTGGCACCTGGCCGGCAAGGAGGCGACCAAGCCCAACACCTGGAAGGACTTCATCGCCGCGGCCGAAACCCTGGTCCGCGAAGGCTATACCCGGCCGGAGCGGCTGGCCGGCAACGGCGCCAGCGCCGGCGGCATCCTGATCGGCAACGCCTTCGTCGAGCGCCCGGACCTGTTCGCCGTGGCCCTGGTCGATGTCGGCTGGACCAACGCGTTGCGGCTGGAGGCCTCGACCAATGGCGCCGGCAATGCTCCGGAATTCGGCACGACCGCCAGCCGCCTGGGTTTCGAGGCATTGCGGGCGATGGATGCGTTCCACAAGGTGAAGGACGGCGACCGGTACCCGGCAGTGTTGCTGGTCCACGGTTACAACGATCCCCGGGTCGACGTGTGGTTCTCGGCCAAGTTCGCCGCACGCCTGCAGGCGGCCAGCGGCAGCGGCAAACCGGTGTTGCTGCGCGTGGACTACGACGCCGGCCACGGCCACGGAACCGGCCGCGCGCAGAACGACGCCCAGGACGCCGACAAGATCGCCTTCATCCGCTGGCGGCTGGGCCTCTCCGGGGATGCCGCCGCGCGCGCTTCGGGTGCCGCCGGGGAATAGGGCCGTCGCGCCGGCAGGCGGTGGGTGCCGGAAGGCGCGCGCCCGGACTGTGCCAGACTGCACCGGCGGCCATCCGGCCGTTTCCGGGGAGAGCGACGTGGCCGAAGCGGAGAAGCGCATCGCCCTGCTGATCGACGCCGACAACGCGCCGGCGGGCCGGATCGACGTGATCCTGGCCGAGGTCGCGCGCCACGGCGTGGCCAACGTGCGCCGCGCCTACGGCAACTGGAAGAGCACGAACCTGAAGGGCTGGGAAGCGGTGCTGCACGAGTACGCGATCCGGCCGGTGCAGCAGTTCGCCTATTCCAGCGGCAAGAACGCCTCGGACATGGCGATGGTGGTCGACGCCATGGACCTGCTGTACGCGCGCAACCTCGACGGTTTCGCCATCATTTCCAGCGACGCCGACTTCACCCCGCTGGTGATGCGGCTGCTCACCGACGGAGTCAAGGTCTACGGCTTCGGCGAGAAGAAGACGCCCAAGCCGTTCGTCAACGCCTGTTCCCAGTTCACCTACATCGAGGCGCTGGGCGCGCAGGTCGACGACGGCAAGGCCGACGCGGCGGCGCCGAAGTCCGCGCAGGACCTGCGTGGCGACGCGCGCCTGGTGCAGATGCTGCGCAGCGCGGTGGAGGCCGGCAGCAACGACGAGGGCTGGACCAACCTGGGCGTGGTCGGCAGCCAGATCGGCAACCAGGCCTCGTTCGACCCGCGCAACTACGGTTATCGCAAGCTCAGCGACCTGGTGAAGGCCAGTGGGCTGTTCGAACTGCGGCAGGAAGGCAAGACGATCTGGGTGCGGGACAAGCCGCGCCGACGCGCGGCGGCCAAGAAGACGTCCTGAGCGCGGCCGCCGGCCACCGCCGGCACCGCATGCAGCGCCGCGGCTGCCGCCGCCGGGCCGCGCTCAGTACAGGTCCACCGGATCCACGTCCAGCGACCAGCGCGTGCGCCGCGCCTCGGGCAGGGCGTGGATCGCCGGCAGCGCCGCGTCCAGCCGCGCGTGCAGCGCCGGGCGGCTGGGCGAGGACAGCAGCAGCTGCATCCGGTACAGGCCGGCGCGACGCGGCATCGGCGCGGTCAGCGGCCCGTGCAGGTCCAGTGCCGGCGCGGCGGGGTCGGCGGCATCGAGCAGCGCGGCCTTGGCCGCGCGCAGGAACGCGGTGGCCGCTTCGGCCTGCTGCGCCTCGGCGCGCAGCAGCGCCAGGTGGGCGAAGGGCGGGAAGCCGGCTGCTTCGCGCTGGGCCAGCTCGTCGCGGGCGAAGCTGTCGTAGCCGCCGTTGATCAGGTCGTGCAGCAGGCGGTGCTCCGGATGGTGGGTCTGCCACCACACCTCGCCCGCGCGCTGCGCGCGGCCGGCGCGGCCGGCCACCTGGATCAGCTGCTGGGCCAGCTTCTCGCCGGCGCGGAAGTCGGAGGAGAACAGGCCCTCGTCCACGCCGACCACGACCACCCGGGTCAGGTTCGGCAGGTCGTGGCCCTTGGCCAGGATCTGGGTGCCGACCAGGATCCCGGGCCTGTCGCCCAGTTCCGCCAGCAGCCTGGCCAGGCCGTCGCGGCGCTGGGTGGTGCCGCGGTCGATGCGCAGCACCGGCCAGCCAGCGAAGCGCTCGGCCAGCAGTTCCTCCAGCCGTTCGGTGCCGATGCCCTGCGGCTGCAGCGCCAGGCTGGCGCAGTCGGGGCAGGCCAGCGGTTTCGCCTGGCGGTGCCCGCAGTGGTGGCACAGCAGCCTGCCGCCGCCGGCATGCACGGTGAGCGGGGTGCTCTGCGCCGGCGTGCTGCAGCGCGGGCACTGCGCGCTCCAGCCGCAGTCGTGGCACAGCAGCACCGGCGCGTAGCCGCGGCGGTTCTTGAACACCAGCACCTGGCCGCCGTCGCGCAGCGCCGCGCCGATCGCCTCCAGCGTCTCCGGCGCCAGGCCGGCCTGCAGCGGGCGTTTGCGCACGTCCAGCACGCGCACCGCCGGCGGCCGGGCCTCGCCGGCGCGCCGGCGCAGGCGCAGGTGCGCGTAGCGCCCGGCCTGGGCGTTGTGCAGCGTCTCCAGCGACGGCGTCGCGCTGCCCAGCAGCACCGGCACGCCCAGCGCCTTGCCGCGGACCAGGGCGAAGTCGCGCGCGTGGTAGCGGATCCCGTCCTGCTGCTTGTAGCTGGCGTCGTGCTCCTCGTCGACCACGATCAGCCCGGCCTCGGGCAGCGGGATGAACACCGCCGAACGGGTGCCGACGATCACCCGCGCCTCGCCGCGCCAGGCCGCGGCCCAGACCCGCGCGCGCTCGCCGTCGGCCAGGCCCGAGTGCAGCGCGTGCACCGGCACGCCCAGGCGCGCGCGGAAGCGCGCCAGGGTCTGCGGGGTCAGGCCGATCTCCGGCACCAGCACCAGCGCTTGGCGGCCGCGCGCCAGGCAGTCGGCGATGGCATGCAGGTAGACCTCGGTCTTGCCGCTGCCGGTGACGCCCTCCAGCAGCAGCGGTGCGAATCCGCCGGCGCGTGCGATCGCGTCGATCGCCTCCCGCTGCTCCGGGTTGGGTTCCGGGCCCGGGGCGGGCGCGGGTGCGCGGGCGACGGCGGGGACCGCGATGCGTTCGGCGTAGCCGCGCCGCGCCAGCGCGCGTGCCGCCTCGCGCCAGCCGTCGAGCTCGTGCTCCAGCCGGTCCTCGTCGACCGGGCCGGCGGCCAGCAGCGCGGCCAGCCGGTGCGGGCGGCCGGCCTTGCGCAGGCCGTCGCGGCCGGTGGCACCGGCTTCGGTCAGGGTCCAGGCCCAGGCATGGGTGTCGGGCAGCGGCTCGCCGGCGCGCAGCGGCGCGGGCAGGGCGGTGGCGAACACCTCGCCCAGCGGGGCATGGGTGTAGCGGGCCAGCCAGCGCAGCGAGTCCAGCAGTTCGCCCGCGAACAGCGGTTCGGCATCGGGCAGGGCGCTGGCGCGGCGCAGCCCGGCGTCGGTCCCGGGCGGGCCGATGCCGGCGACCACGCCCACCAGTTCGCGGTTGCCGAACGGGACCCGCACGCGGTGGCCGACCAGGGCCGGCGTGGCCCGTTCAGACTCAGGCGGCAGGTAGTCGAACAGCCGCGGCAGCGGGACCGGCAGGGCAACCTGGAGGCAGGCGGGAATGTCGGGGCCGGGGCCGGGCATCGGGCCAGTCTAAGGCCTTGTGCGACCGGGTCGCAGGAGCGGTGGTTTGCGGCGCATTGCTGCGCGCCAGTTGATGAGTGGGATGTAAACGGCCGTCACAGTTGGAGATTTGTGCTTATCCACACCAGATGTGGATAACCTTGTGCATCACCGTGATGCTTCACGCCGCAAACACGCAAATTCAAGCCTGTCAGTCAGGTTGGTCAAAAAAACGCCATATCGAAAATTACATTAAAATCATGCAGTTGGGCGTGAAACATGGCTGTAGCACGGCGTCGGCAGGCAAAAAACGCGGTTTTCGGCCGAAAGTAATTGCGCTGTGCACAACCGTTCCGACGGCAGGCCTTGTCACAACGGGCTGGAACGGCAGTTCCGACGCTGTCAACAGGCGGCGGGCGCGCCCGCCGGCGTATCCTCGCTGCATGCCGGAGACCCGATGCACGAACCCTTGAACCCGGCGACCGGGCTGCCGGCCGCCCTGTCCGCCTTTGTACGCGGCGCCGAACGGCGCGCGTTCGTGTTCCTGTGGCTGCAGTCGGGCGACGCCGCCGCGGCCGAGCGGGCCCTGGCCGCGGCGATCCGTGCCTTCCCCGGGCCGGCGGCACGGATGCCGATGGCCGAGTGGCCGACCCGTTTCTGGAAGCTGCTGCTGGCCCTGCCGCTGGAGCCCGGCCTGGACTGGCCGCCGGCGCTGGCATTCCTGGCGCCGATGCGGCCGCCGGTGCGACGCGCGCTGCTGCTGCGGCAGGTAGCTGGCCTGGACGAGGCCACCGCGGCCGAGGTCATGGGCGTGGAGGTCGATGCCTACCGGCAGGCGCTGGCCGACGCCTGCCCGCGCGACGGGGCCGGCGCGCCGGACGCCGACGGCTGGCGCCACCAGGCCGAGGCGATCCAGCAGGCCAGCCGCGACCTCGACGAGCGGCAGCTGTTGCGCCTGATGCAACTGCGCGAGGCGGCGCTGGCCGGCCGCGCGGTGGCGCCGGGCGTGGCTCCGGTCGCCGCGGCAGCACCATCCACGCCTCCGGGGCGGCCGCGGCGGGCGTCCACGCGCGGCCGGCGGCCCTGGATCGCCGTGGCCGTGCTGCTGGCTGTCGTGTCGGTGCTGGCCCTGGCCTGGTGGCGCTGGCCAGCCTCGCCGCCTGCCTCCGCGGGCGCCGCCGAGGACGAAGCGGCGGCGCGGGAGGACGACTTCCGCGTCCACGACGCCGCGCCGGTCGTGGTCGAGCCGCTCCCGGCGGCCGCGCCGCCGCCGGGAGCGGCCGGCTTGCCGGACGCCCTGCCCGAACCGCTGCAGGACCCGGTCGTGGCCGAGCTGGCCCTGCTGTCGTGGTATGCCGCCGGCGCGCCGGACTCGCGCCTGGAGCGCGAAGGCGGCACCGGCCAGGCCGACGCGGCGCAGGCGCTCATCGGCACTGATGTGGACGACGGCTCCGCCGCCGCCGTGGACGCCTGGCAGCAGCTCGATGCGGTCGAGCAGGCGCAGGTGCATGCCGCTGCCGCCGCGCTGCGCATGCAGCAGCCGGCGGCGCAGGCGCGGCTGCGCGCGCGCTTCGCCACGCTCGATGCGATGGAGCGCCGCGGCTGGCTGCTCGGGCCGGCGCTGGGCAGCGACTATGCCGCGTTGCAGCCGCTGTTCGGTTTCGTCGCCGAGGACGAGCGCGGGCCGCTGCTGGCGGCGCTGCGGGCGCTGACCCCGGAGCAGCGCGCACGCCTGGGCGAGCTGTCCCTGCGCACCCCGCCGGCCGCGCGCGCGGATCTGCGGCGCGAGTTGCTGGCCACCCCGCCGCACCAGCGCGGCGTCTGGCTGGAGCAGCGCGGCCGGCAGTGAGCGCCGCGGTCGCGCCGATCCGCGCCCGCGCTCAGGCCCGGACCAGGCTCAGGACCACCAGGGCCATCGCGGCGATCACCAGCAGGGTGGCGTAGAGGTTGCCCAGCACGAAGAACTTGACCCCGGTCCGCAGCCAGCCCTGGCCGTAGACCCGCTTCTGCATCAGCAGCAGGTAGGCCGGCATCCACAGCCACAGCGACATCGCCAGCACGTCGGAGACGGGCCCGAACAGGGCCAGCCGTGGCGTGATCCAGTGGTCCAGCGCCAGCAGCGCGAACTGGCCCAGCAGCGCCACGCACAGGAACGCGTGGCTGTAGAGCGCGACCACCACGTGCTCGAGGTAGAGGCGGCGCGAATCCAGGTAGAACAGCTTCAGCAGCAGCGCGAATACCGGCACCAGCACGAACAGCGCCGAGGGCACGCTGCCCATGAAGGCGTACTTGAACAGCGTCGGATCCTGCTGGAACCGGGGTGCGTTGCGCTCGATGCGCTGCAGCTGCCGCGCCAGCCAGCCGTCGGCTGGCGTGTCGGTGGAGACCCAGACCGTGTCCGCAGGTGGCAGGGTCGCTGGCGCGGCCGGAGCGGCACCGAGTTGGACCAGGCGGCGGTCGGCCTGGCGCCGGACCGCGCCGATGCCCTGCTCGAACCCGCTACGCGTCACCGGCGCCAAGGTGGCCGGCATTTCCCGGTGCGCCTGCTCCAGGTCGGCGACCGCCCGGTCGCGGATCGCCTCCACCTCGGCCACCGTGGTGGCCCGCGACAGCTCCCGTTGCACGCCCGTGTCCTCCATCTCGATGGACGGCGCGACGGCGGTGCCGCCGAAATCCACCAGCTTGCCGACGAAGAAGGTGAGCAGGCACAGGATCACGAACAGTCGCATCGGCGCCACGTACGGTGCGCGGCGGCCGGCGAGGTAGTCGTTGGCCAGGGTGCCGGGCGACAGCAGCCGCCGCAGCGTGCGGAAGATGCGCCCGTCCAGGTGCCAGAACGATTCGAACACGTCCTCGACCGCGTGGGCGAAGCTGCGCACCGGGCTGTGCGCGGCCTGGCCGCAGGCATGGCAGAACAGCCCCTGCAGCGGCGCGGTGCAGTTCTCGCAGGCCGCAGGAGGGCTCTGGCTCATGGTGGGTGGTCTTGGTGGCGGTGCGTGGGCGGCAGGTAAGATAGCGGCCCGCCGGAGCCCGGTGCCAGTGCCCGCCGCACGACCGCAGCCCGCGTCCAGTGCCTTCCATGTCCGCCTCCCCCGCGCCGCGCTTCGGCCGCGAACTGCGCGCCACCGCCACGCTCGCCCTGCCGCTGGTGCTGGGCCACGTGTCGACCGGCCTGATCAACTTCGTCGATGCCGTCATCGCCGGGCACCACGGCACGCGCACGCTGGCCGCGGTCACGGTCGGCACCGCGTTGCTGTGGCTGCCGATGATGGTGCCGATCGGCACGCTGATCGCGTTGACCGCCTCGGTCTCGCAGCTGGACGGCGCCGGCCGCCGCCACGAGATCGCGCCGGTGTTCCGCCAGGCGCTGTGGCTGGCGCTGGCGCTGGGGCTGCTGATGTTCGCGTTCCTCAGCGCGGTGCCGCTGGCGCTGGGCGCGTTCGGCATCGCCGCGGACATCATCCCGGGCGCGACCGCGTTCTGCCACGCGGTGCGCTGGGGCGTGCCGGCGCTGACCCTGTTCTTCTGCATGCGCTACCTCAGCGAAGGCCTGCACTGGACGCTGCCGACCATGCTGATCGGCTTCGGCGGGCTGGCGGTGCTGGCGCCGCTGGGCTATGCGCTGACCTTCGGTATCGGCCCGCTGCCGGAGATGGGCGCGGCCGGGCTGGGCGCGGCCTCGGCCACGGTGATGTGGCTGCAGGCGCTGGCCTTCGCCGCCTACCTGTGGACCTCGCCCCGGTTCGCGGCGCTGGGCCTGTTCTCGCACCTGGAACCGCCGCGCCGGGCGGTGATCGGCGGCCTGCTCGCCACCGGCCTGCCGATCGGGGTGACCGTGCTGATGGAGGGCGGGCTGTTCATCGCCACCGCGCTGCTGATCGCGCGGCTGGGCGAGGTGCCGGCGGCCGCGCACCAGATCGCGATCAACGTCGCCGCGCTGTGCTTCATGGTGCCGATGGGGCTGGCCGAGGCGACCACCGTGCGCGTCGGCCACGCCCTGGGCGCCGGCGACCCGGCCGGCGTGCGCCGCGCCGCCCGCGCCGGCTACGTGATCGTGCTGGCCACCCAGCTGTGCTCGGCGGCGATCCTGCTGCTGGGCCACGACGCCATCGTCGCGGTCTACACCCGCGACGCGGCGGTGGCGGCGCTGGCCTCGGTGCTGCTGCTGTACGCGGCCGCGTTCCAGTTCCCCGACGGCATCCAGGTGATGTCGGCCGGCTCGCTGCGCGGCCTGCGCGACACCCGGGTGCCGATGTTCCTGGCCATGGTGTCCTACTGGGGCCTGGGCATGCCGCTGGGGGCCGGGCTCGGCCTGGGCCTGGGCTGGGGGCCGCAGGGCATGTGGACCGGCCTGATCGTCGGCCTGGCCGCGGCGGCGGTGCTGATGGGCGCGCGCCTGGCCTGGCGCCTGCGGCACCTGCCGCCGCCGGTGCCGCCCACGTCCTCGTCCGTCGGCACCCTGACTTCAGGCGCATGAAAGGCACCGGCGCAGCGGCTATCCTGCATGCCGTGGTCCGTATCCCGCCTGCCGGAGCCGTTGTCCGATGAACCCGCCCCCCCTGCCGCGCCGCAATCCCGTCGCCACCTTCTTCGTCGGGCTGTGGGACGTGATGAACTTCACCCGCCGGCTGATCGTGAACCTGCTGTTCTTCGGGCTGCTGTTCCTGCTGCTGATCGTGTTCGTCGCCGCGGTCGGCAAGGGCCGCGGCGTGCAGCCGCTGAAGGAGCGCACCACCCTGGTGATCGCGCCGGAAGGCCGGATAGTGGAGCAGTACACCGCCGACCCGGTCTCCCGCGCGCTGTCGCGCGCGCTGGGCGACCGCTCCAGCGAGGAAGTGCAGCTGCGCGACCTGCTGCGCGCGATCGAGGCGGCCAGGGACGACAAGCACATCGAGCGCGTGCTGCTGCAGCTGGACAAGCTGCAGCCGTCGGGCATGGCCTCGATGCGCGAAGTCGCCTCGGCGCTGGCCGAGCTGCGCGCCTCGGGCAAGCAGGTGGTCGCCTTCGGCGAAGGCATCAGCCAGGGCCAGTACCTGCTGGCGGCGCAGGCCGACGAGATCTACCTGGACCCGATGGGTGGACTGCTGCTGGAGGGCCTGGGTCGCTACCGCCAGTACTTCCGCACCGGCCTGCAGGACAAGCTGGGCGTGGACGTGCACCTGTTCCGGGTCGGCGAGTTCAAGTCCGCGGCCGAGCCGTACATCCTCGACGCGGCCTCGCCGGAAGCCAAGGAAGCGGACCTGTACTGGATGAACGACGTCTGGCAGCGCTACCTGGCCGACGTGGGTGCTGCGCGCAAGCTCGATCCGGCGCAGCTGGCCGCGCAGATCGACGCGCTGCCCGACGGCATCGAGGCGGCCGGCGGCGACATCGCCCGCCATGCCTTGGAAATGAAGCTGGTCGACGGCCTGAAGACCCGCGAGGAAGTCGACACGCTGCTGGCCGAGCGCGGCGTGGCCGACGAGGACGACGACCGCGGCTTCCGCAACGTCTCGCTGGGCGGCTACCTGACCCAGCTGGATAGCCGGCGCCTGCCGGTGGACAAGCGGCCGCAGGTGGCGGTGGTGGTGGCCGAAGGCGAGATCACCGGCGGCGACCAGCCGGCCGGCCGCATCGGCGGCGAGTCCACCGCCGCGCTGCTGCGCCATGCGCGCGACGAGGACCAGATCAAGGCGGTGGTGCTGCGGGTGGATTCGCCCGGCGGCGAGGTGTTCGCTTCCGAGCAGATCCGCCGCGAGGTCGAGCTGCTGAAGGCCGCCGGCAAGCCGGTGGTGGTGTCGATGGGCGACCTGGCCGCCTCCGGCGGCTACTGGATCAGCATGAACGCCGACCGGATCTACGCCGATCCGTCGACGATCACCGGCTCGATCGGCATCTTCGGCCTGATCCCCAACTTCACCCGCACCCTGGACAAGATCGGCGTGCACACCGACGGCGTGAGCACCACCCGCTTCGCCGGCGCGTTCGACGTGACCCGGCCGATGGATCCGGAAGTGGGCCGGGTGATCCAGGCGGTGATCGACAAGGGCTACGCCGACTTCACCGGCAAGGTCGCCGCCGCGCGCGGCAAGCCGGTCGAGGAAGTCGACGCGGTCGCCCGCGGCCGGGTGTGGAGCGGCGCACAGGCCAAGGAACGCGGCCTGGTCGACGAACTGGGCGACCTGCGTGATGCGGTCGCCGATGCGGCCGCGCGTGCCGAGTTGGGCGAGAAGGGCAAGTTCCGGGTGACCTACATCGACAAGCCAGCCACGCCGTTCGCGCAGTTCCTGGCCAGTTTCGCCGGCAGCCGGATCGGCGCGGCGCTGCTGCAGGATTCGGGCCTGGCCCGCGCCGCGCTGGTGCGGACGATGCCGGAGACCGAGGCGCAGCTGCGCTTCGTCGAGAACGCGCTGAAGGACCGCAACGGCGCGCCGGTGAAGTCGCTGGCCTACTGCTTCTGCGGGCTGTAGCGCGCAACCTTCCGCGGCGCCGGATCCGGCGCCGCGGCCGTGCCATTCCGACGTCCCTGCCTCTGTAGGAGCCGACTTCAGTCGGCGACACGGGCGTCGGGATCATGAGGACGTTGCCTGTCCGGCGTCGTCGGGTCGCCGGCTGAACCCGGCTCCTACAACAGCCACCGCGCGGCCGCTCTTCTGTAGGAGCTGACTTCAGTCGGCGACACGGGCGTCGGGACCATGAGGACGTCGCCTGTGCCGGCGTCGTCGGGTCGCCTGCTGAACCCGGCTCCTACAACAGCCCCGGCGCGACCGCTCTTCTGTAGGAGCTGACTTCAGTCGGCGACACGGGCGTCGGGATCATGAGGACGTCGCCTGTGCCGGCGTCGTCGGGTCGCCTGCTGAACCCGGCTCCTACAGGACAGCAACGGCGCCGCCTCAGCCGCCTTCGGCGTCCTCGGCCTGCGCCTGCTGCCGCTCGGCCGCTTCCTGCAGGGTCTGCTCCACCGCGCGCGCCTTGTCCTGCGGCGCCTGGATGGCGTCGCGCAGTTCGGTGTGTGCCTGCGCCTGCGGTTCGGGCGGCCGTTCGGTCGGCGGCGGTTCGGCGCGGCAGGCGGCCAGTGCGACCGCGCACAGGACCAGGGCGGGCACGCCGATGGCTGATGCGTTGCGGAAGGGACGGTCGGACCTGGACATCGACGCGCTCCGGGACGGGAGGAGCGGGCTATCCTACGCCCATGCAGACGAACCGGTGGCGGCTGGACGGGCAACTGGCGCTGGTGACCGGCGCCAGCGCCGGCATCGGCCTGGCGATCGCGCGCGAACTGGCCGCGCTGGGCGCGCACCTGCTGCTGGTCGCGCGCGACGAGGATCCGCTGCAGGACGCGCGCGACGAACTGGCCGATCGCCATCCGGCGCAGGACATCCTGGCCATGGCCGCCGACGTGGCCGACGACGAGGACCGGCAGGCGATCCTGGACTGGGCCGAGGACCAGGGCGAGGGCCTGCACATTCTGGTCAACAACGCCGGCGGCAACCTCACCAAGGCCGCGGTGGACTACACCGAGGACGAGTGGCGCGGGATCTTCGAGACCAACCTGTTCTCGGCCTTCGAGTTGTCGCGCTATGCGCATCCGCTGCTGTCGCGACACGCGGCTTCCAGCATCGTCAACGTCGGCAGCGTGTCGGGCCTGACCCACGTGCGCAGCGGCGTGGTCTACGGCATGAGCAAGGCCGCGCTGCACCAGATGACCCGCAACCTGGCCGCCGAATGGGCCGAGGACGGCATCCGCGTCAACGCGGTGGCGCCGTGGTACATCCGCACCCGCCGCACCTCCGGCCCGCTCTCGGACCCGGACTACTACGAGGAAGTGATCGGGCGCACGCCGATGCGCCGGGTCGGCGAGCCGGAGGAGGTGGCCGGCGCGGTCGCGTTCCTGTGCCTGCCGGCGGCCAGCTATGTCACCGGCGAGTGCATCGCGGTGGATGGCGGCTTCCTGCGCTACGGGTTCTGAGCCGCCGGCTCTTCTGCAGGAGCCGACTTCAGTCGGCGACACGGGCGTCGGGATCATGAGGGCGTCGCCTGTGCCGGCGGCGTCGGGTCGCCGGCTGAACCCGGCTCCTACAACAGCCGAAGTGCGGCCGCTCTTCTGTAGGAGCTGACTTCAGTCGGCGACACGGGCGTCGGAATCATGAGGACGTCGCCTGTGCCGACGGCATCGGATCGCCGAAGAATCGCTCCTGCCCGCAAGCAGCACACGCCGCCTTGATCCTGGTTCTACATCGCCGCGCCAGCATTGCCGCCCATCGTGTGACGGTTCGGCGGGAGATGCGGCATGTGGAAGTGGATCAAGCGGCTGGCGTTGTCGGGACTCGCAGTGGTGGTCGTGCTGGCGGCGGCCATCGGCCTCTGGTGGCACGGCCTGGACCTGGACAGCCAGCCGCTGGCCGACCCCGGCAGCACCGTGGCCGAGCTGGCGTTCCTCCATGCGCCGGCCGAACCCCGCGGCCGGGTACTGGCGGTGGTTACCAGCACCGCATCACTCGGCGACAGCGGCCGACGCGGCGGCTACGAACTGACCGAGCTGTCGCGCGCGTACTACACCTTCCTCGCCAACGGCTACGAGGTGGACATCGCCAGCCCGGACGGCGGCGAGCCGCCGATGCGCACCGACGACGACATGGTCGCGGCCGACTACGCCTTCCTCAACGATCCGCAGGCGCGGCGCAAGCTGGCCGCCACCCTGCCGCTGGCCTCGGTCGATCCGTCCGCCTATGCGGCGGTGTACTTCGTCGGCGGCAAGGGCACCATGTTCGACTTCCCCGGCAACCCGGCGATCCACGATCTGGTCCGCACCGTCTACCAGTCCGGCGGCGTGGTCGGCGCGGTCTGCCACGGCCTGGCCGCGCTGCTCGAGGTGGTGCTGGACGACGGAACGCCGTTGCTGCGCGACCGGCGCGTCACCGGCTTCACCAACGCCGAGGAACTGTTCCTGATCAAGGACGCGCGCGCGGTGTTCCCGTTCCTGCTGCAGGACGGGCTGGAGCGGGCCGGCGCGCAGTTCGTCGAAGGGGCGATGTACCTGGACAACACCGTGGTCGACGGCCGCGTGGTAACCGGGCAGAACCCGTGGTCGACCTGGTCGGTCGCCGAGGCGATGGTGCGGGCGCTGGGCCACGAACCGGTCGTGCGCGAACGCAGCGGCGAGGAACTGGCGGTGCAGGTGCTGCACGCCTACCGGCGCGACGGCATCGACGCGGCGCTGCGGCTGAGGAAGCAGCTGCCCGATGCCGACAAGCGGCTGCTGCTGATGCACGCACTGGTGGCCGCCATGCAGGGGCACCCGGGCGATGCCTGGCGGCTGCAGCGGCTGGCGCGGGGATGAAGCGCGGCCTGGCGCCGCCGCGGGACGCCTGCGCGACTGGGTACACTCGCAGCGGTGCCGGCATGCGGCGGCCGGCATGCCCGGGCGGGATGGAAGGATGCGGACGCAAGAACGGCCACTGAAGGTGCTGCTGGTCGAGGACGATGCCGACATCGCCGCCGGCATCGGCGACTACCTGGGCGTGCATGGCCTGGAGGTGGATTTCGCCTATACCGCCGCGCAGGCGCGCTCGCGCCTGCAGGCGCAGGCATTCGACCTGGTGGTGCTGGACGTCAACCTGCCCGACCAGGACGGCCTGTCGCTGTGCCGCTCGCTCAAGCGCGAGCACGGGCTGCGCGCGCCGGTGCTGTTCCTGACCGCGCGCGGCGCGCTGGAGGACAAGCTGGGGGCGTTCGACTCCGGCGCGGTGGATTACGTGGTCAAGCCGTTCGCGCCCGCCGAACTGCTGGCCCGCGCGCGGGCGATCGTGGCGCACGTGCCGGCCAGCGGCGGCGTCGGCCTGCGCGCCGGCGCCTATGAGCTCGACCTGAGCGGGCATCTGCTGCGCCGCGGCGATGCGACCCTGCCGCTGCACGCCACCGGCTTCGCGCTGCTGCGCAGGCTGATGGAGGCCAGCCCCGGCTGCGTGCCGCGCGAAGAACTGTGCGCGCTGCTGTGGGAGGACGGCCCGCCCGGCAGCGACCCGTTGCGCATGCACGTCTACCAGCTGCGCCAGCAGCTGGTACGCCGCTTCGGCGAGCCGCTGATCGGCACCGTGCGCGGCGTGGGCTACCGCTTCGTCGCGGAGGCGCCCGGCGATGCGGCGGCATAGCCTGCAGCAGGCGCTGGCGCGCCGTTGGATGGCCTTCGCCGCGGTGCTGTCGCTGTCGTCGGCCGCGATCGCGCTGCTGCTGCTGTTCGTGCTGGAGGACAGCTTCATCGACCGGCGCCTGCGTGCGGTGGCTGCCACGGTGGCCGATCCCGCCGCCGCGCCGGCTTCGCTGCCCGCCGGTTTCCAGGTGCTGGAATGGACCGGCCTGCCGGCGGACCTGCGCACGCCGCTGGACGCGCGCAAGCCGGGCAGCATCGCCGAATTCCGCCGCGCCGACGGCCGCTACGTGCACGCGCTGTCGTCGCGGACCGCCGACGGCCGGCCGTTCGTGCTGGTGTACGACGTGACCGACGAACTGACCATCAATCCGCGCCTGCCGGTCGGCCTGGCCTATGCGTTCGCGCTGCTGTCGCTGTCGTTGCTGTGCGCCTACGTGCTGGCGCGCGCCTTCGTCGCGCGCACGGTGCAGCGCGTGCGCGGATTGATGCGGCAGGTGCTCGACAGTCCCGATCCGCAGGCCCTGGAGGCGCTGGCGCAGCGCGAGCCGGTGCGCGAGTTCGGCGAGCTGCTGCGGCTGCATGCCGGCGTGTGGCGCGAGCAGCGCGCCGCGGTGGAGCGCGAGCGCGAGACCCTGGCGTTCCTGGCCCATGAACTGCGCACGCCGCTGCAGTCGGCGCGTACCAGCGTGGCGCTGCTGGCCGAATCGCCGGCGCATGCGCCGGCGCTGGCGCGGATGCAGCGCGCGGTGGAACGGCTGACGCGAGCCAGCAACGCCATCCTCTGGCTGGCCGGCGATGCCGCCCTGGAAGGTGGACGCACGCATGCGGCGACCGGCCTGGCCGGGCTGGTCGAGGAGCTGCGGCCGCTGGCGGCGGTGCGCGGCCAGTCGATCGAACTGCGGGTCGACCCCGGGCTGCATTGGGACGCGCCGTGGGAGCCGGTCGAGGCGTTGCTGGCCAACCTGCTGCTCAATGCGATCCAGCATGGCGGCGAGGGCGTCATCGCGCTGGAAGCGGACGAGGGCGGGCTGGTCCTGCACAATCCGCCGCCCGCGGCCGCGTCGTCCGGTTTCGGCCTGGGGCTGCGGATCGTGGAGCGGCTGGCGGCCCGGATCGGCTGGCAGGTCGCGCTCGCGCAGCGGCCGGAAGGTGCCTGCTGCGAGGTGCGCTGGGCGCCGTCGCCGGACTAGCCATGGCGGCCGCCACCAAGATGCGTCGCCGTGGCGTTGCTTCCCGGGAGCCGGTGACCCATGTAGGGGCCCACTTCAGTGGGCGACACGGGCGTCGGGATCATGAGGGCGTCGCCTGTGCCGACGGCGTCGGGTCGCCGGCTGAACCCGGCTCCTACAACTGCCACGACGCGGCCGCTCTTCTGTAGGAGCTGACTTCAGTCGGCGACACGGGCGTCGGGATCATGAGGGCGTCGCCTGTGCCGACGGCGTCGGGTCGCCGGCTGAACCCGGCTCCTACAACAGCCGCGTCGCGGCCGCTCTCCTGTAGGAGCTGACTTCAGTCGGCGACACGGGCGTCGGGATCATGAGGACGTTGCCTGTGCTGGCGGCGTCGGGTCGCGGGCAAGCCTGGCTCCTACACCGGTAGCGTCGGCTGTTCTGTAGGAGCCCAGCTTGCTGGCGACACGGGCGTCGGGACCACGAGGGCGTCGCCTGTGCAGATGGCGTCGCGTCGCCGGCTGAACCCGGCTCCTACAACAGCCGCGGCGCGACCGCTCTCCTGTAGGAGCTGACTTCAGTCGGCGACACGGGCGTCGGGATCATGAGGGCGTCGCCTGTGCCGACGGCGTCGTGTCGCCGGCTGAACCCGGCTCCTACAACAGCCGCGGCGCGGCCGCTCTCCTGTAGGAGCTGACTTCAGTCGGCGACACGGGCGTCGGGACCATGAGGGCGTCGCCTGTGCCGGCATGGCGTGTCGCAAGACGGGCTCCCACGGAACCGCGGCGCACGATGGGCACCGCTCAGGTCCGCAGCGCGCTCTCCGGCACCTCGATCTCCATCGCCAGCGCCAGGTGGTCGGAAAACGCGGCGGGGAAGGCCTGCGAGCCCAGGCAGCGCAGGTCGCCGCTGACCAGGATGTGGTCGATCGCGCGCTGCGGCTTCCAGCTGGGGAAGGTCGGCACCACGCACTCGGGCGGGCGCAGGGTGGTCTTGCGGTAGAGCACGCCCATCTCCGGCTGGTCGGGCAGGCAGTTGAAGTCGCCCATCAGCACCGAGTTGGGATGGTCCTGCAGCACCTCGGCGATGAACGACAGCTGTGCCAGCCGCGAGCGGGCGCCCAGCGACAGGTGCGCCACGGCCACGGTCAGGCCCTCGCGGTCGTCGCCGAAGTGCGCCAGCAGCACGCCGCGGCCCTTGATCCGGCCGGGCAGGGCATGGTCGGCGGTGCGCACCGGCTCGAGCTTGCTGAGCAGGCCGTTGGCGCTGGAGGCCACGCCGCCGACGCTGCGGTTGGGCTGGTGGGTCCAGTAGTGGAAGCCGGCGCGCTGGGCCAGGTAGTGGGTCTGGTTGGTGAAGCCCGAGCGCAGGCTGCCCGGGTCGCTTTCCTGCAGGCCGACGATGTCGTGGCCGCTGGCCAGCTGCGCGATCGCGTCCAGGCTGGTGCGCTTGCTGCCGGCCGGCAGCGCGTGCGACCAGCTGCGGGTGAAGTAGTCGCTGTAGCGGCGCGTGCTGGAACCGGCCTGGATGTTGGCGCTGAGCAGGCGCAGCGTGCGCGCGTCGGCCGTCGCGGCGGCGGCGGCCGGGCGCGTGTCGGGGACGGGTGCGGGCGTGGGGGAGCCCATGCGGGGGGAGGCGGCGCGTCAGTTCGCGCCGCCACGCTCCTGCGCCACCAGCCAGTCGACCGTGTTGAGCATCTTCTCGTAGCCCTGCTGGTCCACCGAGACGGTGTACTTGCCGTTGACCACCAGCGACGGGGTGCCTTCGACCCGGGTCTTCACCGCGAACTGCCTGGCCCGGTTCATCTTGGCGTCCACGCCGAAGCTGTTGTAGGTGTCGGCGAAGCGCTTGGCGTCCACGCCGTACTGGGCGTAGAACGGCGCGATCTGCTCGGCGGTGACGTTGTTGTTCACCGGCAGGCTGCGCTGGACGTGGATCGCGTTGAACATCGCGTCGTGGCTCTGCGGCAGCACGCCCAGCGCCTCGGCGGCGTAGAAGGCGCGCGCGTACGGCAGCCAGTAGCCACCGAACGCGGCCGGCACCTGGATCGCCGACACGTCGGCCGGCTGGCGCTTCTTCCAGGACTGGAACACCGGTTCGAACTGGGCGCAGGCCGGGCAGGTATAGCCGAACACCTCGGCGACTTCGATCCTGCCGGCGGCCGGCTGGAACGGCTGGCCGTTGGCGATCTCGACGTAGTCCACGCCGGCGACCGGCGCCGGGCCACGCGGGGCGGCCGGTGCCGGCGCCTGGGCGGCTTCGGCGGCCGGCTCGGCCGCAGCCTGTTCGGCCGGCGGCGTGGCTTCGGCCGGCGACGCGGTCTCGGCGGGCGCGGTTTCGGGAGTGGCCGCGGTGGCGGGTGGTGCCGGCGTAGCGTCCGGCGCCGGGGCTTGCGGGCCGGAACAGGCGGTCAGGGCCAGCAGCAGCGGCAGGGTCAGGCTGATGAAGTGGCGTTTGCTCATGGGTGCTCTCCTGGAAACGGAAGGGTGGGGCATGGGCCGTCAATGCCGGGTCGGCATCGCCGGCCGCCGGATCAGGGCCCGGCCTGGGCCTGGCGCTCGCGCGCCACCAGCCAGTCGGTGATGCGCAGCATGTCCTCGAAGGAGCGGCCGAGCACCCGGTAGCGGCCGTTGACGACCACCGCCGGGGTGCCTTCCAGGTCCCAGGCGCGGGCCAGCTCCGCGGCCCGGCGCAGCTGCGCGTCCACCTGGGGGTCGGCCATCGCCGCGCGGAAGCGGTCCTCGTCGACGCCGTAGCGGGCATAGAACGTCGCCAGTTCCTGCGCGCTGGGGTTGCGCGGCAGCGCGCCGGTCTTGTGGACCGCGTCGAACACCGCGTCGTGGGTGCGCGACGCCAGCCCCAGGTTCAGGGCGGCGAAGTAGGCGCGGGCCCAGGCGTCCCAGGGGCCGCCGAAGGCCGCCGGCACCGCGACGAAGTCCACGTCGCGCGGCAGCTTGGCCTTCCACGGCTTCAGCAAGGACTCCAGGTGCGCGCAGTGCGGGCAGGAGTAGCCGAACACCTCGGCCACTTCGACCCGGCCCGGCTTGGCCGCCCAGGGCTGGCCGCCCGGGATCTCGACGTAGTCGCGGCCGGCCTGCGGCGGCTCGGCCGCGCCAGCCGCGGCGGGCAGCCAGGCCAGGGCCACAAGCAGGAATCCGGTCAGCAGGGCCTTCATCGATGGGTCTCCGGGTGGGGTGGACGCTTCCGGCATCCGGCGGAAAAAACGACGCCGGCCACGGGGCCGGCGCGAATTATGGGCAATGGAGCCGGGAGAGATGGACCGCGGCCATCAGACCGCGCCGGCGCCGCGAAGTTTCAGTAGCCCGGCCCGGCGGCGGCGACCTCGACGTCGTCGGCCCGGTCGTGCAGGCCCTGCAGGTAGCTGGCCAGCGCGCCGATCTCCTGGTCGGTGAGCTTGTTGGCGACCTTGGCCATGATGTGGAACGAGGCCGGATCCTTCTCGCTGGTGGTGCCGGCCCGGTATTCCTCCAGGCGGCGCACGGTGTACTCGGCCATCTGCCCGCCGACGTGCGGGTACGGCGGACCCGGGTTGCCGGCGCCGCTGGGGCCGTGGCAGGCCGCGCAGGCCGGGATGCCGCGCTCGGCGTCGCCGGCGCGGAACAGCTGCTGGCCGATCTCGAAGTACTTCAGGCCGGCGTAGGCGCCGTCGGTGACCTCGCTGTCGTCGGCCACGCCGGCGGCCGCCTTCTGCCGGGCGTAGAACGCGCCCACGTCGCGCATGTCCTGCGGGCTCAGGGCCTGGGCGAACGGGATCATCACCGCGGCCAGGCCGCCGTGGCGCTCGCCGCTGGCGAACAGGGCCAGCTGCTTGGCGATGAAGCGCTCGCTCTGGCCGGCGATGCGCGGGTACATCGGATCGACCGAATTGCCGTCGACGCCGTGGCAGGCGGCGCAGGGCGCGGCGATGGCCTCGCCGGCCTCGGCGTCGCCCCAGTGGGTCTTGCTCAGGTCCACCTCCAGCGGCGCGGTCTGCACCGGCGCGTTGTCCGGTACCGGCACCACCGTGGTCTGGGCGGCGTAGGCGGCGACGGCGGTGACCGCGACGGCCAGTCCGGCAAGGGCGAAAACGCGAGCGTGGCGCATGCTAAAGCTCCGGGAACCCGATCCAGGCGGCCGCCCCACATGGGAATGGCGACCGCGAAACGTCGGGATTATCCCTGCCGCGGGGCGCGACGGTCAACGAAACGGCCCGGCGCCGGCCGCCGTGGACGAAGCCCGGCCCGCGCCGTGCGATCCTATGCCCATGTCCAATCCACTCGAGAAGGCCCGCTACCTGGGCTCGGCGCACACGCCCGCACAACTGCCGCCCGACGGCGGCTTCGAGGTGGCCTTCGCCGGCCGCTCCAACGCCGGCAAGTCCAGCGCGCTCAACGCCCTGACCCGGCAGAACGCGCTGGCGCGGGTGTCCAAGACCCCGGGCCGCACCCAGCAGCTGGTCTATTTCGAAGTGGCGCCGGAGCGCTACCTGGTCGACCTGCCCGGTTACGGCTACGCCAAGGTGCCGATGGAGATGAAGGCGCACTGGCAGGGGTTCCTGGACAGCTGGTTCAAGCGCCGCGAGGCCTTGCGCGGGCTGGTGGTGGTGATGGACATCCGCCATCCGCTCAAGGACTACGACCGGCAGATGCTCGACTACGCGGTGGCGCGCGGCCTGCCCGCCCACGCCCTGCTGACCAAGGCCGACAAGCTCGGCCGCGGCCAGCAGGCGCAGGCGCTGCAGGGCGTGCGCAAGGAGCTGGCCGCGGCCGGCATCGGCCAGGTTGGGGTCCAGACGTTCTCGAGCGAGACCAAGCAGGGCGTGGACGAGGCGCGCGCGGTGGTCGCCGGCTGGCTGGAGCTGTTGTAGGAGCCGGGCTTGCCCGCGACGCGACGCCGCTGGCCCAGGCGACGCCCTCGTTGTCCTGACGCCCGTGTCGCCGACTGAAGTCAGCTCCTACAGAAGAGCGGCGTCGTCGCAGCTGTTGTAGGAGCCGGGTTCAGCCGGCGACCCGACGCCATCGGCCCAGGCGACGCCCTCGTGATTCCGACGCCCGTGTCGCCGACTGAAGTCAGCTCCTACAGACGAGCGGCCGCGCGGTGGCTGTTGTAGGAGCCGGGTTCAGCCGGCGACCCGACGCCGTCGGCCCAGGCGACGCCCTCGTGGTTCCGATGCCCATGTCGCCAGCAAACTGTGCTCCTGCAGTGGGCGGTGGCTGCCAGGGATGGGGATGCGGGCGGCTCA
This sequence comes from Pseudoxanthomonas suwonensis, assembly GCF_000972865.1. Lineage (NCBI taxonomy): Bacteria > Pseudomonadati > Pseudomonadota > Gammaproteobacteria > Lysobacterales > Lysobacteraceae > Pseudoxanthomonas > Pseudoxanthomonas suwonensis. The sequence continues at coordinate 2,308,220 of NZ_CP011144.1, forward strand.
CACCGCCACGTCGAACAGCCCGCCGATCAGGTGCGAAGCCGCCATCGCCAGCGCGCCCCAGAAGCCGACCCGCAGCGCGCCGCGCAGCACCGGCGCGCCGCCGAGGCGGGCGGCCACGCCGCCGGAGAGCAGCAGCCCGGCGAGGGTCACCGCGGTCGTGACCGGGCCCACGCGCGCCTCCGGCGCCAGCAGCGCGGCGCCGATCGGCAGCGCCGCGCCGGCGGTGAATGCGGCGGCGGAGGCCAGCGCGGCCTGCAGCGGACGCGCGCGCAACGCCTCGGTGATGCCGAGCTCGTCGCGCGCATGGGCGCCGAGCGCGTCGTGGACGGTGAGCTGCTCGGCCACCTGCCGGGCCAGTTCCGGGCTCAATCCGCGGCGGACGTAGATGCGGGCCAGTTCGGCCAGTTCATGGTGCGGTTCGGCTTCCAGTTCCCGGCGCTCGACCTCCAGGTCGGCCGCCTCGGTATCGGCCTGCGACTGCACCGAGACGTACTCGCCGGCGGCCATCGACATCGCCCCGGCGACCAGCGCGGCCACGCCGGTGGCCAGGACCACCTCGGTGCCGGCGCCGCTGGCGGCCACGGCGACCACCACGCCGGCCACCGAGACGATGCCGTCGTTGGCGCCGAGCACCGCCGCGCGCAGCCAGCCCACGCGCTGGGAGCGGTGGCGTTCGGGATGGCGGCTGTGCGAGGCGTGGCGGTGCGGCATGCGCGCAGCGTAGCCAGCCATGGCGATGCGCGGCGGGCCGAGAAGCATTCGCGCATCGGTGGAACGCAGAAAGCGCGCGCCGGGGACGATGTGCGGAAGCGGTCACAGGCTATAGTGCGGCCCGTGCGACGGCGGCCGGGGAGGCGTCCGTCCTGTCCCGTCCGCATCGCGCGAGCCGCCCTTGTCGAGTCCCAGCCATACCGCCGATACCCCGATCACCCAGCGCGACCAGCTGGTCGAGTACATCGCGTCCGGGGAGAAGGCCAGGGGCGATTGGCGCATCGGCACCGAGCACGAGAAGTTCGGCTTCCTGGATGACCCCGGACCGGGTCCGGGGCAGGCCTACCGGCCGCCGCCGTTCGACGGCGAGCGCGGCATCGAGGCGCTGCTCGAAGGCCTGGTCCGCTTCGGCTGGACGCCGGTGCAGGAAAGCGTCGATGGCGGGCCGGCCAAGACCATCGCCCTGCTCCGCGACGGCGCCTCGGTCACCCTGGAACCGGCCGGCCAGCTGGAGCTGTCCGGTGCGCCGCTGGAGACCATCCACCAGACCTGCGTGGAGGTCGGCAGCCACCTCAACGAGGTGCGCCAGGTCGCCGACGAGCTGCGGCTGGGCTTCCTCGGCATGGGCTTCCAGCCCAAGTGGCGGCGCCAGGACATGCCGTGGATGCCCAAGGGCCGCTACCGGATCATGCGCGACTACATGCCGAAGGTCGGCAGCCTCGGCCTGGACATGATGACCCGCACCTGCACCGTGCAGGTCAACCTGGACTACGCCAGCGAAGCGGACATGGTGAAGAAGTTCCGCGTGTCGCTGGCGCTGCAGCCGGTGGCCACCGCGCTGTTCGCCGACTCGCCGTTCACCGAGGGCAAGCCCAACGGCTACCTCAGCTACCGCTCGCACATCTGGACCGACACCGATCCGGACCGCACCGGCATGCTCGACTTCGTGTTCGAGGACGGCTTCGGCTACGAGCGCTACGTCGACTACCTGCTCGACGTGCCGATGTACTTCTCCTACCGCGATGGCGTCTATGTCGACGCCGCGGGCAAGTCGTTCCGCGATTTCCTCGCCGGCCGGCTGGACGTGCTGCCGGGCCAGTTGCCGACCCTGCGTGACTGGTCCGACCACATGACCACCGCCTTCCCCGAGGTGCGGCTGAAGAAGTTCCTGGAGATGCGCGGCGCCGACGGCGGGCCATGGAACCGGCTGTGCGCGCTGCCGGCGTTCTGGGTCGGACTGCTGTACGACGATGCGGCGCTGGACGCGGCCTGGGACCTGGTCAGGGATTTCAGCAACGCCGAGCGCCACGCGCTGCGCGATGGCGTGCCGAAGCATGCGCTGAAGCTGCCGTTCCGTGGGGCGAGCGTGCGCGAGCTGGCGGTCGAGGCGCTGAAGATCTCCGTCGCCGGCCTGCGCCGCCGCGCCGCGCTCAACGCCGACGGCATCGACGAGTCGCGCTTCCTGGAACCGCTGATCGAGATCGCCGAGAGCGGCCAGACCGCGGCGGAGCGCAAGCTCGAGCTGTTCCACGGCGAGTGGAACGGCGACATCGACCGCGTGTTCCGCGAATTCGCCTACTGAGGTGGTCGCCGATGCCGCCGGAACCGGCGGCATCGGCCATCCCGCGTCTGCCCGCCGGGACTCACAGGTCCAGGCCGAAGCCGACACCGCCGGATTTCTCGTCGCCGCTGAACGCCGCGCCCAGCGACAGCGAAGCGCGGCCGACGCGCTTGCCGTAGCCGACCGACAAGGCCTGCTCGCCGTTCTGAAAGCCGACGCCGACCGCGATTCGGCCGCGCGGACTGCCGCTGCCGGCGGCATTCATCGCCATGTTGAGCGAAGCCGAACTCATCGCGCCCTGGCGGTCGATGCGGCGGTCCTGCTGCCCCAGGCGCCAATCGAGTTCGCCGCGGATCTGGCTGAGCTGTTCGTCCCAGGCGGCGAAGCGGCTGTCGGTGTAGGCATTGGCCGTGGTCAGCGTTTGCGAGGCGGTGCTGCTGGCATGGGTGCGCGCGGCCGACAGGGTCTGCTCGTCCTGTGCGCTGGCGAAAGCCCGGGCCGCCTCCAGCGTGCCCGCGTCGCCGGTCTCGACCAGGGCCTGGACCTGGGCCAGCGGCAGTCCGTCCGCGCCGGGATCGCCTTGTGGTCCCTGCGGTCCGGCCGGGCCCTGTGCGCCGGGAGCGCCGGGGGCACCATCCACGCCGGCAACACCCTGCGGTCCTTGCGGACCGGCGGGTCCCTGCACACCCGGCTCGCCCTGCGGCCCCTGCGGGCCGGCCGGTCCCTGCGGGCCAGCGGGCCCCTGCGCGCCGTCGTTGCCGGCGATGCCCGGTTCGCCCTGCGGGCCGGCCGGACCCTGTGCGCCCGGCGTGCCTTGCGGTCCCTGCGGCCCCGTCGCCCCCGTTTCGCCCTTCAGCGACGCGAGCCATTCGCTCTGCGTGCCGGCAAAGCCGTTGTTCACCGCCACCTCGTAGGCGCTGGCGCCCGCCGGGCCCTGCGGCCCGGTGCCACCGCCGCCGCCTGCGGCCAGTGCGGTCAGTTGCGCGTCCACCGCGTCGAAGGCCGCGCCGACGTTGTTGTAGCTGTTGCCCTGGATGCTGAAGCTGGGCGCGGTGAACACGCCGCCGGCATAGCCGGCGCCTCCGCCCATCCAGGTGGCGAAGCCGGCGCCGAGCACGTCCATCGAGGCGGTGAGCTGACGCAGGTTGACCGCGTCCTTCCCGTTCTGCGCGTCCTCCACGTCGGTGATGCGGCGATCGCCCACCGCCACCGTGTCGTCCTCGTCGGCGACCGAATTGGGGCCGATGGCTACCGAGTTGCTGCCGGTGGCCAGTGCGTTGTCGGAGCCGTCGTTGGCGCCGTCGGCGACGAAGTAGGGGTTGCTGGCGCCGGCCGTCACCCCGGCGATGGCGCTGTTGAGCTGGCCCAGGTTGACCGCGTCGGTGGCCTGGGTGCCGGCGGCGACGTTGACGATCTGGCGCTCGTTGCCGGCGCTGCCTACCGATACCGTGTAGGCGCGGTCGGCGAGGGCGCCGTAGCCCAGTGCGGTGGCGCCGACCGCGGTCGCCCGGCTGCCCACGCCGAACGCGCTGCTGTAGTCACCGGCGGCCACCACCGCATTGCCCACCGCCACCGAGCCGGCGCCGAGCGCCTGCGAGGTCTCGTCGTCCTCACGCATGCCGTTGCCGTTGCGATCGAACCACCCGCCCACGGCGAGCGCGCCGGTCGCCGCGGAGCCCGTATGGGCGTAGAAGCCGATGGCGCTGCTCGAGGCGCCGTCTGCGGTGTTGAGGTAGCCGAACGCGCTGCTGCGGGTTCCGCTGGCGATGTTGCGCCAACCGAAGGCGAGGCTGTTGCCGCCGATGGCTTCGTTGTTGATGCCGATGGCCACCGTGGCGATGCCGCTGGCGGCGTTGGAGTAGCCGACTGCCGTGCTGCCGGTGTTGCCGGCCTGGTTGTGGAAACCAACGGCGGTGCTGTTGCCGCCGCCGGCCACGTTCGAATGGCCGAACGCGCTGCCGTTGAGCCCGTTGGCCTGGTTCTCGAATCCGACCGCGCTGGTGAAGCTGGCGGTGGCGGCGTTGCCGTAGCCGAAGGCGCTGCCGCCGGAGCCGGCCGCGTTGTTGCGCTGGCCCACGGCGCTGCTGGAGTGCCCGCTGGCGACGCTGTCCACGCCGAAGACGGCGGCACGGATGCCGATGGCTTCCACGGCATTGCCCACCGCGACCGAGCCGATGCCCAGTGCACGGGTGGTCTCGTCGTGGTCGATGTCGCCGCTGTTGTTGCGGTCGATCCAACCGCCCAACGCCAGCGCGCCGGTCGCATCGGCGCCGGTACGGGCGTAGAAGCCGAAGGCGCTGCTGGACACTCCGTCGGCGACGTTGCCGGTGCCGAACGCGGACGCCCGGCTGGCGTTGGCGCTGTTGTAGTGGCCGAACGCGCTGCTGTACAGCGCCGTGGCCCAGTTCTGGTGGCCGAACGCACTGCCGCCCTCGCCGCTGGCGGTGTTGTACCCGCCCAGCGCATGGCTGGCGAGCCCGCTGGCGGCGTTGTAGTGGCCGACGCTGCTGCTGTAGTCGCCGCTGGCAAGGCTGGACACGCCCGCGGCGATCGCGTCGGCGCCGGTCGCGCCATCGTTGCCGTAGTTGTCCGCCGCCGGATTGGCGGAATTGACGCTGTAGAAGCGGGTCGGCGATCCGCCGCCACCGCCGGCACCCTCAATGGCCGCGTTGAGCTGGTCGAGGTTGACCGCGTCCGTGCCCTGGGTGCCGGCGGCGACGTTGACGATCTGGCGCTCGTGGCCGGCGCTGCCCACCGACACCGTGTAGGCGCGATCGGCCAGCGAGCCGAAGCCGATCGCAGTGCTGAAATCGGCGAACGCGCTTGCGCCCACGCCCCAGGCGCTGGCGGAACGGCCGTCGGCCTGCGCGCCGATGCCCACCGCGACCGAATAGTCGCCGCCGGCCTGCGCGCCGTTGCCCAGCGCCACCGCGTTGAGGCCGTTGGCGCGGGTCGGTTCCAGCACGCCGTCCTCCTCGCCGTCGCCGTCCAGGTCGACCCACGTGCCGGTCAGGCCCCCGCCCACCGCCAGCGCGCCGCCGCGGTTGGCTTCCGCGCGCAGGCCCAGCGCGGTGCTGAGCGCTTCGTTGGCCCGGCTGCCCAGTCCCATCGCCACCGCGCCCTCGTTGGCGTAGGTGCTCGCGCCCACGGCGACGCCGCCGGCGCTGACGTTGCCGGAGCCCATGCTGAGCGAGTCGCTGAGAACGTTGTAGTTGCCCTGGCCGATGGCGATGCTGGAACTGCCCCAGCCGGTGTCGTTGCCCAGGCCCAGGGCGATGTTCCCGTCGCCTTCGGTGGCGTTGTACGCGCCGAACACGACGCTGTCCTCGCCGCCGGCCTGGTTGTAGGCGCCCACGGCGATGCTGCCGTCGCCCCGGGCCAGCACGGCGCTGCCGATGGCGATCGAACGGGTGCCGGCGGCGGTCGCGCCGCCGCTGCTGGCGTCGCCCGTGCCGTCGCCGTCCAGGTCCAGGTCGTCGCCCGCGCCGTCGCCGCCGGCGAACGCCGACACCGCCAGGCTGCCCTGGCCCCAGGCGGTGGCCCGGGTGCCCAGCGCGGCGCTGTCGCTACCGTCCGCGCGGCTGCGGTAGCCGGCCGCGGTGGACTGGTTGCCGTGGGCGAGATTGCCGACGCCCAGCGCGCTGGCGGCATCGCCCTCGGCCCGGTTGACGTAGCCGAGGGCGGAACTGCCTTCCCCGCTTGCGAGGTTGCCGACGCCCGCGGCGATCGCGTTGAGGCCGGTGGCACCGTCGTTGTCGTGGTTGCCTGCGGCGGGATCGATGGAGTTGACGCTGTAGTAGTGCAGGTCGCCGCCGCCCGGGCCGCCACCGCCGACACCGGCGATCGCGGCATTGAGCTGGCCGACGTTGACCGCATCGGTATCCGTGGTGCCAGCGGCGACGTGGATCACCTGCCTCGGCGCGCTGCTGGAACCGACGGCAACGGCATGGTCGCGGTCTGCAATGGCCTCGTGGCCGATCGCCGTGCTGCCGACGTTGAGGGCCTGGGACCGGTAACCGAAGGCGCTGCTTGCGAACGCGCTGGCGGTGTTGTCGTAGCCCACGGCCGTCGCATGCTGACCATCGGCTTCGGCACCATAACCGACGGCCACCGTGTCCGCTGCATTGGCGCGACTGCCGTGTCCCATCGCAATGCTGTTGCTGGCGTTCGCGGCGACCGCCGCATCGCGTCCGATCGCGATCGCGCTGCTGGCGTCTTCTCCCACCCGCGCGCCTGTCGTCGAACTCCAGCCCGAGCCGAGCGCCACCGAATGGGCCGCGCCTGCGGCGACTTGGCTGTACGTACCAAACGCGACGCTGTAGACACTGCTGACGGTGTTGCGCATGCCGAACGCGCTGCTGGCCAGAGCGTTGGCGGCGTTCCCCATGCCGAAGGCACTGCTGTCTCTCGCATAGGCATTGTTGCCGTATCCGAACGCACTGCTGTACTCACCGCTGGCGACGTTGAGGAAACCGAAGGCGCTACTGATGGCACCCCTGGCGATGTTGGAGAAACCGAAGGCGCTGCTGCGAAGACCGCTGGCATTGTTCTCTACGCCATAGGCGCTCGCAATGCCGAAGCAAGTAGTGTTGTCCGTGCCGTGCTCGTTTCCCTGGTTGGTCCAGGGCGCCGACGTGTTCTGCGTGCCGTCGGGGTTCTGGCAAGGCTTGTCGGCGGCGAAGGCGGGCGCGGACAAGGCGGCCAACAGGGCCAGCGACAGCGGCGACGGCAGGGGCGAGTGGCGACGGGATGGGTGGTGGCGCATGGCGGACTCCGGCAGGAATGCCGGCGGTATGCCGGGCATGGTTCGGGTATGCGAAACTCGGACGCACGACAGGACATGCCCGTGCACACGGCCGGGCCGGGGAGTCCGGGGGATGAGCGGCGAAGGCGGTGCGGTCGAAGTGACCCGGTTGCTGCAGCGCGCCCGTGCCGGCGAGGCCGGCGCGCTGGACGCCGCCTATGCGGCGGTCTACGAGGAACTCAAGCGCGCCGCCCGCCTGCAACTGCGCCGTGGCCGCGGCCCGCTGCAAACCACCGCCCTGGTCCACGAGGCCTACCTGAAGCTGGCCGGCGGCGCCGCGCTGGCGGCCAACGACCGCCACCACCTGCTGGCACTGTCGGCGCGGGCCATGCGCCAGGTGCTGGTCGACCAGGCCCGGCACGCGCAGGCGATCAAGCGCGGCAGCGGCCAGGACGCGCTGACCCTGACCGCCTCGGTCGGCTCCGGCGAGCAGGCGGTGGTGGAGGTGCTGGCCCTGGACGAACTGCTGGCCTCGCTGCAGAAGGTCGACGCGCGCGCCGCGCAGATCGTCGAACTGCGCTACTTCGGCGGCTACGAGGAGGAGGAGATCGCCGACATGCTCGGCATCAGCTACCGCACCGTGCGCCGCGACTGGCGCAAGGCGCGCGCGTTCCTGCTGGCGGAGCTGGGCGTTTGAGCATGGACGAGACCGAGCGCAGGCGCCGCGCCCTGGCGATCTTCGAGGAAGCGGCGGACCTGGAAGGCGATGCGCGCGAACGCCGGCTCGGCGAGGCCTGCGCGGGCGATGCGAAGCTGCGGGCGCAGGTCGATGCCTTGCTGGCGGCCGACGCCAGCCCGGGCGAGCCGTTTTCGGGGAACGCGGCCGCCTGGAGCGATGCGTTGCAGGACGGTGTTGCCGGCGCAGGCGAAGACCCGATGCTGGGCCGCGATATCGGCGCGTGGCGCATCGTGGGCGTGGTCGGCCATGGCGGCATGGGCGCGGTGTACCGGGTCGAGCGCAACGACGGCGCCTACGCCCAGCAGGCGGCGCTGAAGCTGATCCGCAGCGGCGCCGATTCGATGGCCGCGCGCGAACGCTTCCTGCGCGAGCGCCAGACCCTGGCGCGGCTGCAGCATCCGCATGTCGCCACGCTGCTCGACGGCGGCTTCAGCGCCGCGGGCGATCCGTACTTCGTCATGGAATACGTGGACGGCATCCCCATCGACCGCTGGTGCGACGAACGCCGGCTCGACCTGCGCGAACGGGCCAAGCTGTTCCTGCAGGTGCTGGACGCGGTGCGCTACGCCCACCGCAACCTGGTGGTCCACCGCGACCTGAAGCCGTCCAACCTGCTGGTGGACGCCGATGGCCGGGTCAAGCTGCTGGACTTCGGCATCGCCAAGCAACTGGAGGCGGGCGACGCCACCCGCACCTCCGACCGCGCGCTGACCTTCGAGTACGCCTCGCCGGAACAGCTGCACGACGCGCCCATCACCACCGCCACCGACGTCTGGCAACTGGGCATCGTGCTGCACCGGCTGCTGTCCGGCGCGCATCCGTTCGGCCTGAGCCGCGACACGCCACTGGCCAGGCAACTGCAGCAACTGGAACGCGAGCCGGAGCCGTTGACCAAGGCGGCATCGCGCGCGACGGCCGAGCAGGCGGCGCAGCGCGGCGGACAAACACCTGCGGCCTTGGCCAAGGCCCTGCGCGGCAACCTGTCGGCGATCGTCGAAGCCTGCCTGCGGCGCGAGCCGGAGGCACGCTACGCCTCGGCCGAAGCCATCGCCGCCGACCTGCGCGCGTGGCTGGACGACCGCCCGATCGCGGCCGTGCGCCTGGGCCGCGGCGAGCGCACGCGCTTGTGGCTCAGGCGCAACCGCGCGCTGGCGGTGTCGATGGCCGCGGTGGCGGTCGCCCTGCTGGCCGGCACCGGCGTGGCCCTGTGGCAGGCCCGCGAGGCGCGCGAGCAGGCGCGCCTCGCCGAGCGCGAGGGCGCGAACGCGCGCGCGGCGCTGGCGTTCCTGACCGACACGCTGGCCGCGGCCGGTCCCGAGCAGGCGATGGCCACCGAGGTCAGCGTGCGCGAACTGCTCGACAAGGCGCGCGGGCAGCTGGACCGGCGCGGCGCGGTCGATCCGGCCATCCTGCAGCCGGTGCAGCGCATGCTCGGCCATCTGTACGGCAACCTCGGCGAACCGGAGATCGCGAACGACCTGTTCACGCGGGGATTGGCCGGGGTCGAGCCTGCCACGCGCGACGAAGCCCTCGCGCTCGCCAACGACCTCTCGGCCCAGGTCGATGCGCTGTCCTCGCTCGAGCGGGGGCAGGACGCGCTGGCGGCGGCGCGGCACGCGGTTGCGCTGCGCGAGCGGTTCGCGCCCGGCGATGCGCTGCAGCGGATGCGCGCGGCCGACGACCTTGCCACCGGCTATTACGCGGCGGACGACTACGACAGCGCGGCGACGCACTGGCAGCGCGCGGTCGAGGAGGCGTCGGTGCTGCCCGATGCGTCGGCCGGCGAAGTGATCGGCGTCCACCATAGTCTGGCCAACCTGCTGCGCGAGCAGGGCGATACCGCCGGCGCACTGAGGCTGACCGCGGAAGGGCTCGCGTCGGCCGACCGGCTGCAGGTGCCCGCCAGGTCGCCGCTGCGCGTCCCGTTGCTGCGGATCCGCGCCGATGCGCAGATCGCGAACGGCGACATCGCGGCGGCGGAGAAGACCGCGCGCGAGGGAATCGCACTGCAGTCGGCGGTCGTCGGTGGCGGTGGCGCGGAGATGGGGGCCTTGTACAACTCGCTTGGCCTGGTCCTTTTCGAGCAGGGCCGCTTCCGCGACGCGGCCGACGCGTTCGCCCGGGGCGGCGAGCTGCTCGCCGCCTCGGGCCAGGCGCCGATGAAGAGCGCGGCGACGATCGCGAACGTGGCCGGCGCGTGGGAGAGCGCGGGCGACTATGCGCGGGCGCGCGAGTTCTACGACCGTGCCGTCGCCCTGCTCGACCGCGCCGACGTGCCTGCGGAGAACATGGTCAGGCGCAGCCTGCTGCGCAACTACGCGCGGGTGTTGTTCTTCACCGGCCATGGCGACGACGCGCACGCGCTGCTCGAGCGGCTGCTGCAGCAAGCGCGCGCGCTGGACGGCGAGGATTCCCTGGAAACGGCCTGGGTCGTCTGGCAGCAACTGGTCCTGGCCCGACGCCAGCGCGATGCCGCGCGCGGACTCCCGCTGCTCGAGGACGCGCGCCGGCGCTGGGCCGCGCAGGTGCCGCCGGAGCACCTCGTGTTCGCGCATGCGCTGGTGACCGGCGCCGTGTTCGCCGAATCCGGCGGCGACTTCGCCTCGGCCGAGCGCGACCTGCGCGAGGCGATGCGGCGTTTCGAGGCGGCGGGCAACAAGCCGGTGGACCTGGCGACGACCCGTGCGACGCTGGCGCGCCTGCGGCTGGCGCAGGGCGACCGCGCCGAGGCGCGCCGCCTGCTCGACCAGGCATTGCCGGTGTTGCGCGAGGGCGTGCTGCCGACGCATGTCGGCCGCGCCGAGGCCGAGGCGCTGTCGACGCGGATCGGACCATGACGCAGCGCGCCCGGTTCGCCACGCGTCGCCGGCCCGCGCCCGGAACGAACGGGATCGGATAGTCTCGCCCGCGTCGGCACGTCTGCCGAAGGGAGACCTCGTCATGGCCTTGTCGCTGCCGCGTGCCGTCGCCGTCGCCACCGCCGTGGCCGGCACGCTCGATATCCTGGCCGCCTTCCTCCTGGCGTGGCTGGCAGGGATCGGGCCGGCCGCCGTGCTGCGCTTCGTCGCGAGCGGTCCGTTCCCGGCCGCGACCAAGGGCGGCGCGCACTGGGCCGTCGTGGGACTGGCCGTCCACTACGGGATCATGACGGCGATGGCGCTGGTGTTCCTGGCCGCCGCCCGCCGGCTCCCGGCGATCGCCGCCCGGCCATTGGCCTGGGGGATGACCTATGGCTTGGGCCTGTGGGTGGTCATGTACTGGATCGTGCGGCCGCTGCGCTGGCCCGGCATGTGGCCACGCATCGGGCTGGCCACGACGGTGCCGGAACTCGTCTGTCACATGGTGCTGGTGGGCCTGACCTTCGGCATCGTCGCCCGCGCGATGCTCGCCAGGCCCGGCCGCAGCTGACTGCACGGGAGGCGTGGCGTCCCTGCCACGATCCGGCCCCGCGCCACCGCCGCTCACTGCAGCTTGAACGCACCGGTCAGGGTCACGCCGTAGATCGCGCCGTCGCGGCCGATGCGCCAGCTCGGGCCCTGCGCGGTACCGCCGCTCCTGTCTTCGATGTCCCAGCGGCCGTCGATGTCCAGGTTGTGGCCGGGCAGGCGCGTGGTCCAGAGCAGGGTGCCGGTGCGGCCGTCGAGTCCGTGCACGCGGAAGTCGTGCTTGCCGTCCCCGGCGGGCACGCGTTCGGACAGGTAGAACGCGCCGCCGGACGAGGCCAGCAACCGCGTTTCCGCCGGGACGGGGCGGCGCCAGGCCGGCTTGCCGTCGGCCAGCCGATGGCCCCACAGCTCGCGGTCGCCGCCGCTGCGGACCTCGACCACCAGCACGTCGCCCGCGGCGATGCGGGTGGCGACCCGTCGGCCGCGGACGGGGGCCGTGGTCCACAGCGTGGCGCCGGTGCGCGGATCGAGCGCGCGCAGTCCCTCGCCATCGGGATCGCGGCCGATGCCGACCGTGCCCAGCAGTCCGTCGACGCGGATGATCACCTTGCCGCCGGCGACCATCGGCGTGCCGTCGTCGGAGCGGTAGGCCACCGTGTTGTTGGTGTTGCGCTCGACCATGGGCTGGTCGGTGTGCCGCCACAGCGTCTGGCCCGTGCGCAGGTCGATGGCGTGCAGCTGCCGGGTCGGGAAGCCGGGCTGGCCCAGGCTGCGCGCGGTCACGAACATCACCCCGCCGGACGCGGCCGGCGCACTGAACGTGGGCTTGTACTGCGGGTCGAGGTCGTTGCCCATGGCCAGGCCGAAACCGCGGTTCTGCCACAGTTCGCGGTCCAGCGCGGGCGACAGCGCGGTGATGTAGCTCACGCCCTCGGGCGTGGACTGGTTGACCACGGTGAACACCTCGCCCGGGTGGCGCATCGGCCCGCGCCTGGCGGGCGTGAGCGTGCGCACGATGCGCCCGGCCCGGACGTCGATGACGTAGTGGTCGGTCGGGCCGCCGTCGTTGCGCGGATAGACCAGCAGCACTTCGCCCGACGGCAGTTCATGGAACCCCACGCTGCCCATCGAGCCGCGCCGCCCGCCCTCCCGGCAGATGCCGGCGATCCGCCAGACGGTCTTGCCGGTGCCCGCGTCCAGTGCGGAGATGCCTTCGTTGCCGTCGTTGTTGCAGCTGCCGGTCAGCACCAGGTTGCCGACCAGGAACGGCGACCACGCGCCCCACCAGCCCGGCTTGGTCTCCCATGCCTTCCGCGGCGCGGCGAGGATCGGCGGCGCGGGGAACTCGCGGCTGTTGCAGGTGGTGCCGTAGGTGCGGCTCATCGTGGACGCGTCGGCGCAGACCACGGCGGGCGCGGCGGCGCGCAGGCGGGCGATGGCGGCCTCGCGCGCGGCGGGCGAGTCGTCCGCGACGGGCACCGGCCCGACCGCGACCGGTACCCCGTCCTGCGGCGCCGTGGCCGGCTGGCCGTCCAGCCCCTGTTCGAGCGGCCGGGCGACGGTGTGCGCCGTCTTGTCCTCGGCCTTCTTCCTGATCTCCTGTTTCGTCCGCTCGACGGTGCGCTTGAACAGGCCGCCCAGGTCCTGCGCGGTGGCGGGGCCGGCCGGCGACAAAGCGACGGCGGCCAGCAGGAAAAGGAAAATCAGGAGATGCTTCTTCATGATGCGTACCCATTCGCGTTCGATGTCCCGGCCCTGTCATCCCCGGCCGTACCATCAGTCCCTGCAGCTGTCGATGGGCGTGAGCGTGCACATCTCGTCGCCGGTCGTCTGCGCCAACCCGCCACTCGTGCGGGTGGCGCCTTCGGCCTGAACCTGCATCGTGCCCGGCTTGCCCTCGCCATCGGGAAAGGTGATGGCATAGGTGCCCGATCCGCCCCAATGCACGCCCGCGGACGATGGCGTGCGCACGATCCTCGTGGTGCCGGTCAGTCCGCCGCTGAGTTCATGGCCGAACAACGGGCCGTTCAGCACGAAGCTGGTGCGGATGTCGCACACGTCCTGTTCGATCGGATCGTGGCCGCCGCAGCTGAAATGGAAGGACCTCCCGCCGCAGGAAGGCACCCGGTTCCTGAGTTCCTGCAGGGTCGTCCGGTTCAGTCCATCGATGTCCGCCTGCGCCTTGTCGACCAGCGGCCCCAGGGCGACGCCCACGATCTTGACCGCACCCTTGCCGGCGCTGGAGATCAGGTTGCCCAGCGTCCCGGATGCCGAGCCCACCGCGTTGCCGACGATGTGCGCCTTGGCGCCGTCGATCAGGTCCAGGATGCGGTCCTTCTCGCCCGGGTTCTGCTCGTAGAATCTCCTGGTCAACGGATTGGTCGGGTTCTCCGCACAGGCGCGCAGCCTGTCGAGTTCGTCCAGCATCTTCGGGGTCTTGTCGGAAAGCCTGGCGAATGCCTCGGCGGCCTTCAACGCATCCAGCGCCTTGGTGATGCCGCCGCCCGCCTTTTCGCCGAAGGCCGTTCCCACGACGGCATCGCGCGCCTCGTCCCCCGCCTGGCCGATGGCCCAGTTGTAGACGATCTCCATGAAGCCGCCGTCGTCGTTGACGGCATTGGGTCCGGCGTATTCGCGCAGTTGCTGGGCATGGGCCGAAGCGATGAAGAAGTCGATCAGGCCCATCGAGGGAGCGGCCCGCGCCGGTTCGGCGAGCGACGCAAGCGCTTCCGGCGGCAGGTCGGCCAGATCGACGTAGTAGCGGAACGTGCCGGATATCCGCTGCGGCGTGATCGAGGATGCAAGCACTTCGAACGGCTTGACCTCGTCCGCGCCGACGCGCCGGGCGCGGATGCCGGCGCGGTACACGTCGCCCCAGGGATAGGTCATGACCAGCTGCACCAGCCCGGGCTCCGGTTGGCTGGTCTGCGAGGTGGTCAGCGCCAGCAAACGCGCTTCGGCCGGCTCGATGCCGGCGGCGATGAGCCGTTCGACGACGGCCGGGTCCGGCGTGCCGTGCGGGTCCGGTGCCGGCGCGGGACCAGTGGGCAAGTCCTGGGCCGCGGACATCGTGGCGGGCGCGTCCTGCGGGCCGCGCGAACATGCGGTCGCCAGCAGCAGGCCGGCGCAACACAGCAGGACCGTGGCGACGGAGTTCCGGTACGACATGGCGCGTCCTCGGTGATGGTCTTGTCTGCTGTATGCGTAGACACGCCGGGAGACAGGACAACCGCTTGGCGCGCGTGGTCGGTCGGTAGTCGAGCAAGCGCAAGTCGCGGGCGATGCATTCAGGCCTTCCTCGCGCAGGCGGTCGGGTTCAGCCCGAGGCGCGGGACGGAATCATGGCGCGATGTCCGGGTTGGACTGGGGCAGGTCAGTACGCCCAGGTGCGCACGCTGCCGTCGGTGTCGAAGCGCCGCACCTGGTGTTCGTCGAGCACGAACAGGGTGCGGTCGGGGCCGTAGCAGATGTTCTTCGAGGCGCGGAAGCTGGCGTGCGCGGCGGGGCCGTCGTAGGGCGCTTCGTCGTGGCCGGGGCGGTAATCGTCGAACGAGCCGGACCTGGCGAAGGACTGGCCGCTCAGGACCACCAGCCTTCCGCGGCTTTCGTCCAGCCGCATGATCTGGCGCCGCGCGTTGTCTTCGAGCAGGCGGGTGGCGACCACGATCCGGCCCTGGTCGTCCACGGTGAGCGCCCAGATCGTGTCGATGTTCTGGCCCACTGGGCTGCGCCCGGCCTTGAGCGTGTAGTAGACGCGGCGCGCCTGCCCGTCGGGGCGGATGCGCCAGAGGGTGATGCGCATGTCGTGCGTCGGATGCGCGGCGATCAGCCCGCCGCCGGCGACCAGCTCGCCGTGCACCGGGTCCCAGGCGATGTTGTCGACGTTGATGCGGTCTTCCGGCGCCTTTTCGCCGCAGGTGCCCTGGTCGTTGCCGACGACGGTCGTGCGGCGGCCATCGGGCGCGATGCGCAGCAGTTCGCAGCGCTGCCTGTCGGACACCCAGACGTTGCCGGACGGGTCCAGCACCGGCATGCCGGGTCGGTCCATGACGCTGGCGACGGGCCGGGCGCGGCCGTCGGGCGTGACGCGCAGCACCGCCTCGCGCGAACTGACCAGCAGCGTACCGTCCGGTGCCAGGCTGAAATTCGGGCTCGGGAACACCGTGTGCCGGCTGCCGTCGGGGCGGGTGACCAGCGGAGTGATCGCGCCGTCGGGCGCGATCCGCCACCAGCCGGTGCCGGCGACGCCGCCTGCCACATCCAGCCCGCCCTCGCCGGCCAGCACCAGGCTGCCGTCGGCGGCGCATTGCAGCCCGTCCATGGTGCCGAAGAACGGCTTCTCCGGCGACAGGTACGGATTGACCGCGATCACCTGCTGCGGAGCGCCCTCGGCGGGGATGAACTTGCGTCCATGCCCAGGCTGCAGCCAGCGCAGCTGCGGGACGCCGCCGATGCGGGTGTCCGCGCGCGGCGCGTTCCAGGCGACGCCGACCGACTGCGCGGATGGCGTCGCCGTCGAAGCCGGTTTTTCGTTCGCCGCCTGTTGGGCGGGGCGCCTGGTCGCGTCCTCGGCGTTGCGCAGCGCTTCGTCCTTCAGCCGCTTGGCGGTGCGCTTGAACAGTGCATCGAGCTCTCCGGCATCGGCCTGGCCGACGGGTGCGAGGCAGGCGGCAGCCGCCAGCAGCAGTGGCATGGCCAAGGCGTGGAACCGGCGGCGCGATCGGGCCTTGTCGGCGTGGAGGGTGGTCATGGCGTCGGTCTCGGAGGTGGCGCGGCGATCCCAGGGCTGGCGGCTTGCCCGATCGGCGGAGCGGGCCGCCCTGTCCGATGCCTGGTGTCCGGGATATGCGTGGAATCGGGACGGGACAGGACAGGCGAGTGCCGGCGACCTGCTTGCAGGCCGGCCCGGCTGTCCAGCAGCCGGGTCAATCGCAAGGCTCGGCCGGCGTCAGCGTGTAGTGTTCCGAATCGACCGCGCAGTGCTCGCCCCTGGCGTTGACGCAGCCCGGCCCGGTGCCGACCAGCGTGCCGCCGCTGTCATCGGCGCTGACCGTGTAGGTGCCGTCGCCGTGCACGGCGAAGCCGCTCATGCGGCCCTCGTAGCGGTAGGAGCCGCCGGTGTCGCTGGAGGGCGTGAACGTCATCGTGACCCCGCTGCCGCTGATCGTGAACGCCTCCCCCAGGTCGCAGATCTTGCCGCTGCCGCGGAATTCGCCCGCCCCGCCCACTGCCGTGTACGCGCGCTTCTGTTTGGTGTCGAACTCGAGCGTGGCCCGGCCGACGCCGCGCTTGCTGCGCGCCTCGAAGGCGATGCTTGCGGACTCGTCCTTCTTCGCCGGCGCGGTGTAGCCGTATTGCGCGTCGGCGGGCACCTTCTCGCCCTCGCGGGCGAGGCTGTCGCCGCCGCTCAGCGCGGCGCGCACGCTGCCGCCGGTCTGCGCGCCGTCGGACTTCGCGCGCGGCCTGGCGGTGACCTGGAATCTGGTCGAGGGCCTGGCGCCCTTGCGCCTGGCCGGATCGCTGCCCACGTCCAGCCTGACGCAGCGGCCGCTTTCCCAGGGCGCCTGCTTCATGCCGCGCAGCATGACCTCGGCCATCAATGTCTGGATCAGCTGCGCGCCCTGGACCAGCTTCTGGGTGCGTTCGACCTCGTCCATGCGGAAGATGCTGTAGCCGCTCTCGCCGCGGTTCTCGAAGGTCTCGCTGCCGCCGCGGGACCAGCCGGTCGTGAGCTGGACGTGCTGGCTCTCGTAGTTCTCGAAGCCGCCCATGTCGATGCGCATGCTCGACGACGAACCGTCCGGGCCGTCGATCAGGTTCGCGTCGTCGTCCAGCCAGCGCTCGTAGACGAAGTGCGAGCGCACGTAGCCGCCGGTGCCGGCCTTGCCCGACACCCTGACCGAGGAATCGATGTCCGATTCCACCTTCACCTTGCCCGAGGCGTCCGGGCAGGCATCCACCTTCATCTTGAGCTTGACCTTGCCGGTCAGGCCGTCGTCGACCTTGCCGTCGAACTCGAAGGCCTGGGTCAGGCTGCCGTCCTCGCCGACCCGCACCTCGAAGCTGCCGTCCTTGTCCTGCGTGCGCCCGAACCCGTTCTTGGCCGCTTCCGCCAGCTGCTCGTCGGACATCTCGCTGACCACGCTGGAGATCATCCCGCCGGTCAGCAGGCCGCCGAAGCTGCCCAGTCCCAGGCCCAGGAAGCCGCTGCTCATGCCTTCGCCGGTGAACGCGGCCGGGACCATCCTCGGCACCTGCGCCTGCGCGCCGCGAGCCTTGCGTTCGTAGTCCTCGGCCAGCGCCTGCAGGGCGGCGACCGTCTGCGCCTCGCCGCCGAGCGCCTGCTCGGCGCCGGCGGCGTGCAGCACCTTGTAGTGCAGCCAGTAGTCGAGCGGGCGCAGCGCCTGCAGCGACGGTTCCGAGCCTTCGGCCAGGAAACGTTCGACCTCGGCGCGGGTCGGGGTGAGGCCGGCCGGTTGCGTCGCCGCCTCCGAGCGCGCGGACGGCGCGTCGGCCGGCTTCGAACAGGCCGCCAGCGCCAGCGCGGAGGCGAGCAGCAGGAGACGGCGGGCGGCGACCAGGCTCATGACGGGATTCACAGGTTGCGCAGCAGGCCCTTAAGCAGCTTCTTGCCGGTGCCCTCCTCAGGCTTCTGCTGCGGTTGCGGCCTGGCCTGCGACGGATCGCCCGCATCCATGCCGTCGATCCCGCCCAGGTCCATGCCCAGCAGCGCGCCGGCGGTGGACTTGGTGCGCACGCGCACGTTCCACTCCGGGTTCCACGGCAGCTTCGGGTCGGCCGGCTTCGGCGGCCAGGCGATGTTCGTCTCCGGACCGTAGGCGATCATGCTCAGCAGCGGGGCCGAGGCGTCGCCGCCGGGGTTGGCGAAGATGCCCTTCGGGACCGCGCAGGAGGTGGCGGACGGCGGCAGCAGCACCTTCTCCTTGAGCCAGCGGTCGACCTGGCCGCCGGTGAGGAAGTCAATCACGCCCTGGCCGGCGTCGGGCACCTCGGCGCTGCTCCAGAGCACGATGGTCTTGTCCTGCAGGCTGAGCGCGTGCAGGAAGTAGGCCTGGGCGCGGTCCACCGGCTGCCAGGCCAGGGTCACGCCGCTGGCGGGCTCGCCGGATTGGGTCAGGGCGATCTTCGGCATGAAGTCGGCCGACGGCTGCAGCTCGAACTGCAGCGACTCGGGCACGCCGGGGCCGGTGATGCGGTGCGCGCCGGCCAGCGAGGCGTTGGCCGGGGCCCGCTTGGGCGCCTTCGGGTTGGGCCACAGCACGTAGGACGGATCGGGGCGAATGCCGCGCTCGGGCGCGTAGCGGCCCTGCATCGGATCGCCGCTGACCTCAAACCTGCCGTCCTTGGCGCGCATGCGCAGTTCGCGCGGCTGGCCGGCGCGCACCTCGCCGCCGCAGCCCCAGTAAAGCTTGATATGGATCTCGGCGTCGGGCATGTCGAGGGTGCCGCCCTGCTCGAGCGTGTGCACGACGGCCGGCGGCGGCAGCAGTGGCAGCGACGGTCCCAGGCCCAGCCCAGCCGGCACCTGCTGTTCGGCCGCCTGTCCCGGCGCGGGCCGGTTGAGCATGGCGACGTCGAAGAACTTGCCGGGCAGCGCCGGGCGCCGCGCGTCGGGATAGCCGAGCACTTCGCCCTTGCCGCCGCCCATCATCCGCGCGGCCATGCCGCCCAGGCCGCCGATCGCGCCCATGTCGGGCATGCCGGCCATGTGGTGGGTGGAGACGTCGATCCAGACCTGGGTCGGCGGGCCGGGCGGCGCGCTGCCGGCGGGCAGGGCGACCAGCAGGGCGGCGGCGAGGGCGAGCGGAAGGGTGCGGCGGCGGGTGTCCATGGCGGGAGCCTCGGGTGCGTGTCGGAGGTATGCGCGGAAAGTGGCGCCTACAGGACACGCAGTGAGGATCGCCCTGGGGACAAGGGGGGGGGCGGCGTCCGGCTCAGGACGCCCAGAGTTTTACCAGCTCGCGGAAGCCCCACTGCGCGGGCGACTCGATGCCGACGATGCGTTCGTCGCAGCCGGGCGCGGACAGGTCCAGGTCGCGCTGCAGGATCTGGGTGCGCGAGCGGGCCGAGAAGAACACCCGCACCAGCGGCGCGGACAGCGCCTCGGGGCGCTGCTCCAGCACCACCGCCAACCGTTCGCTGGACAGCCGCACCAGCGTGCCGATCGGGTAGATGCCCACGCTGGCGATGAACGCCTTGAGCACCGCCGGGTCGAAGTGTCCGCGCCACGAGGCCATCTTCCGCAGCGATTCGCCGGGGTCCCAGCCTTCCTTGTACGGCCGGTTGGAAGTGATCGCGTCGTACACGTCGCAGACTGCACTCATCCGGGTCAGCAGCGGCGTGGACTCGGCCGGCAATTGCGCCGGATAGCCGCCGCCGTCGTACTTCTCGTGGTGGTGGCGGACCATGTGCAGCACGGTGGCGTTCTCCAGGCCGCTGTCGCGCAGCAGGCGCTCGCCTTCCTCCGGATGGGTGCGCATGACCGCGAACTCGTCCTCGGTCAGGCGCCCGGGCTTGTTGAGGATCTCCAGCGGCATGCAGGCCTTGCCCATGTCGTGCAGCAGGCCGCCCATCGCCGCCTCGCGGCAGCGGTCGTCGTCCAGGCCGAGCTGGCGCGCCAGCCCGACCATCAGCGCGCTGACCGCCACCGAGTGCAGGTAGGTGTAGTCGTCGGCGGTCTTGAGCCGGGCGATGCTGATCAGCGCGCCGGGATGGCGGTCGACCGAGGCGGTGATCTCCTCGGCCAGCGGCATCATCGCCCCGGGATCGATCATGCGGCCCATCCGCACCTCGCGGAACATGGCTTCCACCGCGTCGCGCCCGGCCTGGCAGATGTTGCGCGCCCGGGTCAGCTCCGAGGCCAGGTCGGGCCTGGCCGCGACCGCGGGGCGCGGCGGGGCATCGGCTGTGACGGTGTCGACGACCGGCGCGGTGTCGGTGGCGACTGCGGTATCCGTGGCGTCCGCCACGTCCTCACCACGGCTGGCGTCGATGTCCACCGTCTCCACCTCGCTTTCGCGCAGGCGGTCGATGTCGCGGTCGCTGGCGACGAACGACGAGCGCCAGAACGGGTGTTTCAGCCACGGGCCGTTCAACCGCTGGACATGCATCCCCGGCCGCAACTGGTCGACATGGATCGTCTTGAGCATCGTCTTCCGGATTTCCGTTCCGCGTTCCACCGGGGATTCCGCGGAACATGCCTGCGCCACCGGTATCGGCCGCGCGGGCAGAGACTTGAAAAGGTCTGGCCTGGCTGTCATGTGCCAAGGTTGATACTGTACCCCAGTACTGGATAAGGCCCAGCCATGCCGCACAGTCCCCACGAGAAGAAGCGCGTGCTGGCCCGGGTCCGCCGGATCCGGGGCCAGTCCGAGGCGCTGGAGCGCGCGCTGGAGGCCGGCGCCGACTGCGGCGCGGTGCTGCAGCAGATCGCGGCGATCCGCGGCGCAGTCAACGGCCTGATGTCGGAGGTGATGGAAGCCCACATCCGCGAGGAGTTCGGCCAGCCGGCCACGTCCGATGCCCAGCGCAAGGCCCGGGTCGAGGAGATGACCGGGCTGGTGCGCTCGTACCTCAAGTAGCGGCGCGGCGTTCGTCGCCGCGCCATCCGTATCCGCAGCACCGCAGGAGCCCATGCCATGAAGTCCCGTGCCGCCGTCGCATTCGGTCCCGGCCAGCCGCTGAAGATCGTCGAGATCGATGTCGCCCCGCCCAGGGCGGGCGAGGTGCTGGTGAGGATCACCCACACCGGGGTCTGCCACACCGACGCCTTCACGTTGTCCGGCGACGATCCCGAAGGGCTGTTCCCGGTCGTGCTCGGCCACGAGGGCGCCGGCGTGGTAGTCGAGGTGGGCGAGGGCGTGACCTCGGTCGCGCCGGGTGACCACGTCATCCCGCTGTACACCGCCGAGTGCGGCCAGTGCCTGTTCTGCAAGAGCGGCAAGACCAACCTGTGCGTGGCCGTGCGCGCGACCCAGGGCAAGGGCGTGATGCCGGACGGCAGCAGCCGCTTCTCCTACGAGGGCCAGCCGCTGTACCACTACATGGGCTGCTCGACCTTCAGCGAGTACACGGTGGTGGCCGAGGTCTCGCTGGCGAAGATCAACCCGGAAGCGAACCCCGAGCACGTGTGCCTGCTCGGCTGCGGCGTGACCACCGGCATTGGCGCCGTGCACAACACGGCCAAGGTGCAGGAAGGCGACACCGTCGCGGTGTTCGGCCTGGGCGGCATCGGCCTGGCCGTGGTGCAGGGCGCGCGCCAGGCCAGGGCCGGGCGGATCATCGCCGTCGACACCAACCCGTCGAAATTCGAGCTCGCCAGGCAGTTCGGCGCCACCGACTTCGTCAATCCGAAGGACCACGACAAGCCGGTCCAGCAGGTGATCGTGGAGATGACAGGCTGGGGCGTGGACCACTCGTTCGAGTGCATCGGCAACGTCAACGTGATGCGCGCGGCGCTGGAATGTGCGCACCGCGGCTGGGGCCAGAGCGTGATCATCGGCGTGGCCGGCGCGGGGCAGGAGATCTCCACCCGCCCGTTCCAGCTGGTCACCGGCCGCACCTGGAAGGGCACCGCGTTCGGCGGGGTGAAGGGCCGCAGCCAGCTGCCGGGCATGGTCGAGGAGGCGATGCGCGGCGAGATCGAGCTGGCCCCGTTCGTCACCCACACCATGCCGCTGGACGAGATCAACCACGCCTTCGAGCTGATGCACGAGGGCAAGTCGATCCGTTCGGTCGTGCGGTACTGAGCAGCATGCGCGCGGTGCAACTGCAGGCGCACGATCCGGCCTGGGCGGACGAGGCCCGGGCCGAGGCGTTGGCGTTGGCCGGGGTGCTCGACGACGGGCTGCTGGCCGTGCACCACATCGGCTCCACCGCGATCCCCGGCCTGCCGGCCAAGCCGGTGATCGACCTGCTGGCCGTGGCCCGCACGCTGGCGGTGTTCGACCGGCGACGCGGCGGCCTGGAAGCGCTGGGTTACCGCTGGCGTGGTGAGAACGGCCTGCCCGGACGCCGCTATCTGACCCGGGAGGATCCGGGAAGCGGACGCCGCCGCGTGCAGCTGCACGGCTATGCCGAGGGTGCGGCGGACATCGTCCGCCACCTGGCCTTCCGCGACTTCCTGCGCTCCGATCCCCGCGCCGCATCCGACTACGCGCGGGAAAAGCTGCGTTGCCAGTCGCTGCATCCCGACGACACCGGCGCCTACAGCGACTGCAAGGCCGACTGGATCCGTCGTACCGAATCGATCGCGCTGGCGGCCATGACCATGGCCGCCGCCAGCCAGACAGGATGATGCCCATGCAACGGATCGAACACCGCGCCTGCTCCGGCGGCTGGCAGGACGTATACCGGCACGACTCGAAGGTGCTGGACTGCGCGATGAATTTCGCCGTGTACCTGCCGCCGCAGGCGCAGGAACGACGCCTGCCGGTGCTGTATTGGCTGTCCGGGCTGACCTGCAGCGAGCAGAACTTCATCACCAAGGCCGGCGCGCAGCGCTACGCGGCCGAGCACGGGGTGGTGATCGTCGCCCCGGACACCAGTCCGCGCGGCGACGGCGTGGCCGACGCCGACGGCTACGACCTGGGCAAGGGCGCCGGCTTCTACCTCAACGCCACCCGCGAGCCCTGGGCGGCGCACTACCGCATGTACGACTACGTGGTCGAGGAGCTGCCGGCGCTGGTCGAGGCGGACTTCCCGGTCACCGATGCGCGCGCGGTCAGCGGGCACTCGATGGGCGGGCACGGGGCGCTGGTGGTGGCCCTGCGCAACCCGGGCCGCTACCGCAGCGTGTCGGCGTTCTCGCCGATCGTGGCGCCGTCGAAGGTGCCGTGGGGCGAGAAGGCGTTCTCCGCCTACCTAGGCGATGACCGCGAGGCGTGGAAGGCCTGGGACGCCAGCGAACTGGTGAAGACGGCGCAGGAGAAGCTGCCGCTGCTGGTCGACCAGGGCGGCGACGACGAATTCCTGGACGCCCAGTTGCGTCCGCAGCTGCTGCAGGCCGCGGCGGTCGCTGCCGGCCATCCGCTGCAGCTGCGCATGCGGCCCGGCTACGACCACAGCTACTACTTCATCGCCAGCTTCATCGGCGAGCACATCGCCCACCATGCCGCGGCGTTGCACGGCGAGGCGAAGGTGCACGCGGGCGTGGCGCACGGGCGCCACGACGGCTGCAGCGGCGGGCATTGAGTGCGCGATGGTGCCCGGCAAGGGGCGTTCCGCCGCGCGCTGCAGGCGGCGGTTCGGCGCTTTCCGTGTATGAGCCGGGTTCAGCCGGCGACACGGGCGTCGGGAATATGAGGGAGTCGCCTGTGCCGACGTGGCGTGTCGCCGGCTGAACCCGGCTCCTACACAGAATCGGGGCGCGGGTGGTTACCGCGAAGCGAGGCTGAAGTCGGTATAGGCGAAGCGGTCATCGCGCAGCACGGTGTCGCCGCGGCGCAGTTCCAGCGGCGCGGCGAACATCGGCCCGGCCCACACGCAGGTGTGGAATTCGCCGTTCTCGCCGCAGGGATCCGCGCCGGCCGGCAGTGCCTGCAACAGCGCGGCGTCGAAAGCGCGGCCGGCGAAGCCCTGGTCCAACTGCCGGGTGTCCACGCAGCACAGGTGCGCGCGCAGGCCGCCGGCCTGCATTTCCCGCGCCAGCGCCGCGGTGTCGGCGCCGAACAGCGGAGTGAGCAGTTCCCACCCGGCCGCCGCCAGGCGCTGCTCGCGCCAGGTGCGGATGTCGGCCAGGAACAGGTCGCCGAAGGCGGCGGTGCGCAGGCCGGGCCAGCGTTGCGCGGCTTCGGCCAGCGCCTGTGACATGGCCGCGTCGTAGGCGGCGTTGTCGCAGAGCGCGGGGATGTCCGCTTGCAGCAGCGGCAGCCCTGCCGCGGCTGCCTGCGCACGCAGCACGTCCACGCGCACGCCCTGCATCGAGGCGCGCGCGTACTCGCGCGTCACCGTCGACAGCAGCGCGACGACTTCGAGGTCGTCGCGTTGGCGCAGCGCGTGCAACGTCCAGGCCGCGTCCTTGCCGCCGGACCAGGCCAGCAGTACCGGCGTGGTCATCTCAGCCGTGGCTGACGTTGCGCAGTTCCCAGCGGTTGCCGGCCAGCAGCCGCAACCGGTGCTGGAGGAGGTCGCCAGGGATCGTAGTCAGTGCGACCAGGTCGATGCTCAGGTTCCGCTGCTCGCCGCTGACGCTGGCGGCGGGATCGGTGGCACCCAGCGAGGGATCGACCTCGTCCGGCTCCGGCTGCAGGGCACGCCAGCGTTCGAACAGTGCCGGCGTGCGCAGCGCGTCCTGCAGCTGTTCGGCGAAGGCGTCGGCGCCGTGGGCGCTGAACGACAGCGACGGCTCGCTGCCGCGGGCCTGCGCGGGATCGGGCAGGCGGATCTGGTATCGGGGCATCGGCTGCTCCAAGGGTGACGATGCGGGCAATCTAGCAGCGCGCGTGCAAAGCCGGCGTGGTGGCCCGGTGGTGTCCCCGAATCTGCGGGCCGGCCGGGTCTCCTGTGCAGGAGCGGGCATGACCGCGACACGACGCCGTCGGCACAGGCGACGCCCTCGTGTTTCCGACGCCCATGTCGCGGTCATGCCCGCTCCTACACACACACGGGAAGCGCCTGCGGACCTGGGTGTGCACAGGCACCCCCGGGTCGCCGCGCCCGCTCAGGCGAACTTGTGCGGCGCCGCGGCGAAGCCGACCACCACCGCGCCCTTGCCGACGTTGACCATGCCGGTCAGGCTCATCACGCTCTCGTGCAGCTCGATGTCGTTGGCCGCGCAGACCTCGCGCAGGCGGGCGTAGCCGGGCAGCGCGCGCAGTTCGGCCAGCTCGCCGCCGTAGCTCACGCACAGGGTCGGGGTCATCA
The DNA here is from genome assembly GCF_000972865.1 of Pseudoxanthomonas suwonensis. Lineage (NCBI taxonomy): Bacteria > Pseudomonadati > Pseudomonadota > Gammaproteobacteria > Lysobacterales > Lysobacteraceae > Pseudoxanthomonas > Pseudoxanthomonas suwonensis. The sequence goes on from NZ_CP011144.1 coordinate 2,333,245, forward strand.
GGCCGACGTGGATGCGCTGGATGGTGAAGTCGAACAGCTTCTGCACCGCCGGCTCGAAACCCTTGATCTTGCCGGCCGGCGCGGTCTCGCCGCGGTGGCAGTGCAGCACCGGCTTGATGTCCAGCGCCGTGCCCAGCGCGGCGCTGAACAGGCTGACGCTGCGGTCGCCCTTGGTACGGGCGCGGTTGCGCAGGTAGTACAGGTCGCGCGGCACCATGTAGCCGTGGGTGTTGAGCGCCAGTTCCTCCAGCCGCTCGCGGATCTGCTGCACGCCGGCGCCGGCCCGGCGCATGCGCACCGCTTCGACCACGCCGATGCCCTGGGCGGCGAACAGGTTCTGGCTGTCGATCACCCGCAGCGCGAACGGCGAGTTGTAGCCGGCCGCCTGGCGGATCGGCTTGTAGTCGTTGAGGATGGCGAAGCTGGCCTGCACCGCGTGCTCGTGGATCGGGCTGCGGGTCTTGGTCACGGTCAGGCAGAACACGTGGTCGTAGTCGACCACGAGCTTGCCCAGGAACAGGTCGCGGATCTGTTCCACCGAGTAGGGGACGGTCTCGGCCTCGTGGCCGCGTTCGGCCACGTGCGCGTGCAGGAAGCTGAGCGTGGCCTCCTCGTCGCGGTGGTCGGCCAGCACCGCGTCGCCGATGCGCACGGTGATCGGCAGCAGCACCACGTTGTTGCCCTGGATGTACTCGGCCGGCAGGTCGCAGGTCGAATCGACCACGATTCCGATGCGCATGAGCCCCTCCCGTAACGGCCTGCACGTCTTGAGCGTGAACCCTATCGCAAAAGCGCGGGGTCTGGCGAATGCCGGAAGCCGGCGTCAGCGGCGGCGTTCCACGCCTACCGGGATCGCGTCCACGCCGGCCAGCGGCCCTTCACGCAGCAGGCCCGGATCGTCCAGCACCGCCAGCATCAGGTCGTGGCTGTCGTTGCCCCAGAACAGGTCCGGGCCGACGGCCAGGGTCGGCACGCCGAACACCCCGGCCTCCAGCGCCGCGTCGGTGTTGGCGCGCAGGCGCTGCTTGACCGCCGGGTCGGCCAGCACGGCCGCGGGATCGTCGAACCCGAGCCCGGCGGCGACCCCGGCCAGCGCCTGCGGCGTGTCGAGGGTGCGTCCCTCGTGCCAGATCGCGTCGAAAATCGCATCGATCGCCTGCGGGGTGCAGTCGGCGGCCACGCACAGGCGCAGCGCGGCCAGCGGGTTGAACGGATGCGCCGGCGGGAACACCAGCGGCACGCCCTCGCGCCGCGCCTGCCACAGCGCCTGCCGGTAGATGAACTCGCGCTTGCCCGGGATCTCGGCCGGGCCGCGGATCTGCAAGGCGTGCAGCACCGCGCCGAACACGATCGGCACCGCCTCCACCCGCCCGGCCTCGACCAGCGGCCGCATCTTCTGCCAGTGCAGGTAGGAGAACGGGGAGACGAAATCGAAGTACCAGCGTGGCGTCATGTCGTTCTCCCGGAGCGCCTCGTGGCCGGGACCGGCGGCGGCCGGCTCAGTGCCAGAGGCCGAGGATCAGCCCGTACAGCGCGAACTGCAGCGTGTGGTAGCCGCCATCGATCAGCCACAGCTTGAGCGAGCGGCCGGCGAACAGGTAGTTGATGCCGAAGCTGGCCGCGACCCAGCACAGTCCCGCCGCCAGTCCCGCGCCGACCGCGTAGCCCAGTGCCGGTGCCGGGCCCAGGAACGCGGCGAAGACCGCGGCCGCGACCAGGCTCAGCACGAAGGCGCCGCCGAACACCAATGCCGGATGCCCGTTGGGCTTGTCCGGGTCCACTCCGGCCTCGCGGCACCAGGCCTGCTTGAACAGCGGCCCGTACCAGATCCCGCCCAGCAGGAACGCCGATGCCGCCGCGGCCAGTACCGCCCACCCGTTCAGATCAGTCATTGCCGTCCCTCCCGACGCGATGCCCGAAGCAGCTTACGCCGATGCCGCCGCGCCGGTGCTGTCCGGCGCGGCGGCGTGGTGCGCGATCACGGGCCGTGGCTGTAGGCCGGCGGCAGCCCGCCCTCGCCGGTGCCGCGCAGGTAGCGGTCGCGCAGTTCGGTCTGGCGCGAGCGCATCGGCATGGCGCGGCCGCCCAGCCAGACCTGCTGTGCGGTGTGGATCACGTCCAGTGGATCGCCGCTCCACAGCACCAGGTCGGCGCTGCGGCCCACGGCAATCGTGCCCAGGCGGTCGCCCACGCCCAGCGCCTGCGCCGGCACCCGGGTCAGGCCGGCCAGGCCGGCTTCCCAGGGCAGGCCGTTGGCCACCGCATTGCCGGCCAGCTGCCGCACCTTGCGCGCGTTGTGCGAGGCGTCGCCGGCCTGGGTGAAGGCCACCTCCACGCCGGCGGCCTGCAGCAGCGCCGCGTTGCGCAGGGTCGCGCCGATCTGGTCGAAGTTGCCCGGCAGGTTGCCGAGCGCGTCGAGGAACACCGGCACCTGCGCCTGTGCCAGCTGCGGCGCCAGCTGCCAGGCCTCGGCGCCGCCGGCGATGGCGATGCGCACCCGCTCGCGCGCGGCCCAGCGCAGCAACTGGCGGATGTCGGCAGCACGGTCGACCTTGACCACGATCCGGCCCTGGCCGCCGAGATAGCGGGCCAGCACCGCGCGCCCGGCCGGGGTCAGCAGCGCGTGCGGCGAATCGGCCGGCACCCGGCCGCGCGCCTCGGCGACCATCTGGTCCAGCAGCATCCACTGCGCCGCGCGCGACTTGCCGCTCAGGTCCGAGGCACCGGCGCCCAGGCGCACGAACAGCGCGCGCGGCCCGATCGGATCGGCGCTGCCGTCCAGCCGCACCACGCCGCCCTGGCCGGCGACGAAGGCCTTGCCGGTGTCGGCGGCCAGCAGGGTGAAGCCCAGGCCTTCCACCCGCGCCACCGGCACCAGCATCGAGGCCGGGTTGTAGGCCAGGGTCACGTCGAATTCCGGCCGCATCGGCTGGTCTTCCAGCGACACCGCGTTGTCGACCGTCGGCGCCTCGCCGGAGACCTCCTCCAGGCCGATGCCGGTGATGCCGCCGAACAGGGCCGGAGTCAGCGGCTTGCCGGCCGCATCCACGGTGGTCACGCCGGCCGGCGCGGCCAGCCCGGCGCCGACCGCGCGGATGGTGCCGCCCTGGACCAGCACGTCGGTGCCCTGCAGGGTGCCCTGCGGCCCGGCGGTGTGCACGGTGGCGTTGCGGATCAGCACGTCTTGCGCGCCGACGTTGGCGGCCACGCCGAGCAGTCCGGTGGCACACAGGCCGGCGTGGAGCAGTCCCGTGCGGATCCGGCGGGCAAGGCGCCGGGTTGCGAGTGAGCGGCTCACAGCGCACCTCCCGGGGCGGCGGCCGGCTGGCCGAGCATGAAGTCCGAGCGCGGCTGCCGCGACGGATCGTGGCGGTCGTAGATGCGTGCGCCGTCGATGTAGACCTGCTCGGCGTGCGCGTAGACGCTGAAGGGATCCTGGTTCCAGACCACCACGTCGGCCAGCTTGCCGGCCTCCAGGCTGCCGGTGCGGTCGGCCACGCCCAGCGAGCGCGCCGCGTTGGAGGTCAGCCAGGCGATGGCGCGCTCGGGCGGGATCTCGATCCCGGCGCGGCGCGCGTTGGCGATCACCTTGGCCGCCTCCTGGTTGAGGCGCTGGATGCCCTCGCCCGAGTCCGAGTGCACGATCGCGCAGCCGTTGCGCGGCCGGTCGACCAGCGCGATGTTCTCCTGGATGCCGTCGAAGGCCTCCATCTTGAAGCCCCACCAGTCGGCCCACAGCGCGCCGCAGATGCCTTCCTCCGCGAGCCGGTCGGCGACCTTGTAGGCCTCCACGCCGTGGTGGAAGGCGGCGATCCTGAAGCCGAATTCCTTGGCCAGGTCGATCATCGTGGTCATCTCGTCGGCGCGGTAGCAGTGGACGTGGACCAGGATGTCGCCGTTGATCGCGCCGGCCAGGGTGTCGAGCTTGAGGTCGCGCTTGCCGCCGGCGTCGCCGGCGCTGTCGCCCTTGCCCTCGTCGGCCGACTGCCACCACTTGCGCTTGGGCGGAGCCTTCGGCTTGCCGCCGCCGTTCTTGCGCAGGTACTCGCTGGCGTCGATGAACGCGGCGCGGTAGCCGGCGACGTTGCCCATCCGTGTGGACGGCGCGGTGCCCTTGCCGCCGTAGACGCGCTTGGGGTTCTCGCCGCAGGCCATCTTCAGGCCCCACGGCGCGCCCGGGAACTTCATCGCCTGGTAGCTGGTGGCCGGCACGTTGCGCAGGGTCACGCCGCGGCCGCCGACCAGGTTGGCCGAGCCCGGCAGGATCTGCAGGGTGGTGATGCCGCCGGCCAGCGCGGCGGCGAAGCCCGGGTCCTGCGGCCATACCGAATGCTCGGCCCAGACGTTGGCGGTGACCGGCGCGGTCATCTCGTTGCCGTCGCTGTGCGCCCTCACGCCCGGGCTGGGATACACGCCCAGATGCGAGTGCACGTCGATGATGCCCGGGGTGATCCACTTGCCGCTGGCGTCGACCACGCGTACGCCGGCCGGCGCCTGCAGCCCGCTGCCGATTTCGGCGATCGTGCCGTCGCGCATCAGCACGTCGGCGCCGTCCAGGCGCTGGCCGATACCGGTGAGCACGGTGGCGTTGCGCAGCAGTACCGGCTCGGACGGCAACGGCCGGTAGGTGCTGGGATACGGATCGTCGGCGAAGCGCGACGCCGCGAACGCGGCCGGCGCGAGGCCGCAGGCGGCCGTACCGATGACGGCGAGGCCCGCGGTGGCGAGCAGCAGGTGGCGCATGGATTTTCCCCGGGATGGAACCTAAGGGGACCGAACCTAAACGGACTGCGCCCGGCACGCAATGTGCCGATGGCTGGCATGCGCGGACGCGGGTCACGGATCGCGTTGCCCGCTACCGCCGCTGTTGTAGGAGCCGGGTTCAGCCGGCGACGCGACGCCGCCGGCCCAAGCGACGCCCTCGTGTCTCCGACGCCCGTGTCGCCGACTGAAGTCAGCTCCTACAGAAGAGCGGCCGCGCCGTGGCTGTTGTAGGAGCCGGGTTCAGCCGGCGACCCGACGCCGCCGGCACAGGCGACGCCCTCGTGATTCCGACGCCCGTGTCGCCAGCAAGCTGGGCTCCTACAGGAGCCAATACCGTCGCTGTTGCAGGAGCCGGGCTTGCCTGCGCAGCCGACCATGCACGCGGTAGCGATGGGAAATGCGGCATGCTGGCCGGCGACGGCATCCGGAAGGAGGACACGATGACGACCACGGCCGGGGAAGTGGTGCGGTTCTGGCGCCAGGCCGGGATGCAGGCCTGGTTCAACGGCGGCGAAGCGTTCGACCGCGAATGCGAGACGCGCTTCCTGGCCGCGCACCTGGTCGCGGCGCGGCGCGGGCACGAGGACTGGCTGGACAGTGCCGACGGCGCGCTGGCGCTGCTGGTCCTGCTGGACCAGATCCCGCGCAACGTGTTCCGCGGCAGCGGCCATGCCTTCGCCACCGACGGCCTGGCCCGCCACTACGCCGACCGCGTGCTGGCCGCCGGCCACGACACCGCGTTCGAGCCGGACCTGCGCGCGTTCTTCTACCTGCCGTTCGAGCATTCGGAGGAACTGGCCGACCAGCAGCGCTCGGTCGAGCTGTTCCGCCCGCTGGGCAACGAGGTCTACCTGAAGTACGCGATCGAGCACCAGGAGGTCATCGCCCGCTTCGGCCGCTTCCCGCACCGCAACCGCGCGCTGGGCCGGGAAAGCACGCCGGCCGAACAGGCTTGGCTGGACGCCGGTGGCGGATTCTGACGGTCGAGGCGCTCGCCGTTCTCAGGCGTGTGTAGGAGCCCACTTCAGTGGGCGACACGGGTGTCGGAATCATGAGGACGTCGCCTGTGCCGACGGCGTCGTGTCGCCGGCTGAACCCGGCTCCTACAACCGCTGCGGCGCGGCCACTCTCCTGTAGGAGCTGATTTCAGTCGGCGACACGGGCGTCGGGATCACGAGGGCGTCGCCTGTGCCGGCGGCGTCGTGTCGCCGGCTGAACCCGGCTCCTACAACCGCTGCGGCGCGGCTGCTCTCCTGTAGGAGCTGACTTCAGTCGGCGACACGGGCGTCGGAACTACGAGGACGTCGCCTGCGCCGACGGCATCGCGTCGCGGGCAAGCCCGGCTCCTACAGCGACAGCATCATGCGGCGCTTCAGTAGCGCGGCACGCTGCCATCCACCTCGCTGGCCCAGCGGTCGATGCCACCCTCGACATTGAACACGTTGCTGAAGCCCTTGCCGCGGAACTCCTCCGCAGCCTGCCCGCTACGGCCGCCGTGGTGGCACAGGAACGCCAGCCGGGTGTCCTTCGGCAGCGCCTCCAGCTCGGCGCGGCCGTCGTCGTCGAAGCTGCGATGGGCGACGGCGACCGAGGCGATGGCGCGCTCGTCGGCCGGACGCACGTCCACCAGCACCAGCTCGCCGGCGCGGACCTGGCGGTCGGCTTCGGCCGGGGTGATCGCCTGGGCGGGTTTCGGCGCGTTCGGGTTGTCGATCGCCAAGCCCTGGCCGCGGAAGTCGTCGACCCAGTCGATGGTGATGCCGTTGGCGCGGCGCGCGCTGGCCGGGTCGAACTGGATGCGCAGGCCGGCGGTCTCCACCACGATGGCGTCGTCATTGCGCGGCGCGATCTGGAAGCGCGGCTGGAAGCGCGCGTCGATCGCCAGCGCCAGCGCGGCGTTGCCGGCGTCGGCCAGCGCACCGCGCAGCTTCTCGGCCGCGGCGTCGGTCACGGTGACCTGCGGCGGGGTGCGGTCCGGCGCCGGCAGGCCCAGCAGCTGCGACAGTTCGCCGCTGGAGGACAGCTGCTCGATGATGTCGCTGCCGCCGACCAGTTCGCCGTCGATGTACAGCTGCGGGATGGTCGGCCAGTTGCCGAACACCTTGATGCCCTCGCGGATCTCCTGGTCGGCCAGCACGTTGACGTGGGCGTACTCCACGCCCAGGTCCTCCAGCACGCCGGTGGCCTTGGCCGAGAAGCCGCACTGCGGCATGCCGGGCTGGCCCTTCATGAACAGCACGACGCGGTGGGCCTGGAGCAGCGATTCGATGCGCGAACGCAGGGCGGGATCGAGGGACATGGGGGGACTCGCGGACAGTGGACTGCAGGCCGCGCATTCTACGCCCCGTGGCATCATGCGGCGATGAGCGGGCCGGCAACACTGCATCGCGTTCCCCGCCGCCCATGGGCCTGGGTGGCCTGGCTGGCCGCCTCGCAGCTGGCGGTGGCCGTGCTGTGGTGGCGGCTGGGCTGGACCTGGGGCCTGCCGGCGCTGCTGCTGTCGCATGCGCTGTTCGTGGTGCCGGTGTTCCTGCCACGGGCCCGGCTGTACGCGCCGGTGCTGGCGCGCCTGCCGGCGACGGAACGGACGGTCTGGCTGACCATCGACGACGGCCCCTCGGACGACACCGCCGCGATCCTGGACGCGCTCGACCGCCACGGCGCCCGCGCCACCTTTTTCCTGGTCGGCCGGCGCGCGCAGGCGCGACCGCAGCTGGTGGCCGAGATCCGCCACCGCGGCCACGGCATCGGCAACCACAGCCACACCCACCCCGCCGGCCGCTTCTGGGCGCTGGGGCCGCGGGCGATGGCGGCCGAGGTCCGCCACGCGCAGCAGGCGCTGGGCGGGCTCACCGGCGCGCCGCCGCGCTGGTTCCGTTCCGTGGTCGGGCACAGCAACCCGTTCCTGGCCGCGCCGCTGCGTGAACACGGCCTGGCCCGGGTGGCGTGGAGCGCGCGCGGCTACGACGCGGTCGACAGCGACCCGGTGCGGGTGCTGCAGCGGATCGGCCGCGGCCTGCGCCCCGGCGCGATCGTGCTGCTGCACGAGGGCGCAGCGCACGGGCGCAGCGTGGAGATCGTCGAGGCGACGCTGTGTCTGCTGGAAGAGCGCGGCTACGCGACGGCGGAGCCGCCGCAATGACCGCGACGTCGTCCACCGCCGGCACGACCGCGACGGGCGTCGGCGACAACGCCGCGAAGACCGTGCTGCTGGCTGGTGCCACCGGCCTGGTCGGGCGCCACGTGCTGGCGCTGTTGCTGGCCGATCCGCGCGTGGCGCGGGTGGTGGCGCCGGTGCGCCGACCGCTGCCACCGCATCGGAAACTGCTGGACGTGCCGGTCGACTACGACGACTTGCCGGAGGATGCGCCGTGGTGGGCGGTTGACGCGGTGGTCTGCACGCTGGGCACCACCATCGCCGTGGCCGGCTCGCGCGAGGCGTTCCACCGCATCGACCACGACTATCCGCTGCGGGTGGCCGAACTGGCGCGCAGCCATGGCGCCGGTGCCTACGCGCTCAACTCGGCCAAGGGCGCCGATCCGGGTTCGCGCGTCTTCTACAGCCGGGTCAAGGGCGAGCTCGAGCGCGATTTGGCCACGCTCGGCTACCCGTCGCTGACCTTCGTGCGCCCGGGCCTGATCGGTGGGGAACGCAGCGAGAAGCGGACCGGCGAGGGGATCGCGACCGTGGTGCTGGGTGCACTGCATCCGGTGCTGCCGCGCGCCTGGCGGATCAACCCGGCGCCGCGCATCGCCGAAGCCCTGGTCGAAGCGGCATTGCACGCACGGCCGGGCCAGCACGTGGTCGACTCGGCGACGTTGGCCGATTGATGCCCCCTCTCCCCCATCGCAAAGCGATGGGGGAGAGGGTTGGGGTGAGGGGGGCTCTTGCTCTTGTGTACGCCTGAAACACGAGTACGCCGGCACGGCCTACCCCCTCACCCCGGCCCTCTCCCCCGCTTTGCGGGGGAGAGGGGGCATTGCCAGGCCCTCACTCGCGCCAGGCCACGACCCGCCAGTTGTTGAACGGCGTGTTGCCATACAGCGGCGAGAACTCGCTGCGCAGGCCGGCGGCGTCGAAGCGCGCGCGCAGCATCTCCGCATCGGGGAGTTGCCGCGGTACCGAACTCATCCAGCGCAGCGCGCGCGCCAGGCGGTCGCCGGCGCGGGTGATGTGCGCGCGCCGGCTGCCGTCGTCCAGGCCGGTGCGGATCACCAGTTTCGCGCCCGCTTCGAGCATGCCGGCCATGGCATCGACGATCTCGGCCTGGCGCTGCGGCGCGAAGAACTGCAGCACGTCCAGCATCGCCACGCTGCCGCGGTGCGGCGGCAGCGCACGCGCCAGGTCCAGGGTCTCGAAGCCGGCGTCGACGAGGCCGGCGCGCGCGGCGGCACGGCGCGCCGAGACGATCTTGCGCGCATCGTTGTCCACGCCGAAGTAGCGCACGCCGATGCCGTCCTGTTGCAGTGCGTGGGCGAGCAGGCCGATGCCGCAGCCCAGGTCCAGCAGCGGCGCGCGGGTGCCGCGCAGCGCCTCGCACACGCCCGGGTACAGCGGATCGCTGCGCAGCTTGGCCCCGGCGTAGTAGTAGTGGTAGCGGTTGCCCAGTGGCCAGTCGGGCAGGAACGCGCGGGCGATGCGCCGGGCGCGGTCGCGCGGCAGTGGCCGGCGTGCGGCGTCGGATTCGCCCGCCGCCGTCGCGTCGCTCACCGGCGCAGCGCCTCGCGCGCCGCCGGCAACGCCAGCGCGGTCCACAGCGCATACATCGCCGCCGAGGGGTGCAGGCCGTCGTCGACCAGCATCGCCGCCTCGCCACCGCGCTCGCGGCTGACTGGGGCGATATCGATCCAGCGCGCGCCGGCGTGCCCGGCCTCTTCGCGGCAGACCGCGTTGAACGCGTCGATCTGCGCGGCCACCAATGCCGGATCGCGCGACTGGGCGAAGGCGAACGGGGTCACGCCCCAGTCCGGGATCGCCAGCACCAGCACCCGCGCCGGATCGCCACCGGCGTAGCCGATCGCGCGCCGCAGCAACGCGACGAACTGGTCGCGGAACTCGTCCAGCGGCCGGCCTCGATACTGGTTGTTGACCCCGACCAGCAGGCTGACCAGCGCGTGCTCGACGCCGATCGGCGCCTGCGCGTGGGCTGCGTCAATGCCGGCGTCGAGTTCGTCGCTGGTCCAGCCGGTGGTGGCGATGATCCGCGGCTCGCCCAGTTCGATGCCTTCGCCGCGCAGCGCCGCGGCCAGTTGCACCGGCCAGCGCCCGGCCGGCTCGACGCCTTCGCCGATCGTGTAGGAATCGCCCAGCGCCAGGTAGGCGGGCGCGGCGGCGGAGGCGGGACCGGCCGGCTCGACCATCGTCCCGGTCAGGCCGCTGCGTTGCGGGTCTTGGCCTTCAGCGGCACGACCTTGGTCGCGGCCTCGGCGCGGCGCGCCAGGGCGCGGTCGATGCGGCCGAACACCTCGCGCATCACTTCGGCCTGCGGCAGCAGGGTGACGCGGAAGTGGTCGCGGTAGGGCACGTTGAAGCTGGAGCCGGGCACGATCAGCACGTCCTCGGTTTCCAGCAGTTCCAGCGCGAACCGGTGGTCGTCGAAACCGCGCGCGGCCGGGCCGACCACCGAGGGGAACGCGTACAGCGCGCCCTTGGGTTCGACCAGCGTGAGGTGTTCGCTGGCAGCGCAGGCCTCGACCACCGCGCGGCGGGTCTCGTACAGGCGGCCGCCCGGCGCGCACAGCGCGCTGATCGTGTCCGGGCCGCCGACCGCGGCGGCGATCGCGTACTGGCCGGCCACGTTCGCGCACAGGCGCAGGCCCGACAGCAGGTCCATCGCATTGCGGTACTCGGCGGTGCGCGCGTGCGCGCCGGTGAGGATCGCCCAGCCCACGCGCCAGCCGCAGGCGCGGTGCACCTTGCTCAGGCCGCTGAAGGTGATGCACGGGTGGTCGCCGGCCAGCGGCGCCAGCGGCTCGAACGCCGCACCGTCGTACAGCACCTGGTCGTAGATCTCGTCGACCAGCAGCAGCAGGCTGTGGCGCTGGGCGATCGCGACCAGGCGCTCGAGCAACTCGCGCGGGTAGACCGCGCCGGTGGGGTTGTTCGGGTTGATCAGCACGATCGCGCGGGTGCGCGAGGAGACCAGGCCCTCGACCTCGACCGGATCGGGCAGGAAGCCGTTCTCCGGCGCGCAGCGGTAGTACACCGGGCGGCCGTCGTTGAGGATGGTGGCGGCCGACCACAGCGGGTAGTCGGGCGAGGGCACCAGCACCTCGTCGCCGGGGTTGAGCAGCGCGCGCAGCGACATGTCGATCAGCTCGGACACGCCGTTGCCGATGAACACCCGGTCGCTGTCCACGTGCGGCGCGTTGCGCGCGCGGTAGGCCGAAGCCAGCGCCTCGCGCGCGGCCGGCAGGCCGAGCTGGTGGGTGTAGGGATCGGTGTGGTCGATGTCGTCGATGATCGCGCGCTGCAGGTGCGCGGGGGCGCGGAAACCGAACGCGCCGGGGTTGCCGATGTTGAGCTTGATCAGCTGGCGCCCCTCCGCTTCCAGCGCGTGGGCTCGCCGGGCCAGTTCTCCGCGGATCTCGTAGCGGACTTCTGACAGGCGCTCGCGGACGCTGAGCGGTTTCTCGGTGGGCGACATGGCGGCAAGCGGGCGGGTGGGGGGTGGGTTGGCATGTTAGCGGAAAAAAACCGCGCAAGTGCCTGTCTGGCATGGGAATGGGCGTGGTATCGATTTCACCCGAAATCGTCCCGGGCGGCGTTTGATAGGAGCCGGATCAGCCGGCGACGCGACATCGTCGGCACAAGCGACGCCCTCCCATTTCCGACGCCCGGGTCGCGGTCATGCCCGCTCCTACAAGGAGAACCGCCGTGCCGCTGCCTTTGCAGGAGCCGGGTTCAGCCGGCGACCCGACGCCGCCGGCACAGGCGACGCCCTCGCATTTCCGACGCCCCTGTCGCGGTCATGCCCGCTCCTACACACACAGAAGGGCGCCACCCACTGCGTTCCGGACTGCGCGAATACAATGCCGGCCATGGACTCGACCGACCTCGACTACGCCCCCCTGCGCCGCATCGGCTGGCCGTGGGCGGGCGCAGCCGAGGATCCGGCCTGGCAGGCGCTGGCTGCCGCCCACCCCGGCGCCCGCCCGGCGCGGGTGAGCGAGCAGCACCGCACCGGCTACGTACTGGCCGACGCGCCGGACGCCGGCTTCCGCGCCGAGTCACCGCCGGAATGGCAGCGGCGCCCGGTGTTCACCGCCGACGGGATACCGCTGCACGAGCGCGCCGCGGTCGGCGACTGGGTCCTGCACGACGGCCGCCGCATCCTCGCCCTGCTGCCCCGGCGCAGCGCGATCAAGCGCGCCGCTGCCGGCGAGCACTACCAGCAGCAGGTGATCGCGGCCAACGTCGATACCGCGTTCGTGGTCTGCGGCCTGGACGCCGACTTCAACCCGCGCCGGATCGAGCGCTACCTGCTGCTGGTCGGCGGTGGCGGGGTGCAGCCGGTGGTCGTGCTGACCAAGGCCGACCGCGACGGTGCCGACGCGGAGACCGCGCTGGCGGCATTGGCCGACCTGCGCACCCAGGGCGTGCCGGTGCTGGCGCTCAACGCCAAGGATCCCGAAGCCGTCGCCGCGTTGACCCCATGGCTGGGTCCGGGCGCCACCGTGGTGCTGGTCGGCTCCTCTGGCGCCGGCAAGTCGACCCTGAGCAACAGCCTGCTCGGCGAGCAGCGGATGAAGACCGCCGAAGTACGCGAGCACGATTCGCGCGGCCGCCACACCACCACCCACCGCGCGCTGATCGCGCTGCCCGCCGGCGCCTGCCTGGTCGACACGCCCGGCATGCGCGAGCTCAAGCCCACCGGTGAGGAGGAGTTGGCCGATGGCGGCTTTGCCGACGTCGAGGCGCTGGCCGCGCAGTGCCGCTTCAGCGACTGCGCCCACCGCAGCGAGCCCGGTTGCGCGGTACGCGCGGCGATCGAGGCCGGCACGCTCGACGCGGCGCGGGCGGCCAACTACCTCAAGCTGCGCGACGAGGTCGCCGGCGCCGCCGACCGCCTGGCCACGCGGCTGGCGCAGAAGGCCGACGCGCGGGTGCAGAACAAGACGTTGCGCAAGCGCCTGGAGGAGAAGTACCCGCGGCGCTGACGGCTGTGTTGTAGGTGCCGGGCTTGCCCGCGACGCGACGCCATCGGCACAGGCGACGCCCTCATGATCCCGACGCCCGTGTCGCCGACTGAAGTCAGCTCCTACAGAAGAGCGGTCGGCCGCGGCTGTTGTAGGAGCCGGGTTCAGCCGGCGACCCGACGCCGTCGGCCCAGGCGACGCCCTCGTGATTCCGACGCCCCGTGTCGCCGACTGAAGTCAGCTCCTACAGAAAAGCGGTTGGCCGCGGCTGTTGTAGGAGCCGGGTTCAGCCGGCGACGCGACGCCGCTGGCCCAGGCGACGCCCTCGTGATTCCGACGCCCATGTCGCCGAGCAAGCTGTGCTCCTACAGAAGGGCGGGACCGGCGCATCGCGGCGGGGCGCATGCCCGCGCCGGCCGCCTGCGTTATCGTCGCGCGATGGACCCGGTGCCGCCCGACATCGCCCGCCACGCCGCGCTCGACGCGCGCCTGGTCAAGGCAGGTGCGCGGGATCAAGCTGCTGAGCCTGGCCAGCTGGCCGGCGTCGGGTGCAGGCGGATTTCCTCGAAGGCTGGCGGCGCGGGCAGCCGGCGTTGCCGGCGGTGTCCTACCCGAAGCTGGATTTCGCCGACTGAAGTCAGCTCGTCGAGCTAGCCGCGATCGCCGCCGAGGCCGACGCCACGCACCCGCTGGGTGCCTACCTGCGCGAATCGGCCGCCAGCTGGGACCGCGCCGCGCGCCTGCTCGAAGCGCTGGGCACCGCGCAGGCCTGCGCCGAGTCGGTGGCCCTGTTCGGCCGCCCGGACGAACCGCTGCCCGGCGACGGCCCGACCACCCGCGAGGCCGCGCGCCACTTCATCCAGATCGCCGGCGAACTGGACCACGAGCTGCTGGCGCCGCAGGAACAGGTGCCGGTCTCGGCCACTGCGCTGGCACTGCAGCTGCAGGGCGACCTGGACGACTTCTTCGCCGGCCGCGTGATCGAGATCCAGCTGGACCCGGCCCTGATCGCCAAAGCCGCCGCCGGCGCCACCCGCATCCGCCTGCGCGCCGGCGCCGCCTTCAGCGACTACGACCGCCGCCAGCTGTTCCACCACGAAGCGCTGGTGCATTCGCTGACCGCGCTCAACGGCCGCGCCCAGGCGCAGCTGCCGAGCCTGGGGCTGGCCTCGCCGCGGGTCACCACCACCCAGGAAGGCCTGGCCACCTTCGCCGAGCAGATCACCGGCAGCATCGACATCCAGCGGATGAAGCGGATCAGCCTGCGCATCGAGGCCATCGCCATGGCCTTGGAAGGCGCCGACTTCCTGCAGGTGTTCCGCTACTTCCTCCAGGCCGGGCAGAACGAGGCCGAGAGCTTCGCCTCCACCCAGCGCGTGTTCCGCGGCGTGCCGGTGGCCGGCGGCTTCGCCTTCACCAAGGACACGGTCTACCTGCGCGGCCTGATCGGCGTGCACACCTTCTTCCGCCGCGCGCTGGCGCAGGACCGGCTGCGCCTGTGCCGCTGGCTGTTCGCCGGCAAGATGACCCTGGAGGACGTGGTCCGCTTCGAGCCGCTGTTCGCCGACGGCACCCTGGCGCCGCCGCGCTGGCTGCCGCCGTGGATCGAGCGCGCCAGCGGCCTGGCCGGGATGCTGGCGTTCTCGCTGTTCGCGAACCGGATCCGGATGGACCGGATCGACGACTGCCCGCTGGATTGAGCGTGTGGGCGGTTTCCCGGCGGCGATTGCTTCCGGGAAACCGGATCGTCCCGCCGTTGGAGTGCGACGGGATCGGCACTCGATACGGCGAACCACTTCGGCTTTTGCAGGAGCACAGCTTGCTGGCGCCCCGGGCGTCGGACTCCGAGGGCGTCGCCTGTGCCCATGGCGTCGGGTCGCCGGCTGAACCCGGCTCCTACAACAGCTACGGCGCGGCCGCTCTTTTGTAGGAGCTGACTTCAGTCGGCGACACGGGCGTCGGAAGCACGAGGGCGTCGCCTGTGCCGACGACGTCGCATCGCGGGCAAGCCCGGCTCCTACAAGAACGCGCCGGCGGATGCTCGCTGAAGCAGTGCCGGAACACCGCGTCACCCGGTGCCGGCACGTCGCCCCGGGCCTCAGCGGAAGTCGCAGCGCAGGGTCAGCCCGAGCGTACGCGGCGCGCCGGCCGCGGCGGTGTAGGTGCCCAGCAGCTGACCGCCGCTGAGATAGTGGCGCCGGTCCAGCGCATTGCGCGCCCAAAGCGAGACGTCCCACTGGTACGCGCCGCGGTCGACGCGCCAGCCGGCGACCAGGTCCAGGAGGCCGTAGGCCGGCAGCAGGTTGTGGCGCGAGTTGTCGAGGCTGCCGTACACCTCGCTGCGCCAGGACGCGACCGCCGAGACGTAAGGCTCGACGCCGTCGCGCCGCCAGCGGTAGTCGCCGCTGGCGTTGAGCGTCCAGCGCGGCGCGCCGTTGAGCGGCCGGCCGCCCAGGTCGCAGCCGCCGGACGGGCCGGGCGGCGTCTCCACCGCGCACGGCGCGTTGGCGAAGCTGCGGTAACGCGCGTCGGTGTAGGCGCCGTTGAAGGCCACCGTCAGCCCGTCGGCCGGCACCGCACGCAGGTCCCACTCGATGCCGCGGCTCTCCACCCCGGCGACGTTGGTCAGCAGGAAGGCCACCGTGGTCACGCCGGTGGCCGGATTGGTGTACGGCACGATCGCGTTGGCCTGGTAGTCCTGCAGCCGGGTCAGGAACAGGTTGAGGTCCAGTTGCAGGCGCCGGTCCCACAGGGTGTTCTTGAGGCCGATCTCCAGGGTGTCGGCGGTTTCCGGCGCCACCAGCAGCGATTGCCGGGCCTGCGCCAGCGGCAGGGCGATGGTCTGCGCGGTGGGCGCGTTGAGGTTGATCGCACCGGACTTCTCGCCGTGCGCCAGGCTGGCGTAGCCGAGGATGCCGTCGCCGAACCGGTAGTCGATGCCGAGCAGCGCCGACGGGCTGGTGTCGGCGAAGCCGAACCCGCCCGAGTCCCAGGCGCCGACCTGGCTGTCGCGCACGGCCCGCAGCGCGGCGGCCAGCGCCGGCGGCAGCCCGGCGAAATCGCTGCCGCCCTGCGGCGGCTGGCGGACGATGCGCGCCTGCTTGTCCTCGTGGGTGATGCGCAGCCCGGCGGTCACGCCCAGGCGCTCGCCCAGACGCCAGTTGCCCTGGCCGAACAGCGCGGCGCTGCGCGTGCGCAGCCGGCCGTGGGTGGTGCTGTGCACGTCATCGAGCACGCCGCGCAGGCTGCCGGCCACCGGGCCGACCAGCGCCGCGTCGGCGTACGGACCGAACGCGCTGACGTAGGTGTTGCGCGTGTCCTGGTCGAGCAGGAACACGCCGGCGACATAGTCCAGCCGCCTACCCGTCGGCGAGGCCACGCGCAGTTCCTGCGAGGCCTGGCGGTAGTCCACGTCGTAGCCGGCGTGGTCGACGATCGGATACGGGCTCAGGTCCACGTCGTTGCGCGGCGCATAGTCCCAGAACCGCCAGGCGCTGACCGAGGTCAGCCGGTGGCCTCCGTCCAGGTCGTAGTTGGCCTCGGCCGAGGCGCCTCCCTGTTCGACCCGCATCGCCAGGCGGCCGTCGATGTCGACGCTGTAGTCGCCGGCGCCGGGCGCGGGCAGGAACGGGCGGTACAGCGGCGAGGCCGCGCCGATGTCGTAGAGCAGGGTCGCGCCCTGGGTGTCGTCCTGGCGGTTGTAGTCGGCGATCACGCGCACCTCCAAGGCCTCGCGCGGACGGAACAGCAGCTGCCCGCGCACGCCGTGGCGGCCGATGCCGTTGAGGTCGGCGCCGTCGTGCAGGTTGCGTATCCAGCCGTCGTCGCGGGTCGCGTAGGCGGACAGGCGGCCGGCCACCGTCTCCCCCAGCCGGTCCGATACGGTGGCGCGGACCTGGCCATAGCCGCGCGTGCCCGCCGAGAGCGAGACGCCGTGCTCGGGCGCGAACGCGGGCTGCCGGCTGCCGATGTTCAGCACGCCGGCGGTGGCGTTCTTGCCGAACAGGGTGCCCTGCGGGCCGCGCAGCAGTTCGACCTGCTCGATGTCGAGCAGGTCGAACACGACCATGCCCGGGCGGCCCAGGTAGACGTTGTCCAGGACCAGGCCGACGCTGCCTTCCAGGCCGTCGTTGGCCGGGTTGTTGCCGATGCCGCGCACCGCCACGCTGGACTGGCGCGGGTTCCAGAACGCGACGCTGGTGCCGGGCAGCAGCCGTTGCAGGTCCTGGACCTGGTAGATGCCATTGCGCTCCATGTCGCTGCCGGCGACCACGGTGATCGCGGCCGGCACGTCCTGCACCGGCTCGGTCCGGCGCCGCGCGGTGACCTGCACGGCGTCCAGTTCGGTCGCCGCGACGGGCGCGCGCTCGGGCTCGGCCGCCGCGGCCTGCGCGTCGCGGGCCGCGGCGGTCTCCTGCAGCGCCAGGCAGCCGCCCAGGGCCAGGACGAATGCGCGGGGCAGGCTGCAAGCGGGGGCAAAGCCCGCGCGGGGGCGGTGCCTGGATCGACGGTTCGCGTCCTTTGCGGTCATCGGGCAGCCTGGGAGGAAGGGGGAACTTCCTGGGCCGGCACGCCACTTCGTGCGGCGGCCGGCTGCTGCGCATGGTCGCAGATTGCAACTTTCCGGACACGCCAGGCCGCTCGCGGGCTGAAGCCGGCTCCTGCGAATGCCAGGGCGCAGCGGCTCTCCCGTGTAGGAGCGGGCATGACCGCGACCCGGGCGTCGGAACCACGGGGGCGTCGCCTGTGCCTGCGGCGCCGGGTCGCCGGCTGAACCCGGCTCCTACAAAAAGGCAGCGGCGCAGCGGCTCCCCTGTGTAGGAGCGGGCATGACCGCGACCCGGGCGTCGGAACCACGGGGGCGTCGCCTGTGCCTGCGGCGTCGCGTCGCCGGCTGAACCCGGCTCCTACAAAAAGGCAGCGGCGCAGCGGCTCTCCGGTGTAGGAGCGGGCATGACCGCGACCCGGGCGTCGGAACCACGGGGGCGTCGCCTGTGCCTGCGGCGTCGCGTTGCCGACTGAAGTCGGCTCCTACATGAAGAGCGGCCACTCGGGGTTCCGATACCGGGCCGTTGTTCAGGGCGCCGGCCGCTTGTAGGCCACGCAGTCCACCTCGACCTTGCAGTCCACCACCATCCGCGACTCCACGCAGGCGCGCGCCGGCGGATGCTCGCCGAAGTAATGCTTGAACACCGCGTTGAACGCGTAGAAGTCGCGCGCGTCGTCCAGCCACACGCCGCAGCGCACGACGTGCTCGGGGCCGTAGCCGGCCTCGGCCAGGATCGCCAGCACGTTGCCGATCACCACGTGCGCCTGCTCGGTGACGTTGCCGGCGACCAGTTCGCCGTCGCGCATCGGCACCTGGCCGGAGACGTACAGCCAGCCGTCGGCCTCGACCGCGCGCGAGAACGGCATGTGCTGCCGGCCCTGGCCGACGCCGCCCTCGGCGCCGTAACGCTTGATGTCGCTCATGTCTTTGCTCCGTGGAACGTAGGAAATCAGTGCGGTGCGAGGAAGCGGCCGTGGCGTTCGCCGGCCACCTCGCGCCCGTCGTAGGCCAGCCGGCCGTTGACCCAGACCGCGTAGATGCCCGCGGCCGGCCGCACCGGGTCGTGGAAGTCGGCCACGTCGCGCACCGTGGCCGGGTCGAACAGGACCAGGTCGGCGCAGGCGCCCTCGCGGATCAGGCCGCGGTCGCGCAGGCCGAAGCGCGCGGCCGGCAGCCCGGTCATCTTGTGCACGGCGGTGTGCAGCGGGAACAGCTTTTCGTCGCGTGCGTAGTGGCCGAGCACGCGCGGGAAGGTCCCCCATAGCCGCGGATGCGGGCGCGGGTCGCGCGGCAGGCCGTCGGAACCGACCATGGTCAGCGGGTGCGACAGGATCCGGCGCACGTCGGCCTCGTCCATGCAGTGGTAGACCGCGCCGGCCGGCTGCAGCCGGCGCGCGGCGCCGAGCAGGGTGGTGCGCCAGTCGGCGGCGATCTCGGCCAGCAGGCGGCCGCCCTGGTCCGGATGCGGTTCGGACCAGGTGACCAGGATGTCGTAGGCGTCTGTGACCTGCTTCAGGTCCAGGGTCGAGGAGCTGGCCGCGTACGGATAGCAGTCGCAGGCCACATCGTGGCCGTGCGCGCCGCGCTCCAGTGCGGCCAGTACCTCGCGGCTGCGGCCCCAGTTGTCGGCGCCGGCGCACTTGAGATGCGAGACCCGCACCGGCGCGCCGCTGTGGCGGCCCACGGCGAAGGCCTCGTCCAGCGCCGGCACGATCCGCGCGAACTCGTCGCGCAGGTGGGTGGCGTAGGCGTGGCGGTGGCTATCCAGTTCCTCGGACAGCGCCAGCACTTCGCGCTCCGGCGCCTGGAACGCCGAGGCGTAGGCCAGGCCGGTGCTCAGGCCCAGCGCGCCGGCGTCCAGGCTCTCGCGCAGCTGCGCGCGCATCGCGGCGATCTCCGCGTCGCTGGCGGCGCGGTCGACGCGGTCCAGGTGGTTCTGGCGCAGCGCGGTGTGGCCGACCAGCGCGGCCACGTTCACCGCCGGCCGCGCCGCTTCCACCGCGGCGCGGTAGTCGGCAAAGCGCGGGTAGGCGAATTCTTCGTCAGCGCCGAGCAGGTTCATCGGATCGGGCACGGCATCGCCGGCGGGGCCGTGGCGCGGCACCACCGGGCTGGCACTGATCCCGCAGTTGCCGACCACCACCGTGGTCACGCCCTGGCTGAGCTTGGCCGGCATCGCCGGGTGGCGGATCACTTCCAGGTCGTCGTGGGTGTGCACGTCGATGAAGCCGGGCGCCAGCGCCAGGCCCGCGCCCTCGACGATGCGCGCGGCGGCGCCCGCCAGCGCGCCGGGCGCGGCGACTGCGACCACGCGGCCGTCGCGCACCGCCACGTCGCCGTGCACGCCCGGCGCGTCGCGGCCGTCGAGGACCAGCACGTCGCGGATGAGCAGGTCGAACGCCGGCAGGTCGCCGGCAGGTTGGCGGGAAGCGGACCGGGTCGCGCCACGGGGATTGCGGGAAGCGGAGCCGTTCACGTCAGTCTCCCAGCGGCAGGCGCTCGTCGTCGCCGCCGCGCCAGGTGTCCAGGGCCAGCTTGATCCGGCGCAGCCGCTCGCGGTTGCCGGCCGGGTCGAGCAGGGCCACGGTGGTGGCCAGCACGTCGATCGCCAGCAGCGTCGCGTAGCGCGAGGCCGAGGGCTTGAACACGAAGTCGGTCTCTTCCAGCGCTAGTGGCAGCAGCCACTGCGCGCGCGCGGCCAGCGGCGTGCCGTCGCGGGTGATCGCGGCCAGCCGCGCGCCGTAGCCGGCGGCGATCGCCAGTGCGTCGAGCAGCTCCGGGTTGCGCCCGCTCACCGACAGCGCCAGCACCACGTCCCCCGGTTCCAGGGTGGCGGCGAGCATGCGCATCGCCACCGCATCGCTGCACGCGGCCGCCGGCAGGCCGAGCCGGGTCAGCCGGTGCTGCAGCTCCTGCGCGAACACCGCCGAGCTGCCGCCCATGCCGAACACGTGCACGCGCCGCGCGCCGGCCAGCGCCTCTGCCAGCCCGCGCACCACCTGTTCCGACAGCCCGGCCAGGTTGCGGCGCAGGACGCCCTCGATGTCGCTGCCGATCTGCGCGTGCAGCGCCGGCAGCGGCGGCGCGTCCGCATCGTCCAGGAAGCGGCGGCCGACCGCGCCGGCCTCGGCCAGCCGCGCGCGCAGCTCGCGCACATGCGCGCAGCCCAGCGCCTTGGCGAAGCGCGACACCGCCGCCACGCTCACGCCCGCGCGCTGCGCCAGCTCGCCCACGCCGGACTGCGCCGCGGCCGGGATGTCGGCCAGGATCGTCTCGGCGATGCGCCGCTCCACCGGGCTGAACCCGTCCAGGCGCTGGCGCAGCTGGTAGACCAGGTCGTGCATGTTCAGTCCTGCCTGTTCAGAGCAGCATCGCCAGCGCCGCGGTGAATGCCAGCGCGATGATCGAGATCAGCGTCTCCAGCACCGTCCAGGTCTTGAACGTCTGCGCCACCGACATGTTGAAGTACTCCTTGATCAGCCAGAACCCGCCGTCGTTGACGTGCGACAGGATCAGCGAGCCGGCGCCGGTGGCCAGCACCAGCAGTTCCGGGTGCGGATAGCCGGCGGCCAGCGCGATCGGCGCGACGATTCCGGCGGCGGTGCTCATCGCCACCGTGGCCGAGCCGGTCGCGATCCGCATCAGCGCGGCCACGGTCCAGCCCATCATCAGCGGCGACAGCTCGAAGCGCTGCGACAGCGCGGTGATCTCGGCGGCCACGCCGGTCTTGACCAGGATCCCGTTGAGGCCGCCACCGGCGCCGACCAGCAGGGTGATCGCCGCGGTCGGCGCCAGGCACTCGGTCGAGAACTTGAGGATCTGCTCGCGGTTGAAGCCGCGCATCAGGCCCAGGGTGACGAAGCTCAGCAGGGTGGCCAGCAGCAACGCCACCACCGAGTTGCCGAGGAAGCGCAGCCACTCGTTGGCCTGGGTGCCCGGCGTGGCCAGCACGTCGGCCCAGCCGCCCAGCAGCATCAGGCCCACCGGCAGCAGCAGGGTGGCCACGGTGATGCCGAAGCCGGGCAGCTGCTCGTCCGGCACGCGGCCATGGCCCTCGTCCAGCAACGCCGCTTCCATCGGGTTGTGCGCCGGCAGCTGCACCCGCGGCGCGACGAATTTCGCGAACACCGGCCCGGCCAGTGCCGCGGTCGGCAGGCCGACAATCAGCGCGTAGAACACGGTCTGGCCGACGTCGGCCTGGTACTCCTTCACCGCCAGCATCGCTGCCGGATGCGGCGGCACCAGCCCGTGCACCACCGACAGGCCGGCGACCATCGGCAGGCCGACCAGCAACAGCGGCACGCCGGTGCGGCGGGCGACGTTGAACACGATCGGCACCAGCAGCACGAAGCCGACCTCGAAGAAGATCGGCAGGCCGATGCCGAACGCCACCAGCATCATCGCCCAGTGCACGTTCCTCGGGCCGAACCAGCCGATCAGCGTGCGCGCGATGCGCTCGGCGCCGCCGGACTCGGCCATCATCTTGCCCAGCATGGTGCCCAGCGCCACGATCAGGGCGATGTGGCCCAGGGTGCGGCCCACGCCCTGCTCGTAGGCGGCGACGATCTCGCCGGCCGGCATGCCCGCCGCCAGCGCCAGGCCCAGCGAGACCAGGGTCAAGGTGATGAACGGGTTGAGCCGGTAGCGCGCGATCAGCACGATCAGCGCGCAGATCGCGATCGCGGCGTAGAGCAGCAGCAGGCTTCCGGAAGTCATGCGCGGCGTCGGTCCGGTGGAAGAGAGAGGGTCAGAAGTACGTGCGCACGACGCCGGTCACCCGCCAGGCGTCGTCCACGCGTAGCAGGTGCCGCCACTTGTCGAAGGTCAGGCACGGGTGGCAGATGTCGAAGCACAGCAGGTCGCCGACCCGCAGGTCGTCGTCGTCGGCCAGTTCCAGGAACGCGTGCTGGTCCATGATCGCGGCCAGCCGCCAGTGCGCGGGTGCGGGCTGCGGCGCCGCGTCGCCTTCGCGGTAGCGCAGCACCGGCAGCGGCAGGCCGGCGTCGAACGCCGCGTCGCGCTTGCCCAGGCCGACGATGGCCCGGCCCGGCTCGGGCCGCGACTGCACGCAGGCCCACAGCTGCAGCGCCGGGCGCAGGCCTTCGGCCAGCTGCCGCGCCACCGGATTGGAGGCATGGATGCGCGCGTCGGCCTCGCGGTAGGCGCCGGCGTCGTGGGTCAGGTAGCAGCCCGGGCGCAGCAGCACGCGCACGCCCGGATCGCGCGCCACCTCGGCGAACTCCTCGGCGACCACGTCGTACCAGGCCGAGCCGGCGCCGGACAGCAGCGCCCGCGGCTCGGCGAAGGCGCCTTCCACGCGCAGCGCCTGCAAGGTGGCGAGCGTGCGGCGGAGCAGGGCGCGGATCCCGGCTTCGTCCTTGAGCACGCCCTCGTAGGTTTCCACCCCGACCAGCGCCAGCGACTGCGGCCACTGGGCGATCGCATCGACCACCTCGCGCACCTGTGCCTCGTCGCGCACCCCGGTGCGGCCGCCGGCCACACCGATCTCCAGCAGCAACCGCAGGCGCCGGCCCTGCGCGGCGAAGAACGCGCCCAGCGCCTGCGCATTGGCTGCCGAGTCGACCAGGCAGCAGAACTCGAAGTCCGGGTCAGCCAGCAGCCCCGAGACAATAGCCATGTTGGCGCGGTCGACCAGCTGGTTGGCCACCAGTACCCGGCGCAGCCCATGCCGGTACGCGTCGCGCACCTGCGGCGCGGTCGCCAGGGTGATGCCCCAGGCCCCGGCGTCGAGCTGCATCGCGAACAGCTCCGGGCTCATCGTGGTCTTGCCGTGCGGGGCCAGTTCGACCCCGTAGGCGTCCATGAACCGGCGCATCCAGGCAAGGTTGTGCTGCAGCGCCGAGTCGCGCAGCACCGCCACCGGCAGGCTGACCTCGCCCTCGAGGATGCGCCAGCCGGCCGCGTCCGCCTCGAGGGGTTCGCTGCCGGCCGCGCCGGCGCCCAGTCCCTTGCCGATGAGCCGGGTGGCGGAAGATTGAAATAAATTATCGTTATGGGTCAGAGGCATGCAGGAGTTCCCGGCACGATCAGCCAAATGCCTATGTACCACAGCCGCAAAGCGGGTGGAAAAGATTTTCATGGAAGCCGGCGGGCGAGGTTCGCCGCCAATGTGCCCCAGGTGGGCGCCGCGCCGGCCTGCGACCGGTGTCAGGCCCCTGGTCCACCGCTTTGTGCCCGTTCCGTCAGCCGGTGCGGGGCCTGGGGCCGGGACCCGGCTGCGGCCAGCCGCGTAGAATCCCGTGCCTGCCCATCGCCGTGACGGACATGTCCGAACAAGAAGACTTCAAGCAGGCCGCCCTCGACTACCACCGTCACCCGCGCCCCGGAAAGATCAAGGTCGCCCCGACCAAGGCGATGCTCACCCAGCGCGACCTGGCCTTGGCCTACAGCCCCGGCGTGGCGTATGCCTGCGAGGCGATCGTCGCCGACCCGAAGCAGGCCAGCGAACTGACCGCCCGCGGCAACCTGGTCGCCGTGGTCAGCAATGGCACCGCGGTGCTGGGCCTGGGCAACATCGGCCCGCTGGCTGGTAAACCAGTAATGGAAGGCAAGGGCGTGCTGTTCAAGAAGTTCGCCGGCATCGACGTGTTCGACATCGAGATCGACGAGAACGACCCGGAGAAGCTGGTCGACATCATCGCCAGCCTCGAGCCGACTTTCGGCGGCATCAACCTGGAGGACATCAAGGCGCCGGAGTGCTTCATCGTCGAGCGCAAGCTGCGCGAGCGGATGAACATCCCGGTGTTCCACGACGACCAGCACGGCACCGCGATCATCGTCGGCGCCGCGGTGGTCAACGCCCTGCACGTGGTCGGCAAGGACATCGGCCAGGTGAAGCTGGCCACCACCGGCATGGGCGCCGCGGGTGTCTCCTGCGTGGACATGCTGGTCTCGCTGGGCCTGAAGCCGGAGAACATCACCGCCTTCGACCGCAGCGGCGTGATCCACAGCGGCCGCACCGACCTGGACCCGGACAAGCGCCGCTACGCCCGCGACACCGACGCGCGCACGCTGGAGGAGATCGTCAAGGGCGCCGACATCTTCCTCGGCCTGTCCGCCGGCGGCGTGCTCAAGGCCGAGATGGTCGCCACGATGGCGGACAACCCGATCATCCTGGCCCTGGCCAACCCGTACCCGGAGATCCTGCCGGAGGACGCCAAGGCCGTGCGCCCGGACGCGATCATCGCCACCGGCCGCTCGGACTATCCCAACCAGGTCAACAACGCGCTCTGCTTCCCGTACCTGTTCCGCGGCGCGCTGGACGTGGGCGCCACCGGCATCAACGAGGCGATGAAGGTCGCCTGCGTGCACGCCATCGCCGCCCTGGCAAGGCGCGAGGCTTCCGACCTGGGCGCCGCCTACGGCGACGACATCCCCAGCTTCGGCCGCGACTACCTGATCCCGCGCCCGTTCGACCCCCGCCTGCTGGTCGAACTGTCCTCGGCGGTGGCCCAGGCGGCGATGGTATCGGGCATTGCCGAACGCCCGATCGAGGACCTGCGCGCCTACCGCGAGAAGCTGGGCCAGTTCGTCTACCGCACCAGCCTGATGATGAAGCCGGTGTACGACCGCGCCCGTGCCGACCGCAAGCGCGTGGCCTACGCCGAGGGCGAGGACGAGGTGGTGCTGCGCGCGGTGCAGACCGTGATCGACGAGGGCGTGGCCTTCCCGATCCTGATCGGCCGCCCGGAGGTGATCGAGACCCGGATCAAGCGCCTGGGCCTGCGCATGAAGGCCGGCGAGGACTTCGAGGTCACCAACCAGGACGACGACCCGCGCTTCGCCGAGTACTGGCAGCACTACCACGCCATCACCGAGCGCCGCGGCGTCACCGTGGCCGCGGCCAAGAACCTGATGCGTTCGCGCCCGACCCTGATCGGCGCGGTGATGGTCGCCCGCGGCGAGGCCGACGCCCTGCTCACCGGCGTGGTCGGCCGCTTCCACAAGAAGCTCGGCTACGTGCGCAGCGTGATTGGCCTGGATCCGGGCGTGCAGTCCACCGCCGCCATGACCGGCGTGATCAACAACCAGGGCGTGTGGTTCTTCCTGGACACCCACGTCCAGGACGACCCCACCGCCGAGCAGATCGCCGAGGCCACCCTGCAGGCGTCCTACCGCCTGAAGCTGTTCGGCATCGAGCCGCGCATCGCCCTGCTGTCGCATTCCAACTTCGGCAGCCACGAGACCCCCGGCGCGCTGAAGATGCGCCGGGTGCGCGAACTGCTGCTCAAGCGCGTGCCCAAGCTCAACGTCGACGGCGAGATGCAGGGCGACACCGCCTGGGACGAGCTGCTGCGGCACAAGATCATGCCCAACAGTACCCTCAAGGGCCGCGCCAACCTGTTCGTGCTGCCCAACCTGGACGCGGCCAACATCGCCTACAACATGGTCCGCGTGGTCACCGAGGGCGTGGCCATCGGCCCGATCCTGATGGGCATCAGCAAGCCGGTGCACATCCTGACCACCAGCGCGACGCCGCGGCGGGTGCTGAACATGACCGCCATCGCGGCGGTGGATGCGCAGATCCGGCAGCAGCTGGAGGAAGAGCGGAAGGGGTGAGGTCGATTCGAACTGGTGCGCCAAGGAGGCTCCAAACAGTTCAACGTCCTGCTCGTCATTCCCGCGAAGGCGGGGATCCAGTGTCTTTGCATTCGATGGTTTGGGCCGCGGAATCGTTTGCTTGGGCGGGGTGGTGATTCCCTGAAGGAAGCGTTCGGAGGTGGTCAGGGATTTCCGACGCTTGGTTCGGAATCGGACTATCCCTGACGGCAAGGTCGATGTGCGATAGGTGAGGCGCCGGCAAAGCCGGCCGTGTGGGCCAAGGTGGCCCGACGCGCAAACAACCAAGGAGTGGATGTCATGCGTAGTCTGACTGTCGATGAAGTTGAGGCGGTTTCGGGAGGCGAGCTGAACTGCTCGGCTGGGTTTCCGAGTGGAGTGAAGTGCGAAGGTAAGTTGTCGGATTGGGTGAGTGCTGCGAAGGGTGCTTGGAATGTCTTGGCGAGCACCCCTGGCACTGTGCCCTGGATGGCGACCAAGCTCATGGAGGATTGAGCTGAAAAGGAGAGGGCTTGGCCCTCTCCTTTTTATTTTTGTGGAGGCCATGTGGATTCTCTTCCAAGAAAGGATCTCTATCTTGCGGGCTTTGTAGTCGCAATCTTCACATACATGACTCTAATCGCCTTGTCTGAAAAAGCAGGGTTCTTGTATGCGGAGCTTCCATTGGAGCTTCTTATTTGTTGTGCGCTTGCCTTGATCTTTCCAGAACCAGGTCTTGGCCTTGGTTGGGGCAAGAAAGCTGTCTCGGTAATGGCTTTGATGACTATTGGTCTATGTGCTGTATGGACTCTTGGATTTTGGTACTGGGAGTCCCATTCGTCTAATTTCGATAGGGATTGGAGGCTGATATTTCCGTTGTTGAGCTTAGTTGTTACAAAGCCATGGCTTGAAGAAAAGCTTCTTAGGCACATGCTTCTGACATCACTAACTGGTATGGCAGGACCAGTTATTTCATCGATTCTCGTGTCGATATTCTTTGCAGTTGCACACAAGGGTGTGATGCTATGGGCATTCATCGTGTCTCTTGCGCTGTGCTGGATCAGATTCCGATTCAAGGCCAAGACTGCTCATTGCGTGGTAGTGCATGGATTGATCAATGCCTACGTTCTGGTGCTCTACATGCTCTAGCTGGAATTTGGGTGGAGTGTGGCAAGGGCTGTCATCACCCAGGTCCATGACTGCCGAATGCGAGCCCTAGCCAATTCGTCCAGGCGGGTCAGTCGCTGCTGTGCGTATTGCCATAGGTGCGCGACTCCGCCTGAAGCCGGCGCCTGAGATCGGTCGTTTTCTTGATCGCGGCGTATCGTCGGCGGAGCCGGCTTCAGCCCTACGGTTTTCCGCCGCTAACGTAGGCGAGCCCGTCATCCATCTCTACGGGCTCCCGGACCCCCGTTGCCGTGTGCATACCGGGCGGGAGTCAGGTCCGGTCTGTCCACCCTCCGGTACCCTGTTCCCATGAATTCCCGCGCCTTTGCCGTTCCTGCCATCCTGGCCGCCCTGCTCGCCAGCCCCGTCGCTTCCGCCACCGGCCTGCCGACCTCCTTCACCGCCAACGGCGTGGAATACGGCGCCAAGGGCACGCTGCAGTACGACATCAACCGCTTCCAGGATGACCGCTACGCCGGCGGCGGCGAGGCCTTCGAGGACGCCGACGGTTGGCGCCGGGCCGAGCTGTACCTGTTCGCACGCAAGAAGGGCGCCTTCGAGCTTACCGCCGGCTACGACTTCGAGGGCGAAGTCTGGCTCGACGCCTACCTGAAGCTGGAAACCGCCGCCGGTGATTTCCGCGCCGGGCAGCAGAAGACCCTGGTCGGCTGGGAGGACTATGGCGTCGGCACCACCTCCACGATCTACCTGGAGCGCTCGGCTGCCGAGAACGCGTTCTACCAGGGCCGCCGCGTCGGCCTGGAGTGGACCTGGACCGGGACCGAGAACTGGCGCTTCGCCCTGGCCGGCTACACCGGCCCGGACCTGGACGACGCCAACGCTGGCACCACCTTCGCCGGCCGCGTGGTGCATACGCCCATCGCCGACGACACACGCGTGCTGCACCTGGGCGCCAGCGCCTCGCGCGAGCGCCGCGACGACGGCATCGCCCGCTTCCGCGCTCGCCCCAATGCGGCGCTGACCGACGTGCGCCTGGTCGACACCGGCCGCCTGGCCAGTGACGCCATCGATCGCGTCGGGTTGGAAGCGGCCTGGCGCGACGGCCCGCTGCTGCTGCAGGGCGAGTACCTGGTCGGCCACAACAACGCCCCGTCCGGGCAGCCGGACTTCGACGGCCGCGGCTGGTACGCGCTGGCCTCGTGGGTGCTGACCGGCGAGACCCGGCCCTACATGAATTCCGCGTTCGGCAATCCCAGGCCCTCGCGCGAGGCCGGCGCGGTGGACATGCAGCTGCGCTACGCCGACCTGGACCTGGACGATGGCGTGATCCGCGGCGGCCGCCAGCGCGACTGGACCCTGGGCGCCAACTGGTACTGGGGCCGCCACCTCAAGCTGCAGGCCAACTACGTGTGGCTGCGCACCGACCGTGCCGGCGTGTCGCTGGACCCGGAAGTGTTCGAGGCGCGGGTGCAGGTCGCGTTCTGAGCCGGCGGCGTTGCCGCCGGGGCGGGCGTCTCGCACAGTGGCCGGCATCGACCGTTCTCCGCCGGCCTGCGCTTGACCCGCCACGTCCTCTTCGTCTGCAGCCGCAACCGGCTGCGCAGCCCCACCGCCGAGCAGGTCTTCGCCGGCTGGCCCGGCATCGAGACCGCCTCGGCCGGCCTGGCGCCGGACGCCGACAATCCGGTCACGCCGGAACTGCTGGCGTGGGCGGAACTGATCCTGGTCATGGAGCGCGCGCACCGCGCGCGGTTGTCGGCCAAGTTCGCCTCTCACCTGCGCGGCAAGCGCGTCGTCTGCCTGGACATCCCCGACGACTACGGCTTCATGGACCCGGCGCTGGTCGAACTGCTGCGGACGAAGGTGCCGCGCCACTTGCGGTAGCGCCGGCCGGCCGCCGCTCATCGCGTGGAATCAGGGGAAGGAGCCCAGCCATGGGCGACATGGGCGCCGGAACCGTGAGGGCGTCGCCTGGGCCGACGGCGTCGCGTCGCGGTCATGCCCGCTCCTACAACCGCCGCAGTGTCGGCTTTTGTAGGAGCACAGCTTGCTGGCGACACGGGCGTTGGAGGCATGAGGGCGTCGCCTGTGCCGACGGCGTCGCGTCGCGGTCATGCCCGCTCCTGCAACCGCCGCGGTGTCGGCTCTTGTAGGAGCACAGCTTGCTGGCGACACGGGCGTCGGAGACATGAGGGCGTCGCCTGTGCCGATGGCGTCGCGTCGCCGATGAATCGGGCTCCTGCAAGAAGGCCCCGGATGCGTAGGTGGCAACGCGGCGGCCCGCGCCGCGCGCCTCAATCCTCGTCGTCGCCCTCGACCACCTTGCGCTGCATCGCGTCCAGGTAGGCGTCGGCCTCGGCCACCGAGGTGAAGATCTCGCCCAGCGGCACCGCCTTGACCATGTCGAACACCTTCTGGATCTGCGGCTGCGGGTTCACCACCAGCACCTTGCCCACGCGCGCGGACAGCGCCTTGCGCGCCTTGAACACCGAGCGGATGCCGGCGCTGCTGATGTAGTCCAATCCGGCCAGGTCCAGCACCAGCGAGGTGATCGCGTCGTTGGCCAGCACCGGGGCCAGCGCCTGGTCCAGCTCAGCGTAGCTGTGCGTGTCCAGGCGGCCGCCGATGGCCACCCGTTGCACGCCGTTGGCCGGTGGGGCGATGTCGATCCTCAGCAGACTCATGCCTGGCTCTCCATGTCGTGGGCGGCGTCCAGCCGCAGGGTGATGCGCAGCACGTTGCAACCGTCGATACGCTGGTAGTCGACCGCATCGGCCAGTTCGCGCACCAGGAACACGCCCAGCCCGCCGATGCCGCGCACGGCGATGTCCAGGTCCAGGTCCGGTGCATCGCGGGCGGTCGGGTCGAACGGCGCACCGCGGTCGCGGAACTCCAGCCGCAGCCGGTCGCCGTCCAGGTGCGCCTGCAGCTGCAGCGGCGCGTCCGGCGCGATGGCGTGCTCGACCACGTTGCAGGCCACTTCCTCCACCACCAGCCGTGCGTCGTGGATGGCCGCGGCACTGGCGCCGTGCCGTGCCAGCAGCGCGTCGACCGCGTCGGTCATGCGCAGCACGTCCGCATGCGTCCGGGCCCCGTCGATCCGCACCGAAGTCTCCCCTTGCGTGGCCACAGCATGCGCCGCGGCCCCGGCGCTGTCGAGGTCGCGCGCCCGGCTGATCGCCAGGATGGTGATGTCGTCGGACTGCGGCGCCTCGCCGGCGTGCGCACGCACGTCCTCGAGCAGGCGCCGGCAGGCGGTTTCGGCATCGTCGCCGGCGGCCAGCACCCGCAGCAGGCGCTCGCTGCCATAGGCGCGGTTGTCGGCGTCGAACGCCTCGGTCACCCCGTCGGTGTAGCCGACCAGGGTGGCGCCGGCGGCCAGCACGCCCTCGTGCAGCGGGTAGTCGTCGCTGGGCTCGAAGCCCAGCGGTGCGCCGCCGGCCAGCGCCAGCAGCTCGGCGCGGCCGTCGGCGTGCAGCAGCAGCGGCGGCTCGTGCCCGGCGCTGGCCAGGCGCAGGCGGCCGCTGGCCACGTCCAGGCGCCCGCACAGCACGGTGGCGAACATGCAGGTGTCGTTGTTCTCGGCCAGGCGCACCGAGGCGGCGGCCAGGATCTTCTCCGGCGTGCCGTGGCGCCGCGCCATCTGCTCGAGCACGGTCAGCGTGCGCGCCATGAACAGCGCCGCCGGGATGCCCTTGTCGGACACGTCGCCGATGGCGAACCACAGCACCCCCGGCTCCAGCTCGGAGAACTGGTAGAAGTCGCCGCCCACCGCGGTGGCCGGCTCCAGCACCGCGTGCGCCTCCACGTGCATGTGCCGGGTGTCGAACGCGCGCGCGGCTGGCAGCATCGACTGCTGGATGTCACGCGCGATCGACAGCTCGCTCTCCAGCTTCTGCCGGGCGCTGGCCATCTCCCCGATCTCCTGCATCTGCTCCTTGATCGAGCCGCGCGCCGCATCGAACGCGCGCGCCATCACCCCGACCTCGTCGCCGCGCTCCACGTAGGGCAGCGGGTAGTCGAAGTCGCCTTCGCTGAAGTGGTGCGCGCTGTCGGTCAGCTCCTCGATCGGCGCGGCGATCGCGCCGCTGTAGCGCCGCGCCAGCCACAGCGCGAACAGCAGCGCAATCAGGCTGGCCAGGGCCACGCCCACCGCGACCCGGTCCAGCCGGTGCAGGAAGTGCTGGTCCGAGGCGGTGAGGGCGAAGCTCCAGCCGCTGTCGGCCACCGGCACCACCACCGTACCCAGCGCATTGCGCCCGGCGTCGCGGTGCTCGAAGGTGGCCGGCCGGCGCTCGGCGATGGCCGCGGCCAGCGGCGCCAGGTCGCCGCGGCCGGGCCGGGCGGCCAGTTCGGCGGCGCCGAGGCGCATCTGCACGTCCGGATCCGGGTGCACCACCGCCAGCCCCTCGGGCGAGAACAGCATCGGCTGCAGCCCGGCGCCGCTGATCCCGGTCACCAGCTCGGCCAGCCGCGCCACCGGCACGTCCAGGCTGACCATGCCCACCGCCGGCGCGCCGGGCGGATCGCCCGGGCGCCACAGCGGCAGGTTGTAGGTGGAGAAGTACTCACCGGCGGTGGCCGCGTTGGCATAGGGCTCGGACCACCACGGCCGCGGCGAGGCCACCGTGCGCACGTACCAGGGCATGGTCGCGTAGTCGTAGCCCAGGTCGGCCACCGATTGCTCCACCAGCGTCGGCCCGTCGCGGCGGATGTACCAGGTGAACCCGTCCGGGTCGCCCGGCAACAGGCCCGGCTCGATGATGATCATCGCCCCGGCGATGTCCGGGTCGCCGGCCAGGCTGGCCACCAGCAGCGAACGCAGGTTGGACGGCTGCGCCCCGACCCCGGTGGCGCTGGCGGCCAGGGTGCGGCCGCTGACCTGCACCGACTCCAGGGTTGCTTCCAGGCTGCGCACGGTCTGCCGGGCCAGGCCGTCGGCCTCGGCGCGGGCGTTCTGCACGATCAGCCAGCGCGCGCCGAAGTAGAACGCCAGCGCGGTGACCAGCAGCAGCCCGGCGTTGAGCACGCTGGACCACAGCACCATCCGCGTGCGCAGGCTGTCGCGCCAGCGCACGCGGCCGGCGGGCGGGGCGGGCGCGTCGGGGCTGCCGTTCGGAGTGGCGGGCATGGGCGTCCGTGCGCGGGGCGACGTGCCGATCATAAGCAGATCGCAGGCCACACAAGGGGCCGGAGGTCGCCGCTGCAAAAGGGCGGCAAGGATTGTTGCGTCGCAACAAGCGGCGCATGTCCCGGGACTGTCCCGGACAGCGAACGATTGCACGCGAAACCGTTGGTTTTACAGGCCAATACGCCCGCGTAGCGAAGCGGCTGAAACGGCCCTTGCGGTAAACTCCCCGGTCCACAAGAACACAGCGGCCGCGACCCCCGCGCGCGGCATAGGGAGTGATATGAACTGGCTGAACGAGGTGCTGCAGAACGATCCGGATCCGGTCGAGACCCAGGAATGGATCGAGTCGCTCAAGGCGGTCATCGACCGTGACGGCCCCGAGCGCGCGCACCTGCTGCTGGAGGACATGGTCGAGCTGACCCGCCGCTCCGGCGCGTTCCTGCCGTTCTCCCCGACCACCGAATACGTCAACACCATCGCGCCGACCCTGGAGGCCAAGAGCCCGGGCAACGCCGACCTGGAGTGGCGGATCCGCTCGATCATCCGCTGGAACGCGATGGCCACCGTGGTCCGCGCCAACCGCAAGCCGGGCGACCTGGGCGGCCACATCGCCTCGTTCGCCTCGGCCGCCACGCTCTACGACGTGGGCTTCAACCACTTCTGGCGCGCGCCTTCCGACAACCATCCGGGCGACCTGCTGTTCATCCAGGGTCACAGCGCCCCGGGCATCTACGCCCGCTCGTACCTGGAAGGCCGGATCAGCGAGAACCAGCTGGACAACTTCCGCATGGAAGTGGACGGCCGTGGCATCTCCTCCTACCCGCACCCGTGGCTGATGCCGGACTACTGGCAGACCCCGACCGTGTCGATGGGCCTGGGCCCGCTGGCCGCGATCTACCAGGCGCAGTTCATGAAGTACCTGGAGCACCGTGGCCTGATCGCGGAGTCCGACCGCAAGGTCTGGTGCTTCATCGGCGACGGCGAGTCCGACGAGCCCGAGACCCTGGGCGCGATCGCGCTGGCCGGCCGCGAGGGCCTGGACAACCTGATCTTCGTGGTCAACTGCAACCTGCAGCGCCTGGACGGCCCGGTGCGCGGCAACGGCAAGATCATCCAGGAACTCGAGGGCGTGTTCCGCGGCGGCGGCTGGAACGTGATCAAGCTGCTGTGGGGCGGCTACTGGGACGCGCTGCTGGCGCGCGACACCAACGGCATCCTCAAGAAGCTGATGATGGAGACCGTCGACGGCGAGTACCAGAACTGCAAGGCCTTCGGTGGCGCCTACACGCGCGAGAATTTCTTCGGCAAGTACCCGGAGACCGCGGCGATGGTCGCGGGCCTGTCCGACGACGACATCTGGCGCCTGAACCGCGGCGGCCACGACCCGCACAAGGTCTACGCGGCCTACCACCAGGCGGTGAACACCAAGGGCATGCCGACCGTGATCCTGGCCAAGACGGTCAAGGGCTACGGCATGGGCAGCTCGGGCGAGTCGCTCAACCCTACCCACCAGACCAAGAAGCTGGACGACGACGCGGTGCGCGCGTTCCGCGACCGCTTCAACATCCCGCTGACCGACAAGCAGCTGGAAGAGGCCGAGCAGGTCCCGTTCTACCACCCCGGCGAGGACTCGCCGGAAGTGCAGTACCTGAAGGAACGCCGCGCCGCCCTCGGCGGCTACCTGCCGCAGCGCCGGCAGAAGGCCAGCAAGAGCTTCACCGTGCCGGCGCTGGACAAGTTCGAGCGCCTGCTCAAGGACAGCGGCGAGCGCACCTACTCGACCACCATGGCCTTCGTGCAGACGCTCAACATCGCCCTGCGCGACAAGGAGCTGGGCCCGCACCTGGTGCCGATCGTCGCCGACGAGGCCCGCACCTTCGGCATGGAAGGCCTGTTCCGCCAGATCGGCATCTACGCCCCGTTCGGCCAGAAGTACAAGCCGGTCGACTCCGACCAGCTGATGTACTACCGCGAGGACCAGGCCGGCCAGGTGCTGCAGCAGGGCATCAGCGAGCCGGGCGCGATCGCCTCGTGGATGGCCGCCGGCACCAGCTACTCGGTGTCGAACGTGCCGATGCTGCCGTTCTACATCTACTATTCGATGTTCGGCTTCCAGCGCGTGGGCGACATCGCCTGGCAGGCGGCCGACATGCGCACCCGCGGCTTCCTGCTCGGCGGCACCGCCGGCCGCACCACGCTCAATGGCGAAGGCCTGCAGCACGAGGACGGCCACAGCCAGGTCCAGGCCGGCTTCATCCCCAACGTGCGCAGCTACGACCCGACCTTCGGCTACGAGGTCACCGTGCTGCTCCAGCACGGCATGAAGGCGATGATGGAAGACCAGATCGACGAGTACTGGTACCTGACCCTGATGAACGAGAACTACGCCCACCCGGAGATGCCGGCCGGCGCGGAGCAGGGGATCATCAAGGGCATGTACCTGCTCAAGGACGCCGGCAAGCCGAAGAAGGGCGAACTGCGCGTGCAGCTGCTGGGCAGCGGCACCATCCTGCGCGAGGCCATCGCCGCCGCGGAGGTGCTGGACAAGGATTTCGGCGTCACCGCCGACATCTGGTCCTGCCCCAGCTTCAACGAACTGCGCCGCGACGGCTTCGACGTCGAGCGCTGGAACCGCATGAACCCGGAAGCCAAGACCCCGCGCAAGGCCTACGTGACCGAGCTGCTGGAAGGCCGCCAGGGCCCGGCCATCGCCGCCACCGACTACGTGCGCGGCTTCGCCGACCAGATCCGCGCCTTCGTCCCGATGCAGTACACCGTGCTGGGCACCGACGGCTTCGGCCGCTCCGACACCCGCGCCAACCTGCGGCGGTTCTTCGAGGTGGACCGGTACTACATCGCCCACGCCGCCATCGCCGCGCTGGCGAAGGAGGGGAAGATGACCGGGAAGGACGTGGCCCGGGCGATCAAGCAGTACAAGATCGATCCGGAGAAGGCGAATCCGGTTGGGGTTTGAGGTTCGGCATCACTAGGCACCGAAGAGCCTGATAGTGCCTTGAGAAAGCCCCGATATTTCGGGGCTTTTTTTATTCTAACTTTCTGATGTGCTGGACCCGTGGATTACGCAGGGGAATCTAAAATGTTCAAGAAAGGACGTCGCCAAGTAGTTATGGGGGCAATTGCGACTTGGCGACAGGCCTTAATAGGTGCCGCCAGTCTATTTTTAATCAGTCAGTTCGGTTGGGCGCTCAACGAAAGAGCTACGGATCTAATTCGTGCCATCAGCGGCGGTAGGCTGGAACTGATACAAGATAGATCCTCCATTTATGCAATCTGGCTCGGAGCCATTGGGGTGCATGCCGCGGTTGGTGCCCTGGCGCCAATTCTTGGATACACATTACTCACCACCAACATCACTAGTGCTTCTCGAATAGCCCCGGCGGGCGGCGTTGTTGCGCTGGAGATTCAATGGGAAAAGTATCTTCGCTTGTCGCTTTCTTTGCTGGTGTCTTCAATTCTTGGCGTGATCTTTGCGCCTTCTGTGCTTGGACTGCTGGCAGCGCTTCTGGCTACGTGCTACGTGATTGTAAAGACTGGGTTGGTATTCAAGCAGGGCTTCGATTTGATCGAGAGGCCTGAGCGATATGATGCAAGTGCGCGAAAGTACTTAGTTCAAGTAGTAAAAGAGATAAAGCTTGCAGATCCCAGTGTTGAGCAGGATCGACTAGCTAATTTACTTAACTCTGAACTGACCACGCACATCCAGAAATTGCCGAAAGGCATCATTCTTCCCTCGAAGCTTCGATTAGGCAGCCCCTTCACCGAGACCGAGCTGGTTCGATACCGCAAGGGTGCGATCGAGGCATTGGTATCTGAAGCTACCTCATTGGGTTGTGTTCTATACCTAATGCGCGAATCGATGAGTCATCATCTTGGGCGAGGACAAATTAACTTCTTAGCAGTGGCGCGCACCGAGCAAGTGACAGTACTTGAGGGGGCGCCGCCGACATTGGAGCGGGGGCCAGTCGAACCGTCTTCTGTTGAGAGGTTGCAGGAGATATTGGAAGAGTCGATCTTCTATCAAACGACGCAGGAGACTGACGATCTTGCACGTATGCCGCTGCTTGCAATGCGTCACGTTGCGGCAGTAATCCAGGAGGCTCTTCCGAGCCAGCGACCGCATGATGTCGAGTACGGTCTAGATGTTCTTGGGCAAATCATTGATCAACTAACCGAGTCACATGGCGCGCGCGCTATTAATTCAGATCGGTTTCGTTGGATCTACGACATTCCTGCCTTCGTCTCTAATCAACTGGAGGATGTTCCTCACAGTCGCATGATGTACGTGCGACTTCTTGTTTCATTCATTCGAAATAGAATGATCGCCTGGCTGAATGATGAAAAGTTCGATCATATGTCGAGGGCATATATGGCGCTCCTCGGAAGAATTCTGCGATCGTCTGTTGTAAGTGGTCATCACGCGTCTAGCTATGAAATAGTGGTAATCCGTGAAATCCCTCTCCTCGCGAGAGTGGAGCGCTCCGACGCGGTAATAATTATAGTGCGTGAGCTAATAATGCTTGTTGTAGACCGCCGACTGGCTGGCGATCAGTTTGAAACAGATCGTCGTGATCTGATTAAGGGTATAGATGAAGTGCTCCGCTTCAGTGGCGATGTTGGTGAAAGTATCCGTGTTGAAGCTACGGTAGCTGCGCTTGCTGTAGCGCTCTTCATGGCGGATCGAGATGATTCTTACAAGAATCATGTCGCGGAGATTAGCCAGGGATTGATGTCTAGCCGGTACGACGAAATTTCATTCGCAGGCGTGATCTCTGTCCTTCAGAGTTCTCGGGCGCTTATGGAGCGTTGGCGATTGGATTGGTGGGAGCTGGAACAGAAAGGTTCGGGGGCTCATTGGATAAGTATGAGTGCGTGGGTGCTAAGGGCATCGGTTGTAGCGCTCACTCATTTTTCTTGGAGGCTCTCCTATCTTGAGGATGAAAACCTCCCGTCGGAAGATGTTCTTTTTGCGGTAAGCAAAGAGATCGAGGGTGGCGAGTGGCTTGCGCTTCTTCCGATGGCATCTGCAAGTTCGATTAGAAGTTTGAGCGCAACCTTTGCGGACCTCAAAAGTCGCAGAAGAGGATTAGTCGAAGCACGAGTTGCAGGAGCAAGAGTTTCAGCGTCGAAGGTGCGCGAGTTCATACACGACCAGGCGGAGTCTATCAAGGCAGAATTCGTTTCATACAACGAATGGCTGCGAAATGCTGGCTCAATAATGTATGAACATGCTAGTCAGGAATTTGATAGATCTGGCGTAAGTCGACTCGTTCCAAAAGACTCTTTTGTGAGTGACGATGTTGTCGACATACCTGTGAAGATGCTCGCCGACAACCTCGGTCGGTCACTCGTCGATTTTGAGCTGAATGCGATCGCTAGATCTCTTCATCAAAGGTCTGAGTCCGTCGTCAGGGTTGATTCTGTAAGCGATGAGCAGATATGGGGCGCTATTGATGATTTCATTCAAGGTGAGGGGTTGTCACTTCTGATCTTGGGGGTGGGGGCTAGCTTCTATGAGCACTATCCGGAGATGACGCTTGCCCAGGAAAAAGCTGAGGCCAAGAAGAAAAGCATTCGCTTCGAGTCGGTTCGAGGGGTGGCTGATTTGCCTCGGGCTATCTTTATTGCAGAGCCGTCAACTTCGTTCGCCGTATGCAGGCGCGAGTTGAACATGGAAGAGCAAGCGGTTTATAGAGAACAGTTGCCGCTTCAGGATGGGGGGGTCGTAAGCGACGTCATCGAGATTGACGAAGACATGAAGGAGCGATGGCTCGAGGGTTCCGCCCAAGATGAAAGGGCGGAGATGAGGGCTCTCTACGAGCGAAGTGTTGTCGCTCGAACGTTCTGGAGCTTCTCGGTTATTGCGCGAAATGGCCGTTTCAGCGTTTACATGCTTCCGCCGGATGAAGATTGATCTGTCGCGTTGTGGATGAGGCGAAAGCGGGGGTCAGGTTCACTTTTGATGTGAGGCTGGCCTAGGAGCCGGCGCAACAAAGGGGCCAGCGCAACAAAGGGGCCAGAGGAAATATTCAATTCAAACGGATATTCCCTCTGGCCCCTTTGGTGGGAGCCAGGTCTCTGGTCGCACTAGCGGCGCAACTGGGGCAGCGGTAAGCCGCCGGATCGCCGATAAGACGGGCACGCACCGGGTTTGGGTGATGCGGCGATAGCAGCCAGCACGCAGTGCTCGCTGTGAACCAGACAGCTTTGTCGAAACAGTCACGCCCCCGCATCTGGCCGCGCCTGTCTGCCGTTGCCGTACTGGTAGTACGTGCAGCATTCAAGGAGGAGAGCAATGGCACAGATCCTCTATATGGCGAGCTTCGAATCCGGCTCAGGCCCGGCCTTTGTTGCCCGCCATGGCCAGACAGGCGCGCAGTACCAGGCCACCTTCGACGATCTGGTGAAGAAGGGCCACCGCCCTGTCTGCATCAGCGTCGCCCGCGACGGGTCCACGGCCCGTTATGCCTCCATCTTCCACAAGGTGTCGGGACCGGGCTGGGTCGCCCGCCACGGCATCAACGGCGCGCAATACCAGGCCGCCGTCGACGAATGGGCGCCCAAGGGCTTCCGTCCGAAAAGCCTCTCGGCCGCCACGGTCGGGGGTACCACGCTGTTTGCCTGCATCTACGAGCAGGGCGGCAGTGGTGAGTGGGTCGCGCGGCATGGCCTGACCGGCGCGCAATACCAGGTCGAGTTCGACAAGTGGGTCGGCAAGGGCTTCCGCCTCCGCGGCGTCTGCCCGTATGCCACAGGCTCCGGCGTCCGCTACATCGCCTGGTGGGAAAAGAGCGCCGGCCCGGCCTGGGTCGCCCGCCACGGCCTGGGCGAGGCCAGCTTCCGCCAGACCCACGAAAGCCTCGCGGCGCAGGGCTATGACCTCGTCTCGGGCGGCGCCGCGCTCTCCGGTTCCAGCGATTTCTACGCCGGCCTCTGGGAAAAGCGCGCCGCGACGTCCATCGGCCACCACGGCCAGACCGGCGGCGCTTACCAGGCCAATTTCGATGCTGCACTGGCCCAGGGCCGCCGCCTCGTCTTCGTCGCGGGCTACTGGGGCGAGCGTCCGGTGGACGTGAACCTGCGCTTCCGCATCCAGCGCCAGCAGCAGTCGCAATGGTGCTGGGCGGCGGTCAATGTCAGCGTCCGCCGCTACTACCAGCCCGCCTCCACCCTCACCCAGTGCCAACTCGTCAACACCCGCCGCGGCCGCAGCGACTGCTGCACGAACGGCAACAGCAGCGCCTGCAACCAGACGGACGACACCTCCGGTGTGCTGGACACGCTGGGCCATCGCAACACCCACACCAACGGCATCGTCTCCTACGCCACGTTGCGCGACCAGACCGCTGCCGGCCGGCCGCTGTTCATGCGTATCCAGTGGTCTGGCGGCGGCCGCCATGCCGTCCTCGCCACAGGCGTCGAGGATGGCGGCAACGTCATCGTCTGCGATCCAGGCGCGTCGAGCGCGGCGGATGCCAACCTCGGCACCACCTCGGTCTGGGATTACGATACCTTGCAGACCGCGTACAACACGACCGGCAGCTGGATCGCCACCGCCACCACCGAACCCTGAGGTAGCTACGGAGAGCCGCCATGCCCGTCACCCTCGCCACCCCGCCGGAAGCGGCTGCCGTTGAACTCGGCAAGCGCTTGCCGCCGCTCGCCCGATCCGCCGCGCTCGAAGCCCGCGCACCTGCAATCGGTCGTGCAGCCACTCGTTTCAACCTCAGGTCCGATATGCGCGTCGCCCGAAGCCTCGCAGAGGTCGCCGATTCGGACGTCGTCGCCAGCCCCATCTATGCGCTCGGCCTTGATCAACTGGCCAAGGGCAAGATGGGAGACGGTGCCAAACTCACCGGCTGGTCCTGGGTGATCGCAACCGAAGCCGGGGCTGTCTCCGCCGAGACGACTGCAGGCACCAACCGTTTCGCGCAGATTTCCAACGCCGCCAGTGCCGGCCGCTTCCGCCGCGCGCTGCTTGTCATGGCCCAGGGTAGCGGTGACGCGGATGGCGAAGCCGTGCAGCTTCGCATCCCGGCGCTCCACACCAGCCTGCTCTGGATCAAGGGCAAGCGCGAGTTGTATGAAGTCCTCGATTCCAGCGTCGCCGGCCTCGAAACAGGCCGTCGCTACACCGCCGCCGAACTCCAGAAAATCCTGAAGCCTGAAGCCGAATCCCGCCTGCGCACCCCCAATCTCGACGGCTGATCCGCAGCACCCGGGAACAACAGGGCTGGAAGGGAAAACGGGGTCAGGTTCACATCTGTGCAGTCTTGCCACCGGCGCGCCGGCTTCACGTGGTGCGAAGCTGGGCTTGGGCTAGGCTCTTGCGGCGGAGCATCTCCGCTACCCGGGAGCTGGGCATGGCGATGATGAAGGCGGCGGTATTCGTCGAACCCGGCCGGATCGAACTGGCCGACAAGCCCATCCCCGATGTCGGCCCCACCGATGCCCTGGTCAGCATCACCACCACGACCATCTGCGGCACCGACATCCACATCCTCAAGGGCGAGTATCCGGTGGCCCAGGGGCTGACCGTGGGCCACGAGCCGGTCGGCGTGATCGAGAAGCTCGGCAGTGCGGTCAAGGGCTACCAGGAAGGACAGCGGGTGATCGCCGGCGCGATCTGCCCCAACTTCAACTCCTACGCGGCGCAGGACGGCGTTCCCTCGCAGGATGGCAGTTACCTCGTCGAGCGCGGCCTGTGCGGCTGCCATGGCTACAAGGCCACCGCCGGCTGGCGCTTCGGCAACATGATCGACGGCACCCAGGCCGAGTACGTGCTGGTGCCCGACGCCGAGGGCAACCTCGCCCCGATCCCCGATGGCCTCACCGACGAGCAGGTGCTGATGTGCCCGGACATCATGTCCACCGGCTTCAAGGGCGCGGAGAACGCCAACATCCGCATCGGCGACACCGTGGTGATCTTCGCCCAAGGGCCGATCGGGCTGTGCGCCACGGTCGGCGCGCGCCTGCTGGGCGCGGCCACCATCATTGCCATTGACGGCAACGACCACCGTCTTGGCATGGCGAAAACCATGGGCGCCGACATCACCTTGAACTTCACCCGGTGCGACGTGGTGGACGAGGTGATGAAGCTCACCGGCGGGCGCGGCGCGGACTCCTCGATCGAATGCCTGGGCCTGGCCAGTACCTTCGAGCAGGCGATGAAGGTACTCAAGCCGGGCGGCACACTCTCCAGCCTCGGTGTGTATTCCAGCGACCTGAAGATTCCACTTGCCGCGTTCGCCGCCGGCCTGGGCGACCACAGGATCAACACCGCGCTGTGCCCCGGCGGCAAGGAACGGATGCGCAGGCTGATGAGCGTGATCGCATCCAACCGTGCCGATTTCGGCGCGCTGGTGACCCACCACTACCGGCTCGACGACATCGTCGCCGCGTACGACCTGTTCGCCCACCAGCGCGACGGCGTGCTCAAGATCGCGATCAAGCCCTGAGCGCGGGGGCCAGCAGAA
This sequence comes from Pseudoxanthomonas suwonensis, assembly GCF_000972865.1. NCBI lineage: Bacteria > Pseudomonadati > Pseudomonadota > Gammaproteobacteria > Lysobacterales > Lysobacteraceae > Pseudoxanthomonas > Pseudoxanthomonas suwonensis. The sequence goes on from NZ_CP011144.1 coordinate 2,375,009, forward strand.
AAGGGGTCAGGTACATTTTCATAGGGATGTTCTAGAGAACTGAGGCGGCCGACAGCGAGTCGGCCCCCCCCGGGGCGCGCTTCGCCTGGGCAGAGTATCGTGTGGGTTCATCCGCAAGCCGCCACGAAGGGACCGCCATGACCAGCTATCGCGCGTGGGCCGCACCGAAGCCTGGCGCCGCCTTGGAGCCCTTCGAATACGACCCGGGCCCGCTGGGTGCCGATCAGGTCGAGATCACGGTCGAGCACTGCGGCATCTGCCACTCGGACCTGTCGATGCTGGACAACGCATGGGGGTTCACCCAGTACCCGTTCGTGCCCGGCCACGAGGCGGTCGGACGCGTCACCGCGCTGGGTGCGAACGCTCGGGGCGTGGTGATGGGCCAGCGCGTCGGCCTGGGCTGGAACGCGCACAGCTGCCTGCACTGCGATCCCTGCCTGGCCGGCAACCAGCACCTGTGCCGGGAGCTGCAGCCGACCCTGGCCGGCCGCCACGGCGCCTTTGCCGAGAAGGTGCGCGCGCACTGGGTCTGGGTGATACCGCTGCCCGACGGCCTGGACGCGGCCGAATGCGGGCCGCTGCTGTGCGGCGGCATCACGGTCTTTGCGCCGCTGCGGGAACTGGGCATTTCGCCCACGGCGCGGGTCGGCGTGGTCGGCATCGGCGGCCTGGGCCACATGGCGCTGAAGTTCTGCCGGGCCTGGGGGTGCGAGGTCACGGCGTTCACCACGAGTGCCGCGAAGGAAGAGGAGGCGCGCGCGTTCGGCGCCCACCACGTGGTCGCCACCGGCGATGCCGCGGCGCTGGAGCAACTGGCGGGCCGGTTCGACCTGATCATCGACACCGTGAACGTGCCGTTGGACTGGAACGGCCTGCTGGCCGCGCTGGCGCCGAAGGGCCGGCTGCACGTTGTCGGCGCGGTGCTGGAGCCGATCCCGGTGCCGGCGTTCTCGCTGATCATGGGGCAGAAGTCGCTGTCGGGCTCGCCGACGGGTTCGCGTGGGGCGCTCGACAGCATGCTGGCTTTCGCCGCTCGGCACGGCGTGGCGCCCAAGACCGAACACTTCCCGATGAGCCGCGCCAACGAGGCGCTGGACCACCTGCGCGCGGGCAAGGCGCGCTACCGGATCGTGCTGGACGCGGATTTCGGCTGAGCCGGCTTCCGGACGTAGTCGGTACCGCCTGATGTATCAACCGGGAAGGGAATTACCATGACACCGCCAAACCTCGATCGTCGCGATTTCATGCTCGCAACCGCCCTTGCAACCCTCGGCGGCGCTGCGGCATCGGCTGCTCCCGCTTCTGCTCAGGCTGCGGCGCCAACCGCGGCGACCCGGTTGCCGGGAGGAACGGTCTATACCGGCGGCACCGTGGACGGAAAGCCGGTTGTCAGCGCGCTGGGTGTCAGCGACCTTGCGCCGGGAAAACTCCATCGCCTCTACTTCCGTGGTGTCGAAGGCCCCTCGGGCCAGCCATGGCTGGTGTCGGTGGCCGTCCTGCGGGGAGCGAACCCGGGCAAACGCGTCACGCTGGTGAGTGGTGTCCACGGCGATGAAATGAGTTCCATCCACGCTGTCCAGGCCATCATCAACGGACTCGACCCGGCCGCGGTGAGCGGCACCGTCATGGCGGTCTTCGACGTATCCCGCCCTGCGATTGAAAGCATGGGCCGACGCTGGCCGAACTCCGGTCGCGGTGTCGACCTGATCGACCTCAACCGTGTCTGGCCGGGCGACGAGAACGCGCCAAGTGCACCGGCGCGCCATGCCGGTCTTCTGTTCAACCGGTTGATCCGTCCGAACTCGGACTATGTCCTCGATTTCCACACCAGCACGAGCGGCATCGACGCCCCGGCGTTCCACCTGGCGAAGATGGACGTGCCCGAGGTCAAGGCCATGGCGGAGCTCTTCCCGATCGACCAGATCTTCGACAACGCCGGGTATCCCGGGCTTCTTACGGATGCCCTCTTCCGGGTGGGTATTCCGGCCTTCACTCCCGAGATCGGCAACGCCCGGCGCCTTGATCCGTCGATGATCCCGCTCTTCGTGGAGGGCACGAAGAACGTGCTCAAGCTGCACGGCATCATCGACGGCCCGATGGGACGTACCGGACGCGACACGGGAGTCTTCGTGGGCAATAGCCTCGCCCCGGTTCTCGCGACCGCGGGCGGCATTGTCGAACATCTCGTGCGGCTGGCGGACAAGGTCACCCCCGGTCAGAAAATCGCAATCCAGCGCAACATGTTCGGTGAGACCGTCGCCGAATACACCAGTCCGGTCGATGGCGAGATCGGCGCCCTGCGAAGCGACGCCACGTCGGAGCCCGGCAATGTGATCACCTTCATCCTGTTCAACCGGAGCACGCCGGAGGGGGCTGAAGCCTACCCGGAGTAACGCGCGGGAAAAGGCGGAAAAAGGAGCCGGGGAAGCGAACCAGCCCACTCTGAGTATGTCGAACCGCCCGCCGGCTGGCCGTCGTATCCGCATCACCACCCACAGGACAAACCATGGCCAGCGAGCAGAAGACGAAGGGCCCGGCCTCGTACTTCCCGTCCATCGAAAAGACATACGGCAAGCCCGTCGCGCACTGGTTCGCGCTGCTGGACGCGGCTGGCGACATGAAGCACATGGACCAGGTGGCCTTCCTCAAGCGCGAGCACGGACTCGGCCATGGCCACGCCAATGCGCTGGTGGCCTACCACCGCGGCCGCGGCGACTGAAAAAATGGGTCAAAAAAGGGGTCAGGTACATTTTCTCGCTTGATGGATCCGGGGAGATGGCCTGACCCCCTTCAGCCCGGGACCGGGGAGCCAAAGGGGCCAGAGGGCATATCCGTTTGAATCGGATATTCCCTCTGGCCCCTTTCGTCTTTGGCCCCTTGGCCCCTTTGGTCAGCCACTGTTCCGCTCGTGCCCCGCCTGGCCTGGCGCCGGGGAGCACAGCACTTGGCCGCTGTGCGCCGCCCGTCGCGTTAGCGGTTGCAGGCAGGAGGGGATCCGGTCGGTCAGTTCCGGGCATGCCGCGCCTTGGGAAGGTCGGAGAGGGAAACCTGCATGCCGCCGCACGGTTCGGGGTACCGCGCCTTCATCAGCTACAGCCATGCCGACACGGCCGTGGCGCGGTGGCTGCACCGGGCGCTGGAGTCCTATCGCATCCCGTCGCGGCTGGTGGGCCGCACGACCGGCCTGGGCGAGGTGCCCGCGCGGCTGACACCGATCTTCCGCGACCGCGACGAACTTGCGGCCGCCGGCGACCTTTCCGACGCCCTGCGCCAGGCGCTGGGCGCGTCCCTGTTCCTGGTGGTAGTCGCATCGCCGGCCGCGGCGCGCTCGCGCTGGGTGGACGAGGAGGTACGCCACTTCAAGCAGGTCCACGGCGAAGGCCGGGTGCTGGCGCTAATCGCCGCCGGCTGCCCCGGCGGCGGCGACGGGTCCGAGTGCTTTCCGCCTTCGCTGCGCTTCCGCGTGGGGGCCGATGGAAGCATCAGTACGGAACCGGCCGAGCCGATCGCAGTGGACCTGCGTGCCGGCGGCGACGGCAAGCGGATGGCCAAGCTCAAGCTCGTCGCCGGCCTCACCGGCCTGCCGCTGGACGCGCTGGTCCAGCGCGAAGCGGCGCGTCGCCATCGCCGGCTCACCGCGCTGGCGGCGGTCGCGGCGACCGTGGCTCTCAGCATGTCGGTGCTGGCGCTGATGGCCGTGCGCGGGCAGGCCGAGGCCGAACGGCAGCGTGCCGAGGCCGACGGGCTGGTCGAGTTCATGCTCACCGACCTGCGCGCCAAGCTCGAGCCGGTGGGCCGGCTGGAGATCTTCGACTCGGTCGGCCAGCGCGCGCTCACCTATTACGGCCGGCAGGAACTCAAAGCGCTCGACGCCGACGCCCTGGGCCGCCGGGCCCGGGCCCTGCACCTGGTGGGTGAAGTACGCGAACTGCGCGGCAACAGCGGGGAGGCGCTGGAGGCATTCGTCCAGGCCGAACGCACCACCGCCGAACTGCTGGCGCGCGCGCCGGACGACCCGCAGCGGATCTTCGACCATGCCCAGAGCGTCTACTGGGTTGCCTACATCGGCTGGCAACGCAACGACCTGGAGCAGGCCGAACACGGCTTCCGCGAGTACGACCGCTTGGCGGCGCAGCTGGTCGCGCTGGATCCGACCCGTGAGGAGTGGCTCAACGAGCGCGCCAGCTCGCAGTCCAACCTGGGCGCGTTGTTGCAGCGGATCGGCCGGCATCCGGAAGCCACGGACCACTTTCGGCAGGCGCTGGCGATGTCACGCGAGCTGGCCAAGGCGGCGCCCGCGGACCGCGAGCTGCAATGGGCACTGGCGCAGGCGCATGCCTGGCTGGGCGACTCGCTGATGCAGTCCTGGCAGTTCGCCGATGCCGCCCGGCAACGCCAGCAGGAGCTGTCGGTCTACGAGACGATGCTGGTCGTGGACCCGCGCGACGCCAAGGCGCGCGAAGGCAAGTCGGTGGCGTTGGCGATGATCGCCGATCTGCAGTTGATGGATGGCGAGCTGGAACTGGCCCACCAGACTGCCCTGGCCAGCCACGAGGCGATCGTGTCGCTGGCCGGCGAGGATCCGGAGAACCAGCTCTGGCGGGAGATGGTGGCTTCGATCACGAACAGGCGCGTGGAAGCCCTGATGCTCGACGGGCGCTGGCAGGAGGCCGAGCAGCTCAACCGGCAGGCGCTTGCGCTTGCCACCGCGCTGGTCGCCACCGATCCGTCGGTCGCCGACTGGCGGACGGATGTGCTGATGAGCGCGCGCTGGATGGATATCGCCATCGCTTTCGCCCTCCACGGCCCGGCTGCCGGCCGCGCCGGCATTGCCCGTTTCCGGCGCGATTTCGGCGATGACCTCGATTCCGGGGACTCCAGCCTGCGCATGCCCTGGGTGGCGGTGCTGGCGATGGATGCGATCGACCAGGCGAATGCAGGCCAGGCCGACGCCGCGCGCGAGCGACTGGTCGCGCTGCAGGCGCAGCTGCCGCCCACGCCGCAGCCGCGTACCCAGGCGGTGCTGCGCTACCTGCGGGGAGAGATGCCCCTGCATCTTCCGGCCGACGACGCTCCCGCGCCGGCCGTACGCCTTGGCTACGACCCGGGAGTCATCCTGCAAGCCGCGAAAGGATCATGACCATGCCAGTGAACCGGACAGTGAACGTCTCGGTCGTCTTCAACTGCGTGCAGAACGGCGCAAACGACTTCGGCGGTTCCGCCACCTACACCCAGAGCAGTTCCACCCCCTCCGACCTGGGGAACGTGGTGGACAGCAACGGCAACATCGACCTGCGGCAGGCGTCCGCCTACGACCCGTCTCAGTACAACGACAGCGTGGACTTCGTGTTCACCCTGGCGCCGCAGTCCACCGGCTACGTCACCCCGGTGGTCTGGGCCAGCCGCAACGGCGCCGGCGCGACCATCGTCGTGCCGCAGGGCGGCAACGCCCAGGAGTTCCAGGTCGAGCAGTCGTCCGCCACTCCCCAGCTGCTGACCATCGTCGACAACGACGACGACAGCAACACCTACAACTACAAGCCCGCGGTCGAGCTGCCCAACTTCGACCACTACTACATCAGCCTGGACCCGCGGATCGTCAACAAACCGAGCAGCACCAACAAGTAGCCGGCTGCAAAAAAGGGGTCAGGTACATTTTCTCGCTTGATGGATCCGGGGAACTGGCCTGACCCCCTTCAGCCCGGGACCGGGGCCGCGCCGGCGTCCTGGCCAGGCGCGATTCCCGACGCAGCGCAAGAAAACGAGGCCGCCCCCGTCGCCGGGGGGCGGCTTGGTGATAGCGTGCGCGCATGTCCGTCCAGGGGTGATCGCATGCGTACGTTCTTCCGCTGGGGCTTCCGGCTGGTGCTGGTGCTCCTGTTGCTGGTCCTGTTGCTGGTGCTGCATACCCTCTACTTCAAGCCGCTGAGGATCGGCTGGTTCTACGAGCGCGTGTTCGGCGAGTACGCGCTGAAGGACCCGGAGATGTTGAGCAGCCTGCGCATGCTGCCGCCGTGGCTGGACTGGTATTCGGACGACCTGACCGACGCTTCGCAGGCGTACCAGCAGGCGCTGAACGCCAAGCTCGACGCCGACCTGGCCACGCTGCGCCGCTACGACCGCAACGCGCTCGACGGGGACGCGCGGCTGTCCTACGACATGCTGGAGTACTTCCTCGACATCCAGGCGCAGGGTCGGCGCTTCGAGCGCCACAACCACCCGCTCAACCAGCTGTTCGGTGTGCAGAACGGGTTGCCGACCTTCATGGCCACGCAGCATCCGGTGGCCAGCGTCAAGGAAGGCGACAACTACGTGGCGCGGCTGAACAAGTTCCCGCTCAAGTTCCGGCAGGTGCTGGACGGCGTGCGCCTGCGCGAACAGGAAGGCATCGTGCCGCCGACCTTCGTGGTCGAGAAGGTGCTGGCCGAGATGCAGGCCTTTGTCGCCGCGCCGGCGCGGGACAACATCCTCTACACCAGCCTGGCCGAGAAGATCGGCAAGGCGCCGGCCGGCGCGATCGACGCCGAGGCGGGCGCGCGACTGCTCGACGAGGCCGAGGCGGCGATCACCGGACAGGTGTATCCGGTCTACCGGGAAATGATCGCCTACTACGAGCAGCTCCTGCCCAGGACCACGGGCAACCACGGCGTGTGGGCATTGCCCGACGGCGACGCCTTCTATGCCTGGGCGGTGCGCCAGCAGACCACCACCGGCATGACCCCGGAGCAGGTGCACGCGCTGGGGTTGTCGGAGGTGGCGCGGATGGAGGCCGAGATGGACGCGATCCTGCGCGCCGAGGGCCTGGTCGAAGGGACGGTGGGTGAGCGGATCCGGCAGCTGGGCGAACGCCCGGAGCAGATGTATCCCGACTCCGACGCCGGCCGCGGACAGATCCTGGCCGACTACCAGGCCGCCATCGACGAGATCGACGCCGGCCTGGCACCGTACTTCAACGTCCGGCCGGCGAGCACGGTGAAGGTCGAGCGGGTGCCCGAGTTCCGCGAGAAGACCGCGCCGGGCGCCTACTACGAAGCGCCCGCCTTCGACGGTTCAAGGCCCGGGATCTTCTACGCCAACCTGCGCAACGTCGAGGACGTGAAGAAGTTCGGCATGCGCACGCTGGCCTACCACGAGGCGATCCCGGGGCACCACTTCCAGATCGCCCTGCAGCGGGAACTGCAGGGCGTGCCGACCTTCCGCAAGGTGTTGCCGTTCACCGCCTTCTCCGAAGGCTGGGCGCTGTACGCCGAGCGCCTGGCCTGGGAGGCCGGCTACCAGGCGCAGCCGCTGGACAACCTCGGCCGCCTGCAGGCCGAGATGTTCCGCGCGGTGCGCTTGGTGGTCGACACGGGCATCCACCACAAGCGCTGGACCCGCGAGGAAGCCATCGCCTACATGGTGGCCAAGACCGGCATGTCGGAGGCCGACGTGGTGGCGGAGATCGAGCGCTACTTCGTCATGCCGGGCCAGGCCTTGGCCTACAAGGTCGGCATGAACACGATCCTGGCGCTGCGCGAGCGGGCTCAGTCCGAGCTCGGCCCAAAGTTCGACCTCAAGGGCTTCCACGACGTGGTGCTGGGCGCCGGCTCGATGCCGATGACACTGCTCGAGCAGCGGGTCGATGCCTGGATCCAGGAGGAGCGCGCGCGCTGAGCCAAAAAGGGGTCAGGTTCATTTCCTGTGTCTCCCTGACCCCTTTGCGCTTTGCGCGGTGCGCATCACGCCGATGCGCAGGCAGGACGTGGGGCGTTCGTTGACATCGCATTCACGGACAGCAAACCCTGTGACTGGTTGACTGACGCCTCTACGTGAATTTGCGGCGTGCCCCGGTTTCCGTCGCCCATTGACAGGATCGCGATGGTTACCGTGACAGCCCCCGCCGCCAGTTCCGCCGCTGTGCCCAGGCCGACGCTGCACGCCCGCAGCGCATTCGCCATCGCCATCGGCATCGTGGTGGGGGCCGGCATCTTCCGCACGCCCTCGCTCGTCGCCGCTGGCTCGTCCAGCGAACTGGTGTTCCTGTCGGCCTGGCTGGTGGGCGGCGTGCTTTCGATCATCGGTGCCCTGTGCTACGCCGAACTCGCCAGCACCTACCCCGAAGCGGGGGGCGACTACAGCTACCTGCGCCGGGCCTTCGGCAGGCGCCTGGCTTTCCTGTACGCATGGGCCAGGCTGGCGGTGATCCAGACCGGCTCCATCGCCCTGCTTGCCTTCGTGGTCGGCGACTACCTGGCGCAACTGCTGCCCATCGGGCCATGGTCGGCGACCGTGTACGCGGCCGTGGCGGTGGTGGCGCTGACCACGATCAACTGGCTGGGCATGCGCCAGGGCAGCGGAACCCAGAACTGGTTGACCGTGGTGGAGATCCTAGGCCTGGTGCTGATCGTGGCCGTCTGCCTGCTGCTGGCGCCCGACGCGCCGGTCGATCCGCTGGCCGTGGCCGGCGGCAACGGCTACGGCCTGATCCTGGTGTTCGTGCTGCTCACCTACGGCGGCTGGAGCGAAGCGGTATACGTGACCGCCGAGGTCCGCGATGCGCGCCGGGTCATGCCGCGGATCCTCACCGGCAGCCTGGCGGCGGTGGCGATCCTCTACCTGATGGTCAATTTCGCCTACCTAAAGGTGCTGGGACTTGGCGGCATCGCCGGATCGGATGCGGTGGCGGCCGATGCGATGCACGTGGTCCTGGGTGCGCCCGGCGCGGCGGCGATCAGCGTACTGGTGGTGGTGGCGGCACTGACGTCCGCCAATGCGACCATGATCACCGGTGCACGCAGCGCGTATGCCGCAGGACGCGACTTCCCGGCGCTGGCCTGGATCGGCCGCTGGGACCAGCGCAGCGGCTCGCCGCGCACCGCCATGCTCGTGCAAGGAGCACTGGCCCTGCTGCTGGTCGGCGTGGGCGCCCTGGCCCGCGACGGTTTCGGCACCGCGGTCGAATACACCGCGCCGGTGTTCTGGCTGTTCTTCCTGCTGGTGGGCATTGCACTGTTGGTGCTGCGCCGGCGCGACCCCGACGCGCCGCGTGGCTTCCGGGTGCCGTTGTACCCGCTGTTGCCGCTGCTGTTCTGCGCCACCAGCGCCTACCTGCTCTATTCCAGCCTGGCCTATACCGGTATCGGCGCTCTGGTGGGCGTGGCCGTGCTGGCGATCGGCGGATTGTTGCTGCTGGTGTTCAACCCGCGTCCATCGTCCACGCACGATGTACGAAATCCATGACCATTCCACTCCCGCGAGGCAGCGACATGACCGCCATACCGCTTTCCCGATTCGCTCTTCTGTTCTCGGCCCTGCTCATGGCAGGCTGCAGCGACGGCACCAGCAGCACGGACGCAAGCCTGGCCGACGGCGTGCAGACGCTCCCGGCAGTGAATGCATTCGGCGATCCCGCCGAAGCCCTTGCCTCCGGTGAGGTGGCGCAGCCACGCCGCACCCCGGATGTGGTCTACGTGCCCACGCCCGAACACGTGGTCGAGGCCATGCTCAAGCTGGGCGAGGTCAAGCGCGGCGACGTGCTCTACGACCTCGGCTCCGGCGATGGCCGCATCCCGATCGCCGCCGCCAGGAAGTTCGGCGTGCGCGGCACCGGCATCGAAATCGATCCCGAGCGCATCCGCGAGGCCAATGCCAATGCACGGGAAGCCGGCGTCGCCGACCTGGTCACTTTCCGCGAGGAGGACCTGTTCGAAGCCGACTTCAGCGAGGCCACCGTGGTCACCCTGTACCTGCTGGACAGCCTCAACGAGAAACTGCGGCCCAAGTTGCTGGCCGAACTCAAGCCGGGCACGCGGATCGTCAGCCACGACTTCCGCATGGGCGACTGGCAGCCCGAGCAGACGGTCGAAATTCCGCCCAGCACGATCTACCGCTGGACCATCCCGGAACGCGACTGAAGAAGGGGCTAGAGGAAATATCTGCTTGAACCGCCAACCAGAGCGATCCTGACGGGAAAGGTGTCGCTACTCGCGATCTGCAAAGAGGGAGCCCAAAAGGGGTCAGGTTCATTTCTGAAAGGAGCCAGCAAGAAAAGGGGTCAGGTTCATTTGGCTAAAGGGGTCTGGCTGCCTCCGGCCCCTTTGGCCCGCGTCGTATACCCTGAGCGCTGCCATCGACGACCGGGGACCCCGTCATGACCCAACTGCTCCGCTCCGCATCACTGGCCGCCTGCTTGGCCACGGCCCTGCTGTCGGCACCCGCATCCGCCGCGCCCGCCGCCGACCCCGAGCTCGAGGCGCGCATCGCGGCCATGGGCCGCGTCGGTAGCGCCAGCGGCGCGCAGTATTCGCCGGACGGCAGGCAGATCGCCTACATCACCAACCTCAGCGGCGTGCCGCAGGTCTGGCGGATCCCGGCCGAAGGCGGCTATCCGCGGGCGGTGACGTCGGGCACCGACCCCGCTTCGGGAGTGCGCTGGTCACCGGACGGCAGGCTCGCCTACGCGGTGTCGCCCGGCGGCGGTTACAACGCGGCCCTGCTGCTCACCTCCGCGGACGGCACCGGGACGCGCGCGATCGACGACGACGGCGACGCCAACACCTTCGTCGGCGATTTCACCCGCGACGGCCGCTACGTGTTCGGCAGCAACGTGCGCGATGCCGCCAGCATGGATGTCTGGATCTGGGATCCGCAGACCGGCAAGGCCCGCAACACGATCCAGATGGAAGGTCTCGGCAGCGCGCTCGACATCATCGGCGACCAGGCGCTGGTGACGCGGCTGGTCACACGCGGCAACAGCAACCTGTGGCTGGACGACCTGGCCACCGGCAAGAGCACCCTGCTGACCCCGCACGAAGGCTCGGCCAGCGTCGACGGGCTGTTTGGTGCCGATGCGTCGACGGTCTATCTCAACCACAACCTGGGCCTGGACCGCACGGTGTTCGCGCGCCTGGCCATCGGCGCGGATGGCAAGCCTTCCGCACCGCAGACCCTGGCCAGCCGCGACGACGGCGAACTGCAGGGCTTCGCCCTGAGCGACGACAAACAGACCGCGCTGCTGGTCTGGAACATCGCCGGGCGCAACGAGCTGGAGCGCATCGACCTGCGCAGCGGCCGGCGCACGCCGCTGCCGGCGGCGCCGTCCGAACTGGTGTCCGGCATCGACTTCGCCCCCGACGGCCGCAGCGTGGTGCTGACGCTGTCCGGTTCGCAGGCGCCCGCGGACCTGTGGCGGCTGGACCTCGATGCCGGCACCTGGACGCGCCTGACCTGGAGCCCGCATCCGGGCGTGGACCTGGCGCAGCTGGTCAAGCCGGAACTGCGCACCTACACCGCCCACGACGGCCTGGAACTGTCGGGCTGGCTGTACCTGCCGAAGGACTTCCAGGCCCCGGGCCCGGTGGTGCTGAGCTTCCACGGCGGCCCCGAAAGCCAGGAGCGGCCCGCCTTCCGCGCCGACTACCAGGCACTGCTGGCCAGTGGCATCGGCGTGTTCGCGCCGAACATCCGCGGCTCGTCCGGCTTCGGCAAGGCGTTCATGCAGATGGACAATCATGAAGGCCGCTTCGACGCCAACCGCGACATCCAGTCCACCGCCGAGTTCCTGGTGCGCGAGGGCATCGGCGACAGGCAACGGCTGGGCATCATGGGTGGCAGCTACGGCGGCTACGCGACCATGGTCGGCGTCACCGAGTTCCCCGAGACTTTCGCCGCGGCGGTAAACCTGTTCGGCATGGTCAACTTCGAGACCTTCTTCTCGCAGAGCACGCCGTGGATGGGGGCGATCTCCGCCGGCGAGTACGGCGACCCGAAGACCCAGCGCCAGCTGCTGCGCGACCTGTCGCCGATCCACAAGCTCGACCGCGTCCGCACTCCGCTGATGGTGATGCACGGCGCCAACGACACCAACGTGCCGCTGGTGGAGGCCGAGCAGATCGTCGACACGCTCAAGCAGCGCGGCGTCGACGTCGAGTTCGTGCTGTTCCCGGACGAGGGCCACGGCTGGCGCAAGGAGGCCAACCGGGTGAAGTCGACGATGGAGATGACCCGGTTCTTCCGCGAGCACCTGCTGTGAAGCGCTTCCCGCCTTCGCGGGAATGACGAGCAAAAAAGGCGAATCGTTCAGGCCTTCCTGGAGAGGGCCCGTTTAGGCGCAGTTCTGGCGCTGGCCAGCTGGACGTGGGGCGTCCTGTCCGCGAATTACCCGGTTTCGTCGGCGTGGGCTGCGTCCGGTCGGTTGCGGTTTGCCGGGTATGGGTGCCCCGATAGCCTCCCGGTCTGCCAGCCTGGGGAATGCGATGCATCCGGCCGGCCTGCTGCCGACGGGTCTTGCCCGCTGCCTGGATCCACGGAGGACATCCATGAAAAAAGCCCTGTTGATGGTGATCCTGTTCCTCCACAGCCTCGGGGTGCATGGCGAGAACCATAGGATCGAGGATGTCGAATTCATCAGCCACGGCGACAGGCTGTCTGGATCGATAGTGTTTCCCGTCGACAGGGAGATACATTCCGCCGTGGTGTTCGTGCATGGCTCGGGAAAGCAGACAAGGAACATGCGCTGGGCCGAGGGTTTCGCCAGGGAAGGTGTGGCGGCCCTGGTTTACGACAAGCGGGGCGTCGGCAGGTCGGGGGGCGAGTACGAAGGCGAGCAGAGCGTTGGTGAAAGGAACATAGTCCTTCTGGCGGACGACGCGGTGTCGGCCTTGAACACGCTCTCCAGTCACCCTGCCTTGGAGGGTGTGCCTGTGGGTCTGGCAGGGATCAGTCAGGCGGGATGGATCGTTCCCCTGGCTGCGGAGAAAAGTGGCGTCGCGAGTTTCATGGTCCTGTGGAGCGGGCCTGTCTGCAAGGTCAGTGAAGAGGACATCTTCAGCAAATATACGGGGGACCTGGACGGGAAGAGGGTTCCAAGTTACTCCGAGGCCTTGGATTCAAGAAAGCAAAAATACATCTGGCCCGATTTCCTCGGGAAGGATTCGGATCCGAATGAAAGCCTGGCGAAACTCGGGATTCCCGGGCTTTGGATATTCGGGGGGCGAGATGGCAGCATCCCGGTCGACCTGTCCATCCAGAACCTGCAAAAACTGCGGGACGCCGGGCATGGGTACGACTACGTTCTGTTCTCCAGCCTGGGGCACAACAACATGCCTGAGACGTTCTCCGTAGCTACCGATTGGATCAAGAGATCATCGAAGTAGCCACCCTTGGACAGCCCGTTTGATGCGTGGCGTGTGCGATAGAATCCCGCCATGACCATCGAATCCCAGTCCGACATCGAGGCCCTGCAGCGCATCGGCGGCATCGTCGCGCGCGTGCGCGAGGCGATGCTGGCCGCGGCCCGGCCGGGCATGACCACCGCCGAGCTGGACGTGATCGGCGAACGGCTGCTGGCCGAAGCCGGCGCACAGCCCGCGCCGCGGCTGACCTACGGCTTCCCCGGCGCGACCTGCATCAGTGTCAACGAGGAGGCCGCGCACGGCGTCCCGGGCGCGCGCGTGCTGCGGCCCGGCGACGTGCTCAACGTGGACGTGTCCGCCGAGCTGGACGGCTACTTCGCCGACACCGGCGGCACCCGGGTGCTGCCCTCGGCCTCGGCGCGCGACACGCGCCTGTGCCATGCGTCGCGCACCGCCCTGGCCGAGGCGTTGAAGGTGGCGCGCGCCGGGCAGCCGCTGAACCGCATCGGCGCGGCGATCGAGGCGACCGCGCGCCGCTTCGGCTTCCGGGTGATCGAGAACCTGGCCAGCCACGGCGTCGGCCGGGCCCTGCACGAAGAGCCGGGCCAGATCGCCGGCTACTACGACCCGGACGATACCCGCGTGCTGCACGAGGGCCTGGTGATCACCATCGAGCCGTTCCTCTCCACCCGCAGCCGCCTCGTGGACGAGGCCGACGATGGATGGACGCTGTTGGCGGCCCCGGGCAACCGCTCGGCGCAGTTCGAGCACACCCTGATCGTCACCCGCGGCGAGCCGATCGTGGTGACCGTGCACTGAGCTCAAGCAGAAAAGGGGTCAGGTTCATTTCTGGGTTGAGGAAATCCGGGAAATGAACCTGACCCCTTTTATGCAACGCCGGCCCCGTGCCGGCGTTTTGCTTTCCGCGCCCTGTATGCCGGTACCGCCTGCGGGGCCGCGGCGCAGGATGTCCGCCTCGCTTTGCAGGACGCGTTGTTCCGGTCGACGGCGGTGCGGTCGGATCCGGCGGCCGTCGTTCCTTGTCCCGCAGGAGGAGTGGAAATGGATGTCGTCAACCATCGCATCGATGCGCTCTGGCACAAGCACACCAGCAACTACAGCCAGGGCAAGACCATCAAGCCGCGATTCATCGTGATGCATTACACGACCGGCTGGAGCGCGGAAAACAACCTGGCCTGGCTGCTAGGCAGGGCCGGCGGCAGCGGCAATACCGAGTCGAGCGCCCACATCCTGGTCGGGCGCGACGGCAAGGCCTGGCAGATCTGTCCGTTCAACCGGCGGGCCTGGCACGCTGGACCGTCGCGGCTGGGCACGGTTGCGGACCTGAACAGCCATGCGATCGGCATCGAGCTGCTCAATCCCGGCTGGCTCAAGCCCGACGGCCACGGTGGCTGGGTCGACTACCACGGCAACAGACGCAGCACGCGCCAGCTGCAGTCGGACGGCGGCTATCTGCTGGCGCGCAATAGCAGGGTCGGGAGCGGGGAGCTGGCTTGGCCGCTGTACACCGATGCGCAACTCGATACCAGTCGGCAGATCTGCCTGGCGATCGCCAGGGCCTATCCGATCCACGAGATCGTCACGCACGAAGAAGTCGACACGCGGGGGTGGAAGACCGATCCGGGGCCGGCGTTCCCGCTGGACAGCTTCCGGTCGCTGGTCGACGACTACGGACGCGAATCGGCGCAACCGCGCTACAAGGTGAGCGCCTCGCGCCTGAACCTGCGCGGCGGTCCGGCCACGAGCTACGAACTGGTCGATCCACCGGGCCAGCTGCAGCAGGGCACGCTCGTGGAGGCACTGCGCCACGAGGGAGACTGGGCCTACGTCCAGGTCGTCCGTGAAGGCAGTCGCGCCCAGGCGGGCGCCACGGTCACCGGCTGGGTACATTCGGCCTACCTGCAGCGGCAGTGGTGAACAGGCCAAAGGGGACGGGGGAAATAAGCGCATGGCCGGACAGATGCTTGCCGGGCCGCTCGAATGCCGCTGCACGAAAATAAAAGGGGTCAATAAAAGGGGTCGGGTACATTTACTTCAGAAAAAGGGGCCAGTAAAAAGGGGACAGGTCCATATCCTTGCGTCCCTCGTTTGGGAGAGTCGGGAAAATGAACCTGACCCCTTTTGGGTCTCCTGATTCTTCCCGTCGCGCGGCGTATCCTTTCCGGAAAACCAATCCGGAGCCGATCATGCGCAGCGTCCTGCTTCCTGTCGTCCTGCTGACCGCGGCGGGCCTTGCCCATGCCGGTGAGCCTGTCCGCTACGGCGAACCGTTGCCCGACACCGCGGCAGTGCCCCTGTCCGAGGCGTTGGCCGCGTTCGACCAGCACGCAGGAAAGCAGCAGCGCTATAGCGGCCGCATCACCCAGGTCTGCCAGGCCAAGGGTTGCTGGATCGTGCTGGAGGACAACGGCCAGACCGCGCGGGTGATGTTCAAGGACCACGCGTTCCTGATCCCGAAGGACAGCAGCGGTCACGCGGAGGCGGTCGGTGTGCTCTCGCGCAAGGAACTCACGCCCGAGCAGCTCGAACACCTGCGCGAGGACAGCAAGGGGCTGGAGGTTTCGCCGGTCGAATACCGGATCCTGGCCGAGGGCGTGGAGATCGAGGCCGTGCCGACATCCTGATCCGGCGACGTGGTACCCCCGCTACGCCCCTTGCGGACCTAAGCCGTCCCGGTCCCGAAGCCGAAGAAGGGGCCCATAAAGGAGTCAGGTACATTTCCTTGCATTCCTTCGCTTGGGAGGGTTGGGAAAAATGAACCTGACCCCTTTTGATCGGTTCCTAGGCCCGAAGCAACAAGTCGACCCATCCCAAGGGAACTCCCCATGAAGACGACGTTCGCCCTCTTGCTGGCTGTGGTCGCGTTCCAGGCCACACCTGCACATGCCGAATCGGCCGTGTCTCCGCTGGTGGGTCGCTGGGCCATCGAGGTCGCGACATTGCCGATACCACCAGAAGCGCGGCCGAAGAGCGTGATCCTCGAGTTCCAGGACGCGGGCAACGGGAACTGGGCCACGCACGTGGAGATCGTGCATCAGAGCGGCGAAACCATGCGCGCCGAGGCGACGTTGCCGCTCGACGGCACACCGGGATCGATCGCCGGCAACTACTGGGCCGACGTTTCCGCGATGAAGATGCCTGCCCCGAACGTGCTGGTGATGCAGCTGGTCGACGACGGAGCGCCGGCTTCCACGCGCATCTATTCGGTGGCCGCGGACAGCGGGACGTTGACCGAGACCAAGGCCTTCTTCGGCAGCGACGGCACGCCGATCCTGCAGACCATCACCTTCCACCGCGTGCCGTAGCGAAGGCCGCGACCTCAAGGCTCGCCGAAGCCGCGGCTCGACTGCGCCGCCGCGCGCGGCGCGTACGCGAGGTCCGGATCGGCGCCGGCGAACACGGGGTCGCCATGCGGCGGGGTCCGGTCGCCGGCATCGGGCACGGCGGCCGTCGGTGCCGTGGCCTTGCGGCGCTGCCAGGCCTGGTAGGCGAGGAGGCCGACAACGCCCAGGGCCAGGGTCTTGAGCATGCTCATCGCGGATCTCCAGCATCGGGAAGCGGTGCTCAGGTTGACCCGGCGGGAGTGATCCAGCCGTGACCTGGGGATCAATGCAACGTTCACGGCTCCGGCGGCGGCCTCCTCGGGGCACCAACTCTCCGCAACTCCAGGGCTGCCTTCCGGTCGCTGGTCCACAGCCTCTCCTGGCGAATGAACCTGACCCCTTTTACTGGCAGCCTCTCCAGGCGCACCCGCGGGCCGAGTCCACTATGTCCATAAAAAGGGTCAGGTACATTTCCTTGCGTTCCTTGCGTTCCTTGCGTTCCTTGCGTTCCCTGCATTCCTTGGCTTGGGATAGCCGGGAAAATGAACCTGACCCCTTTTTGGGAAGGGTCCCGGACCGCGGTTGGTGGGCGTAACATGCGTCTGTCGCTTGCCAGCGCGCAGGACCGTCCGGAGGCCCCGTGATGTCCAGGACCACCCAGCCCGTTTCGCCCCGCAAGCCGGCAGGGGCGGTATCGAAGAACGCATCGGCGTCAGCGGTGAAGAAACAGTCCGCGGTGAAGCGGCCCACCATGGAGACGGCGTCCCGGACCGTCGCACCGAAGAAGAAGCCGGCGCCCCGGCCCTCGCCAGGCAAGCGCAGCGAGGTCAAGGACGCGCACGATCGGTATGCCAACGTGGAGATCGGCTGACCGTTCCTTCGTTTCTCCGTCCGCTGGACAGCGCCGGCCATGAAGCCACCCACCCATCTGCTCACCGCCAGCGATGGCGTTCGCCTGGCCTGGACGGTCAGCGGGCAGGGGATGCCGCTGGTCAAGGCCTCCAACTGGCTGACCCACCTCGAGTACGACCCTGACAGCCCGGTCTGGCGCCACTGGGTGCGGTTCCTTTCCGGCCACTACCGCTACCTGCGCTATGACGAGCGTGGCTGCGGATTGAGCGACTGGGACGCGGGCGAACTGTCGCTGCCACGCTGGCTGGAAGATCTCGAATCGGTGGTCGATGCGGCCGGCCTGCCGCAGCCCTTCGTCCTGCTCGGCATCAGCCAGGGCGCGGCTACCGCCGTGGCCTACGCGGCGCGCCACCCGCAGCGGGTCTCGCACCTGATCCTCTACGGCGGCTACGTGCTGGGCGCCAAGCGACGCGGCGACGCCGAATCGTCGCACCTGTACCAGTTGATGGAACAGCTGGCCCGGTTCGGCTGGGACAAACCCAATCCCGCCTTCCGCCAGCTGTTCACTTCCCGCTTCATTCCCGGGGGCACCGAGGAGCAGATCGCCTGGTTCAACGACCTGTGCCGCAAGTCCACCCGTGCCGAGATCGGTGCGCGGCTGATCGCGGCGCGTGCGGAAATGGATGCGCGCGAGTTCATGCCGCGGGTCGCCACGCCGACCCTGGTCCTGCATGCGACCCGCGACGAAGTAGTGCCGCTGTCCGAAGGGCGCCGGCTGGCCAGCGGCATCCCGGGCGCCGATTTCGTCACCCTGGATTCGCCGAACCATGTCCTGCTCGAGCACGAGCCGGCCTGGGAACAGTTCTGCCAGGCCGTGCGCGAGTTCACCGGGCAGGGCATCGCCGCATCCGCTGCGACGGTGGCCACCCTGGAGGGCCTGAGCCGCCGCGAACGCGAGATACTGGCCCGGCTGGGCGAGGGCGCCAGCAATGCGCAGATCGCCGCGGAACTGCGGATCTCGGAAAAGACCGTGCGCAACCACGTCTCGCACCTGTACGGGAAGATCGGCGTGCGCAGCCGGGCCCAGGCGATCGTGTATGCGCATCGCCACGGACTGTTGCGCTAGTCGGGACATTCGTCCCGGGCCGGCGGAGAATCCGGCCGCAACCGGGACAAGGTTCATCTGTCGTCGCCATGAAGGCGGCGGCCACAATCGCTGGACGAATCCATCCACGTCCGAGGTGGTCGCATGGCCCGCCTGTCCGTCCTGCTCTACGGCGCCGTCTGCTACGCGGTGTTCCTGGTCACGTTCCTCTACGCCATCGGCTTCGTCGCCGGACTGGGCGTACCCAAGCACATCGACTCCGGCACGGGCGATGGCGTGGTCCGCGCGCTGCTGGTCAACCTCGCCCTGCTCACGCTGTTCGCCGTGCAGCACAGCGGCATGGCCCGGCCGGGGTTCAAGCGCTGGTGGACCCGGTTCGTGCCCGAACCGATCGAACGCAGCACCTATGTGCTGTTGACGAGCGTGGCGCTGATCCTGTTGTTCTGGTTCTGGCAGCCGCTGCCGCAGCTGGTCTGGCACGTCGGCAACCCGGCCGCGCGAGTCTTCCTGTACGCGCTGTCGGCGCTGGGCTGGCTGCTGGTGCTCACCGGCACCTTCGTCATCAGCCATTTCGACCTGTTCGGGCTCAAGCAGGTATGGCAGTACAGCCGCGGCCGGCGCCGGCCCGACGGCCACGCGCCGTTCGTGACCCGCGCCTACTACCGCATCGTCCGCCATCCGCTGATGCTCGGCTTCCTGGTCGCGTTCTGGGCGACGCCGACGATGACGCTCGGGCACCTGCTGTTCGCGCTGGCCACCACCGGCTACATCCTGGTCGCGGTGAAGTGCCTGGAGGAACGCGACCTGGTCGCGCAGTACGGCGACACCTACCGTGAGTACCAGCGCCGCGTGCCGATGATCCTGCCGCTGCCCAGGCGCGACCGCTGACCTCGAGGACCGGGGTCCGAAAACCGATCGCGCCAGGGCCACGGCGGGTGGCCAGCGGCCCCCCGCCGCGCGAGCGGGCGGGCCGTGACCTCTGCCGGCTAGCGGACGAAGGCGATGCGCCGCATCCCGGTGGCGTCGGCCGCGGCGAGGATCCTCACCAATGCCTCGTACTGGCTGTCGGGGTCGCTGGCGATGCGAAGCTCCGGCAGGTTGCCGGCGTGGGACTGGGCCTGTGCCTGCATGCGCGCCCGCAGTTCGCCCGCGCCGATGGGCGTGCCGTTCCAGGTCAGCTGGTTGGCCGCGTCCAGGCGCAGTTCGACCGGTGGCGGCGGGTCGGGACGCTCGATGCGGCGGTCGGTGGCTTGCGGCAACGCCACGTCGATCGGCCGGGCCACGATCGGCGCGGTCACGATGAAGATGATCAGCAACACCAGCATCACATCCACCAGCGGGGTGACGTTGATCTCCGCCAGCGGTCCGGTACTTCCTGCGCTACTGAACGCCATGGGTCGCTCCTTGCAGCGAGGCCGGTTGCCCCAATGCCGACACTACGCCCGTGCTGCGGTCCGCTGGATCGACCGGTGGCCAGCATTCAGCCGCCGTTGGGCGCACGGCGCGCGTTGCCATCCAGGACGCCGCTGAAGCGGAGTGCGACGGACAGGGGCTCCGTTCTTCTTCCTGACCCCGCATGTCCTGCATACGTATTCGCGTTGCACGGCCGCTCCGGCGCGGGCTACCGTCGTCGCGGCCAGGGACGGGGCATGCCTGCCGTCCCGCGATCACGGTTGCGCTCGAGGTGGGATCGGTGAGGGGCTTGCTGTTGGCGTTGACCTTGTGCCTGGCCGGGGAGGCCGCGGCGTCCGTCTCCGATGTGGAGCATGCGGCCATGCTGGCCGCGGACCGGCGGTCCGCCGAGGCGTACATCCTCGACCAGTTCGCGGATGCCGACCTGGTCCTGCTCGGCGAGGACCATGCGATCCGGCAGACGCTGGCGTTCGTGCGCGACCTGGTCCCGCAGCTCCACCGCGCCGGTGTCCACAACCTGGTCGTGGAGTTCGGGGCCGAGGAAGACCAGCATGAGCTCGACCGGCTGCTGACTTCACCGGGGTACGACGCCGACGCGCTGAAGCGGCTGATGTTCCGCTACAACAGCGCGTGGAGCTGGGTCGAGTACCGCGACCTGTACGAAGCCGCCTGGCGCCTCAACCGCAGCCTGCCCGCCGGTGCGCCGCCGTTCCGCATCGTCAACATGAGCTATGTGTACCGGTGGCACGAGTTCGCCGCGCCGCGCACGCCGGACGTGCTGCAGCGGGTGTTCTGGCGCGGGACGGTCGACGGCTTTCGCGCGCGGGTGATCGAGGACCAGGTCCTCCGGCGCGGGGAAAAGGCCCTGGTACTCACCGGCACACCGCATGCGTTCACCCGCTACGCCATGCCGCGGGTGGAGGACAACAACGAAGGCTTCTGCGGGTTCGACGCCAACTGGCTCGGCAACCGCCTGCTGCGGCGGCATCCGGACCGCGTCGTCAGCGTGCTGGTGCACCAGCCGTTCCCGAACCTGCCCGGCCGCCAACCCGCCCTGGTGCAGCCGGCGCAGGGTGCCATCGAACGGATCATGGCGGAGCTGGGCAATGCGCCGCGCGGATTCGACCTGAAGAACGCGGCCATGGGCGCGCTGCCCGACCGCAGCTACTACGCGATGTGCCATCCCGACTTCACGATGGCGGACCTGTTCGACGGGTACCTGTTCCTGGCGCCGTTCCGGGAACTGGAGCCGGCCACCGTGGATCCCGGCTTCGTGGACGCGTCGAACATCGCCGAGGCGCTGCGGAACTATCCCGATCCGGACTGGAAGTCGCCGCCGCGGGACCTGGCCGGCTTCCGCGCGCACCTCGCCGGCATGGCCGAGGAGATCCGGAACCGTTACCGGTCGGTCGAATGAGCAGGAGTCGCGTCGTGCGTGGAATCGTCCGGTGGTATGCCGTGCTGTGGCTGTTGCTGCTGCTGTCGCCGGTGCAGGCCTGGGGCCACGACGGTGCCGGGCAGGGCCACCTGCAGGAAACGCTGCTGCTGCCTTCCCGCCACGTGCCGCAACGGGCGGTACGGATATGGCTGCCACCCGGCTACCCGGAGCCGGGCCGGCGCTATCCGGTGCTGTACATGCACGACGGCCAGAACGTGTTCGCCCGCGCGCCGTCGAGCGGTTCGGGCTTCGGCAGTTGGGAGACCGAGCTGGCGATGGAACGGTTGCTCGCCCAGGACCGGATCCGCCCGGCCATCGTGGTGGCCATCGACAACACGTCCAACCGCACCGGCGAGTACATGCCCGAGGCGGCCTACCGGATGGCCCAGGCGCGGGACCGGCCCGTCGGTTCCAGCCGTGGTGCCCTGGTCGGCGAGCAGGACATCCGGTCCGATGCCTATCTCCGGTTCATCGTCGGGGAACTCAAGCCCTACGTCGATGCGCACTACCGCACCGGGCCGGGGCCGGAGGACACTTTCATCATGGGGTCGAGCATGGGTGGGCTGATCTCTCTGTACGCCATCTCGGAGTACCCGGAGGTATTCGGCGCCGCCGCCGCGCTGTCGACCCACTGGCCGATCGGCGACGGCATCACGGTCGAGTACCTGCGCACCCGCTTGCCCGATCCCGCCACGCATCGCCTCTATCTCGACCGGGGTACCGAAACACTGGACGCGAGCTACGGGGTCTACCAGGACCAGGTCGACCGCCTCCTGGAGGAACGGGGCTACGTGAAGGGGCGCGGTTTCGAGAGCCGGGTCTTCGAGGGCGCCGAGCACAACGAGACCAGCTGGGCGCAGCGTCTGGAGATTCCGCTGGAGTTCCTGCTGGGCGAGTAGGCATGCGGCATGGAGATCGACGCACGCGATCTCCGGCGTCATCGAAGACGTGTTTTCATGCCTCCGGCAGTGACTCCATGAATCGCCGAGCGAGCTCGGCCGGATCGGTCCGCAGCAGAGTCGCATTCACCTGCAGCGGCAACTCGCCGGTGTCCGGCCGCGGTTGCGCGAGCACGATGCCGCGCCGCCGGACGCGTTCGGCGAAGGCTGCCGGGTCGACGCCGGCCACCGACAGGAAGAAGCGGCTGGTGCCGCCGGGCAGCTTGCGCGCCGTGAACCGGCCACTGGCCTGCAGGCGCTCGATCAGCGCGTCGGCCGCACTCCAGGCACGGGCGTAGTCGGCCTCGAAGGTGGCCGCGTAGTCGGCGACCAGGGCGACCGATGGCCAGGCGGCGGGCAGGGCGCCGCCGAACATGCGCCGTTCGTGGAACAGGCCATCGATGAATTCCCCGCTGCCGGCCAGGATCGCGCCGCTGGCGCCGTTGAAATGCTTCCACAGCGACACGTAGACCGTGTCGAACAGGGCGGTGTATTCGTGCACGGCGCGGCCGGAATGGAGCGGCAGGGTGAACAGGCGGGCGCCGTCCAGGTGCAGGCCGATGCCTTGCGCTCGTGCGTAGCGGCTGACCTGTTCGAGCTCGGCGAAGTCGGCCATGGCGTGGTCGAGCCGCCGCACCGGGGTCTCGATGGAGATGGCGCCCACGTCGTTGCGCACGCGCCCGCCGCGCGAGCGCTCGACCCAGGCCTGCACCTGGTCCAGTGGCAGCGTGGCCTGTCCGGCGGCGAGCGGGACGAGATTGAGGCCGCTCAGGGCCTGGGCGCCGTCGCCGCTGTCGTTGTAGAGGTGGCTCTCGGCCTGCACCAGTACCCGGCGGTCGCCGCCGGCGAGCCGGCGCACGGCCAGGTGGTTGGCCAGCGTGCCGGTCGCGACGAACATCGCCGCGGGCTTGCCGAGCAGGCGGGCGAAGCTGCGCTCCAGCTGCTCGACCACACCGCCGCGCGAGTAGTAGTCCGCCGCCAGGCCATCGCGGGCGACGACTTCGTGCAGGCGCGCGGCGTACTCGCGCGGATCCAGGCCGAGGCCGTCGGAGACGAAATCGATGCGCCGGAACAGGTCGTCCGGCGTCGTGGTGATTGCCGCGGCTGCGCCGGCGGCACCGGGCAGCAGCGTGGCGACCATGCCGAAGCTGCCCGTGGCCAGGAAAGTACGACGGTCCATGATGTCCCCTGCAAGGCGGTGCACGGATGCTGTGGTGGCGCGCCGGGGACTGTCAAACAGTGCAACGGGAGCGGCGTACCCGCTTTCACGGCGCGGAGAGTGCGCCGCCCTGGTTCCGTAACAGGCCAGGTCGTCCAGCGCCTGCTCCAGCGTCGGGAAGCGGAACGCGAAGCCCTCGGCCAGCGCACGTGCCGGCAGCACGCGCTGGCCGGTCAGCAGCAGCTGGGCCATCTCGCCGAACACCAGCTTCAGCACCGGTGCCGGCGTGGGCAGCACTGCGGGACGATGCAGGGCGCGGCCCAGGGCCTGGGCGAACTCGCGGTTGGTCCGCGGCGCCGGTGCGGTGCCGTTCCAGGCGCCCTGCGCGGCGTCGCGCTCCAGCAGCCAGAGGACCAGGCCGACCAGGTCCTCGCGATGGATCCAGCTCATCCATTGGCGGCCGTCGCCCATCGGGCCGCCCAGCCCGAACCGGAACGGCGGCAGCATCTTGGCCAGGGCGCCGCCGCCGCGGCCGAGCACGATGCCGGTCCGCACCCGGCAGGTGCGCACGCCCAGGGCCTCGGCGCGCATCGCTTCGGCTTCCCAGTCGCGGCACAGCCGCGCGGCGAAGTCCTCGCCCGGCGCCGCCGATTCGTCCAGCGGGGTGTCGTCGCGCGGGCCGTACCAGCCGATCGCCGAGCCGGATACCAGCACGCGCGGTGGCCGCGGCTGCGCGGCGATCCATTCGACCAGGCGCCGGGTGGTGTCGATGCGCGAGCTGCGGAACCGGGCCTTGCGCGCTTCGTTCCAGCGGCCGTCGGTCAGCGGCTCGCCGGCGAGGTTGACCACTGCATCCACTTCGCGCGCCTGCTCCAGCGCGCCGAATACGGCCACCTCCGCCGGCAGTCGCGCACGCGCGCGGGCCGGATCGCGGGTGAGCACGGCGGGCGCGTGGCCGGCCTGCAGCAGTCGTGCGCACAGCGCGGTGCCGATGAAGCCGGTACCGCCGGTGACCAGGACGTGCATGGGAAGCCTCCGGAACGCGGCCGTCGGTGCGCCAGCGGTATGCGCAGGATGCCGCAGCGGCGGCGGCGGCGCATGCCGCCTGGCCGGTTCAGCCGCTCGCGCCCGAGCGCAGGAACACCCACAGCAGCACCGCGCCGAACACGACGATGGCAGTGATGATCACGGCCATGATGCGCAGCGGTGGGCGGGCGTTGCGGTTCATGGGTCGTCCTTCGTCGATGGCTGCGTGCGCGGCGTCTGCGGGTCGGCGGCGTCCAGGCCGGTCGGGCAGGGCTCACCCTCCGGTTCGCCGGGAACCAGGCCGGCCGCGGCCAGCATGCAGTTCAGGCGCGAGTTCACGTAGGCCTCGTGTTCG
Organism: Pseudoxanthomonas suwonensis; assembly: GCF_000972865.1. NCBI lineage: Bacteria > Pseudomonadati > Pseudomonadota > Gammaproteobacteria > Lysobacterales > Lysobacteraceae > Pseudoxanthomonas > Pseudoxanthomonas suwonensis. The sequence goes on from NZ_CP011144.1 coordinate 2,399,751, forward strand.
GCCGGCACGTCGCGGGTCAGGGGCTCGGCCTCGGCGGCGAAGGCTTCGAGCACGTCCGGCCCGTCGTGGCGGGCGATCAGTTCCGGCAGTCGGCGTTCCAGGCGTGCCAGTTCGGCGTCGATGTCCGCAGGTGTCTTCATGCGGCGATGCTCCCGCAGCCTGCGTCATGGCGGTGTATGGAAACCGCGGCCGACGGCCACACCGCAATACCCAGGCCATGGGCGCCGTTGCCGCGTCTGATCCGCCACCGGCCAGGGTGTGGTTTCCTGCCGGAGTGGAGCAGGAACGAGGTCAGGTCCGCTCCCGGCGCCATCCCACGGGACCGGCTCTGTCGCAGCCACGGGTTCGGAGCCATGGCGGTCGACAAGCGGCCTGGCCTGCGTCTTCGTGCATCGGCGGACGCAAAGGTCGCCGCCAGGAAACGCCGAACAAGCGCAATGACGCAGATGGCGCTCTCCCGGAGCCTCTAGGTCCGGTTGCGCGGAACCGCCATGGACGTTCCGGGTGCAGCCGTTCCATGAGCGCCATCCAGCAGGTCGGACGACTATCGGTGCTGGAGCGCCCCGCCGCTCAGCCGTAGTGCGCCAGGAACATGTCCACCGCCGAGGCGGCGACGGCGTCCTGCTCGGCTTCGCTCAGCAGCGGCTGCGCCATCGCGATCTGCGGCCAGAACGCGAAGCCCTTGACCAGCGATTCCAGCTGCATCGCGGCGAATGCCGGGTCGGGCGCCTTGAGCCGGCCGTCGGCGGCGGCGGCGCGCACCCAGGCGGTCATGGCGTGCTCGCGCTGGCCGAGGCGCTCCATCAGTTCGCGGGCAAGGGCCGGCGAGTGCAGGCCGGCGGCGATCGCGACGCGGGCCAGGTCGGCGAAGTCCGGGTCGTGCAGCAGGCGCAGCTTGTGCCGCACCAGTTCCAGCAACTGCCCGCGCAGCGGGGCGTCGGCGCGGTAGGGCGTGGCGTACTCGTCGCTGCCGTGCAGCAGCATCCGGTCGACGATGTGCGCGAACAGCGCTTCCTTGCCCGGGAAGTGGTTGTAGACGGTGCGCTTGGACACGCCGGCGCTGGCGGCGATGCGGTCCATGCTGGTGGCCTCGTAGCCGGCGGTGCGGAACTCGGCCACGGCGGCGTCGACGATCGCGGCGCGCTTGCGGTCGGTCAGGCGGGCGGGGGCGTCGGGCTTGGCCATCGACACGGATTTTACACCGGACGGTTTACTTTTCGCGAACCTGTAATTACACTGCACGGTGTAGTTTTCAGGATGTCCCGCATGCCCACCCCCGCCACCCCGCCGGAACCGGGTCGCCGCCGGCCTTGCCGCCGCCGGCTGTTCCCGGTCCTCGTCCTTGGAGTCCTCGTCTTGAGCGCCTGCACCCTGTCCGTTGTCAGGACCCAGTCCCCCGTCGCCGACTACCCGGACTCGCCGCAGTCGGCCGACGGCCGTTTCCGCAACCCGGTGCCGCGTCCGCCGCAGGGAGCCGGCGAGATGGCCAGGATCCTGTGGGACTTCGCCTTCAACAAGCCGGCCGGGACGGCGCCGGCCACGCCTCCGGACGTGGTGCCGCTGACCCGCGCGGATCTGGACGCGGCGCCGGACCGCAGCCTGTTCCGGCTGGGCCACTCCACCCTGCTGGTCAAGCTGCGCGGCGGCTGGTGGATCACCGATCCGGTGTTCGCCGAGCGCGCGTTCCCGGTGCAGTGGATGGGGCCGAAGCGTTTCCATGCGCCGCCGATTGCACTGGACGAACTGCCGCCGCTGCGCGGCGTGCTGCTGTCGCACGACCATTACGACCACCTCGACCGCGACGCGGTGGTGAAGCTGGCGCACAAGGCCGAGGTGTTCCTCGCGCCGCTCGGCGTCGGCGACCGGCTGGTCGCGTGGGGCGTGCCGCAGGCCAAGGTGCGGCAGTTCGACTGGTGGCAGGAAGCGCGGATCGACGGCCTGCGCCTGGTGGCCACGCCGGCGCAGCATTTCTCCGGCCGCGGGCTGTTCGACGCCGGCCGCACGCTGTGGGCATCGTGGGTGATCATCGATCCGCCCGCGGGCGACGGCGACGCGGGCCTGCGCCTGTTCTTCAGCGGCGATACCGGCTACTTCGACGGCTTCCGCGAGATCGGCCGCCGCTTCGGCCCGTTCGACGCGACCTTCATGGAAACCGGCGCCTACGACGCGCGCTGGGCCTACGTGCACATGCAGCCGGAGGAAACCGTGCAGGCGCACCAGGACCTGGGTGGCCGCTGGCTGCTGCCGGTGCACAACGGCACCTTCGACCTGGCCATGCACGCCTGGGACGAGCCGTTCGAACGGGTGGCGGCGCTGGCGTCGGAACGCGGCATCGCGCTGGCCACGCCGCGCATGGGCGAGCGTTTCGACCTGGCCGCACCGCAGCCGACGCGCGCCTGGTGGCGGGACTGATCCCGGCGGTCGGGTAGAAACGCGGCATAAAAAATGATGCCGCCCACGAGGGGCGGCATCGGACAGGACCGCGGGCGGGGCCCGCACGCCGGGTGGCGCGGACCGGTGGGCGGTCAGTGGACCCGGAACATCGCCGTCGGCGCCGGCGCGTAGCTGGACTCGCGCACCCGGCGGCGGTGGGCGACCAGGGCGGCCTCGGTGTCGCGGGCCGTCTCCCAGGCGCGGCGGTCGAACGGCAGTTCCTCCGGCGGGCAGCCGCGCAGGCCGGCTTCCAGTGCGCGCAGCCGCTGGAAGTCCTGGTAGTACGCCATCTCGCGGCGCAGCGTCGGCCAGGCGGTCTCGACCACGATGGCGTCGTCCAGGCGGCCGATCCGTGGCACCCAGTCCGGGATCAGGTCGCGGGTGTCCTTGGCGTAGTCGACCACCAGGCGGGCGTAGTTGGCCACGTCGTTGGCGGCCTCCCAGTCCGGGTCGGCGGCCATGGCGGCGACCGATTCGATCCACGTAATACGTTGGGCGATACAGCCGGGCGCGTCTTCGTCCGCGGCCGCCGACAGCTGCCGCGCGGCGGTGGCCAGCTGGTCGATGTCCAGCGGCGCCTTGACCCGGCCCAGGCGGGCCAGCAGGCGGTTGAAGCGCGCCAGGTCCGCGGAGGTCGGCCGGTAGTCGCCGATGTTCTTGCGGCGGTGCAGCAGGTTGAAGGACGGGGGGGCGTCCAGGACGGCAGGCAGCGGCTGGACCAGGGAGCGGGTTGTCATCACAGCGTTCATCGTGCGTCTCCATAGGATGGGTGGGCGCGGCATCGCCGGCGCCGGGCCAGCTTCCCGGGACCGCGGATGCGGGTCATGAGGCAGGAATGAGCGTTCCGTGCGTGTTCGCTGATTCCATGAGGCAACCATGAGGAAGTGGCGATGAAGCCGGGCACCGACCAGCCTCCCGCCCCCGACGGCGACGGCGGCAGCGGGCGCTACCGCTTCGACGGCATCGTGGTCGACGCCGCCGCGCACACCCTGGTGCGCGACGGCCGCGAGCTGGCGCTGGAGCCCAAGGCCTTCGCCGTGCTGCTGGCCCTGCTGCGCCGCCCGGGCGAGTTGCTGGGCCGCGACGCGCTGCTGGACCAGGTCTGGGGCCACCGCCACGTCACCCCCGGGGTGCTGACCCGGGCCATCGCCCAGCTGCGCGCGGCGCTGGACGACGACTCCCAGCACCCGCGCTACATCCAGACCCAGCACGCGCTCGGGTACCGTTTCATCGGCAGGCTGGAGAGCGCCACGTCGGTCCTGCCGGCGCTGGCGGCCGAAGCCCCTGTGGCCGTGAAGGCGGCCGATGCCATCCAGGCCGCGCCGGCGCTGCCGGCCGCGCCTGTCGCGCCTGCGGACGACCCGGCCGGACCACAGCCCCGCCTGCAGGACCAGGCGCCGGGCGCCTCGCTCCTGGCCTGGGTGGCCGGGCTGGCGGCGGCGCTGGCCCTGGGAGCGGTGGCCTGGCTGTGGCGCGAGCCGGGCCCACCGCCGGTGGCGACCGAGGCATCCATCGCGGTGCTGCCCTTCACTACGCTGAGCGACGCGCGCGACGACCGCTACTTCGCCGAGGGGTTGTCGGTGGAGATGCTGAACGCGCTGGCCGGCGTGCATGGCCTGAAGGTCGCGGCGTGGCGCCCGCCGGAGGCGATCGACCGCAGCCAGGACATCCAGGCGCTGGGCCGGCTGCTCGGCGTGGCCACGCTGCTGGACGCCAGCGTGCGCCGCGACGGGCAGCGCCTGCGCATCAGCGCGCGGCTGTCGGATACCCGCAGCGGCTACACGCTGTGGTCGCGCAGCTACGACGGCGACGCCGACACGATTTTCGCCACCCAGACCGACATCGCCGACGCGGTGGTCGACGCGCTGGTCGAAGTGTTGCCGGAGGAGCGCGAGAACCTGCGCAGGCGGCTGGAGCCTACCCGCAGCGCGACCGCGTTCGATGCCTACCTGGTCGGCCTGAGGCAGATGCTGCATGCACAGGGTGACGAGGGCCGCAACGCCGCCACCGAGCACTTCCGCAGGGCGCTGGCGGCGGACGCGGGCTTCGCCCGGGCGCAGGCCGGCCTGTGCCGGATGGAACTGTGGGACTTCGAGTCCAAGCGCAATGCCGATGCGTTCGACACGGCGCGGCTGGCCTGCCTGCGGGCCATGAACATGGACCGCACCATGGCCGAGGTGAGCCTGGCGCTGGGCGACCTCCACCGCGTGCAGGGGGATGAGAAGCAGGCGCTGAAGTACTACGACGCCATCCTCGACGATCCGGGGATGCGCTGGCGGGCGCTGGTGGGACGCGCGCGGCTGCACATCGACCAGGGCCGCGACGACCAGGCGATGCGGGATTTCCGCCAGGCATTGCAGGCCAGTCCGGGCAATGCGCAAGTGCATGCCGAGCTGGGCTACCAGCAGTACCGCCTGGGCCGGTATCCGGAGGCGGTCGCCTCGTACCGCACCGCCGTGGCGTTGCGCCCGGACGTGGCCTCGTACTGGAGGACCTACGGCGGGCTGCTGTTGACGACCGGCGACACCGCGGGCGCCGAAGTGGCGCTGCGGCGTTCGCTGGCGATAGAGCCCCACGAAAGCCCGTTGAGCAACCTGGGCACGCTGCGCTACCAGGAAGGGGACTACGCGGGCGCGGCCGAGCTGTACCGCCGCGCGGTCGAACTCAACCCCAAGGGCTTCTTCTATCTCGGGCGCCTGGGGGACGCGCTGGAGGCGGATCCGCGGACCGCAGCGCAGGCGCGCGAACCTTATGCCCAGGCGGCCTTGCTTGCGCAGCGCTTCGTGGACGTCAAGCCCGGCGACGCCAAGGCACTGGCCGCGCTGGGCTGGTACCAGGCGCAGCTTGGCGACCGCGATGGCGCGCTGCGGCGGGTCGGCGAGGCCAGGGCGCTGGCGCACGAGCCAGGGGAAGTGGCGATGTACAACGCGCAGACCCTTGCCGTCCTGGGCCAGTACCCGCAGGCGCGCGAGTCGCTCCAGGCCGCACGCGCGGCGGGCATTCCCGAGTCACGCATAGCCACCCATGCCGTCTTCAGGCGGACGGGGCTGTCCGAACCGCCGGAAGGCGACACACCGCCCCCGGCCGTTTCCCCCGCAGCAGCGGGACCACCACGAGGAGAATGAACATGTCGCAGCAGAGGACTTTTGGCGGAAGCGGTTCCATCGACCTTGGCAATGGCATCTCCATCGATGTCGACATGACCGCCCTGATGAGCAGTCCGGACGTGTGCATACCACAGCCCGGAGTTGTCTCGCAGCTGAAACTGGTCACCGGCGATTTCCCGGGCGGTGACCCGGAAAATCCCATCGAGCTGGGTTTCAAGATCAAGTTCGTCGACCACCGGGAGGAGTAGTTCGGGCGCTCGTGCATGGATCGTCCTGCCGGCTTGCGGACGTACCGGCAGGACGGGGAGGAAGCGAGAGACGTAACTGGCGTCCCGCCTGGGGCGGTGCCCACAAAAGGGGTCAGGTTCATTTTCCCAACACGGGTGCGTGCACGGGAAAATGAACCTGACCCCTTTTGTGGCAAGGTGGCGGATATTCGCCGCCATGCGCAGGAAACGATGATGAAGCGACTGACCGCCCGCGACTTCGCACCGGAACTGCTGGAGCTGTACGACGGCTATGTGCACGGCCGCATCAGCCGGCGCCAGTTCCTCGACCGCGCCGGCACCTTCGCCGTGGGCGGACTGACCGCGGCCGGCATCCTCGCGGCGCTCGGCCCGGACTACGCGCTGGCCCAGCAGGTGCAGTTCACCGACCCGGACATCGTCGCCGAATACATCCGCTACCCCTCGCCCAACGGCCACGGTGAAGTGCGCGGCTACCTGGTGCGTCCGGCCAAGGCCGAAGGCCCGGTGCCGGGAGTGGTGGTGGTGCACGAGAACCGCGGCCTGAACCCCTACATCGAGGACGTGGCCCGGCGCGTGGCCAAGGCCGGTTTCGTCGCGCTGGCGCCCGACGGCCTGAGTTCGGTCGGCGGCTACCCCGGCAACGACGACAGGGGCCGCGAACTGCAGCGCCAGGTCGATCCGGAGAAGCTGATGAACGACTTCTTCGCCGCGATCGACTACCTGCTCGCCGACGAACGCACCACCGGCAAGGTCGGCATCACCGGCTTCTGCTACGGCGGCGGCGTGTCGCACGCCGCCGCGGTGGCCTATCCGGAACTGGCCGCCGCGGTGCCGTTCTACGGCCGCCAGGCGCGGCCGGAGGACGTGCCGCGGATCAAGGCGCCGCTGCTGATCCACTTCGCCGAGAACGACGCCAACGTCAACGCGACCTGGCCGGCCTACGAGGCGGCGCTGAAGGCCGCCGGCACGAACTACGAGGCGCACTTCTATCCCGGCACCCACCACGGCTTCCACAACGATTCCACCCCGCGTTACGACGAGGCGGCGGCGGAACTGGCGTGGGAGCGGACGCTGGAGTGGTTCCGCCGCTACCTGGCCTGAGCGACGGCAACGCAGGTCCGCGGTGGCGGCGCGCGCGGCATGGTCATCGCCGCGCATCGCCCAAGCTGAATACGCTCACCGCAAGCCACGCATGCGCGGACGGCCGCGATCCGTGGTCCGCCTCCACTCCGTGTTGATCTGGATCAATGATCATCCGTGGCAGGGAGAGGGATACTGCCCCCACATCAGACGGAGGAAGCAGCCATGTACACGCATCTCCTGGTTCCCACCGACGGTTCGCCGCTGTCGGACTACGCGGTCGAGCAGGCGCTGGCGCTCGCCGTGGCGTTGAAGGCGAAGGTCACGCTGTTCACCGCGGTCGAGCCGTTCCACGTCATCGCGTATACACCCGAGCAGGTCGCCGAGACGCGCGATGCCTACGACCGCCACGCCAGGGAAGAGGCCGCGCGCCGGCTGGCGCAGGCCGCGGAGCGGGCCAGCGCGGCCGGCGTGGAGCACGCGACCGTGTCGCAGGCCAGCGACGACCCGCACGAGGCGATCATCGCCACGGCGAAGGAGAAGGGCTGCGACCTGATCGCGATGGCGTCCCACGGTCGGCGCGGGGTCAAGGCGCTGGTGCTGGGCAGCGTGACCGCCAAGGTGCTGACCCACTCCGAAGTGCCGGTGCTGGTCTACCGGCACGGCGACGACTGACGCGTTCGGTCGCGGCGCGGCGCGCGCGGCCGCCGTCGCGACGCCTGTCGCGCCTGCAAGGGCTCGCGCAGCCGCACACGCACCCACCGGCTGCTCGCTGCATCCGGAGGGCCCGCGCGCCTGCCCGTGCCTACTTGAGGTTCTGGACGATCGCGTCCGCCGTGTCGCTGGTCTTCTTCAGCAGGTTGGACAGCGTGCTCATCAGCTTGCCGAGCCGGTCCATCGCCATCTGCAGCCGCAGGCTTTCCATCTCGCCCATTCCGGCCAGCGAATCCAGCGTCGAGCGGATGTCCTCCTGCACGGCGCGGGCGGCTTCCAGGTCCAGGGCGAGGGTGCCGGCGCGTTCGGCGATGCGCGGAACCAGCAGCCGGTCCAGGCCCCGCGCCACGTCCAGCACGCCGCCCTTCAGCAGCGCCGCATCGCCCTTGAAGTCGATCCGGGCCGGACCCAGCCGGATCTTCAGCGAAGCCTCTTTCGCATCCATGGTGTCCTCCGCCTGCCGCGGACACGGCGCCATTGCCATGCCCTCAATGCGTTGGAACGGGGCCGATGCGGCAGGCCGGTCAGTTGCGCGGAGCCGACCGCGGGAGCACCGGCGGCGACGGACGCACACACGCCGGGCAGGGTAGAGTCCGGCCACACCCGCACACGGAGGCTGCCGCGTGAGCGCAACACCCGATCCATTCGCCCGCTGGGCGCAGCTGCGCAAGCAGGGCATGGCCCGGTTCGTGCTGGTCCGCGGCGCGCTGGGCTGGGGCCTGACCACGGCCCTGATCTACTCGCTGCTCATGTGGGGCATCGCCGGCGCCGACCTGCGCGTGCTGCTGCCGCTGTCGCTGCTGCTGTTCCCGCTGGGCGGGCTGCTGTGGGGCGCGGCGATGTGGTGGCATCTGGAGCGCCGGTACCGGCGCCACCTCCAGGCCGGTGAAGCCGGTCGATAGAGACGTCCGCCGGCGTCATCCGCGCCTCCTGCTGGGGCCAGGGTCGCGGCGCACACCACGCCGCTGTCGAATCCGCGCAGCCGGATCCGTCGCACAGGCAGGCTCCTTCCGGGGCCGCCGCCATCGTGCCGTGCGAGGACCCGCCATGAGACTGCTGTTCAGCCGCAATCCCAACCCCCGCCTGGCCGTGGCCGTGGCGCGCCACCTCGGCGCGGACGTCGCGTTCGAATTCGCCGCGCCGCGTGCACCGGGCCAGGCGGAACGCTACCGCGCGCTCAATCCGACCCTGCTGCTGCCTGTCCTGGTTTTCGCCGACGGCGGCAGCCTGTGGGAAGCCGATGCGATCGCCTGCCGGCTCGCGCGCGATGCGGGCTCGCGCTTCTGGCGCACCGGCAGCGAGGAACCGGCGATGATCCAGTGGCTCAGCTGGGGCAAGGAAAACTTCGTCCGCGGCTGCGACATGGTCAGCTACGAGCGCGGCACCCGGCCGCGCTACGGGCTGGGCCCGTTCGATGCGGCCGTGCTCGAAGCAGGCCTGGCGCGTTTCGCCGAGGGCGCCGCGTTGCTCGACGCCGAACTGTCGCGACGTGATTGGCTGCTGGGCGACGCGGTGTCCTATGCGGATTTCCGCATGGCCACGTTCCTGCCGTACAACGACGTCGCCCGGCTGCCGCTGCACGACTATCCGTCACTCGCGCGCTGGTACGGCCGGCTCGAGGCGCTGGACGCCTGGCGCGATCCGTTCTCCGGCCTGCAGGCGCCGGAACTGCCGCCGGTGCCGGCGACTGCCACGGACTGAGGGCCCGCGCGGCGCCTGCACGGCCGCATCCGCGACCTGCCACTACCATGCGGGCATGCCCGCCCCGCCGCACAGCCTGCTCGATCCGGCGGTCCGCCAGGTCCGGCGCTGGGTGCTGGACGCGTTCCCGCGCGGCCAGAGCGGCATCGACTACGACCAGCCGCCAGGCGACCCGGGCCTGTTCGGACCCGACAGCGTGACCTGGCGGGTGCACGCCGACTTCCCAGGCATGCTGTCCGGCGGACTGTGCGCGCTGATGCTGCAGGCGCTGCATCCGCGGGTGCTGGCCGGCGTGTACGACCATTCCAACTTCCGCGAGGACCTGGTCGGGCGGCTGCGCCGCACCACCGCGTTCGTCGCCGGCACCACCTACGCGTCGACGCCCCAAGCGCAGGCACTGGTCGAACGGGTACGCCGCATCCACGCGCACGTGGACGGCCAGCTGCCGGACGGGCGCCGCTACGCGGCGAACGAACCGGAACTGCTGGCCTGGGTGCACGTGACCGAGGCCTGGGGCTTCCTGCACGGCTACCACCGTTACTGCCGATCGGTGCCGGCGGCACTTGCCGACCGCTACTACGACGAGACCCGGCGCGTGGCCGAGGCGCTGGGCGCGCGTGGCCTGCCGGCATCCGCGGCGCAGGTGGCGGCGTACTTCGACGCGATGCGGCCGCAGCTGGCGCTGGATGCGCGCGCCCGCGAAGTGCTGGCGATCCTGGCCGCGATCCGCCTGCCGGTGCCGCTGCCGGGGCTGTCGCGCGACGTGTTCCTCGGCGCCGGCGCGGCGCTGCTGCCGGACTGGGCGAGGCCGCTGCTGCAGCGCGAGGGCATGCGTGGCGCCCGCGACCGTACCGCGGCGACGGCGATGCGCGGCATCGCGCCGCTGTTCCGTCGCGCGCTCGGCGACGGCCCGGCGGTACGTGCCTGCCGCCGCGTGGGCGTGTCGCCGCAGGTGCTGGAACGCTGGCCGTGAGCGCCGTGCGACGCGGCCGCGCCACGCACGTTGCGGAGGCGGGAAAGCGCAGGAATGGCCGGTATTTCCGGTATTTACGTGGTCGGACCTGGCCGATGAACGGTCGCTTTGCATCGTCCGGCTGAACGTAGGATCGGTCCCCTGCCAGTTGCGGCAGTCACGGAGACGCCAGATGAAACGCGCATTGCTTGCCGCCGTAGTGGCGGCGACGGTCTGTTCCCTGGCGGCCTGCCAGCGTCCGGCGGAGCAAACAGCCACGGCGCCGCCGGCCGCGGGTGGCGAAGTTGCCGCAGGCGCCGCGCAGGCGGGCACGCCGTCCGTGGACCTGCAGGCGCTGGCCCATCGCGTGGTCACCCAGAGCGCCGGGGTGAAGGAGGGCGATGCGGTGCTGATCACCGGTCGCCATCAGGATGCCGAACTGATGGAGGACCTGGCGGTGGAAGTGGCCCGGGTGGGCGGCTATCCGATGATCGAGTACGGCAGCGACCGCCTGGCCAGGCGCCTGTTCTTCGACGTCCCGGAAAAGTACGACGCCCGCGAGGATGCGCTGCTCGCCAAGCTGGTCGACACGTTCGACGTGGTCATCAGCCTGGGCAACGGCACCAGCGAGAACCTGTTCGAGGGCGCCGACCCGAAGCGGGTGGCGGCGCGCAGCAGGGCCAACGAGGCCATCGGCCAGGCGATATACAAGAACGGCGTGCGCATGGTCGAGCTGGGCAACAACATGTATCCCACCGCCTGGCGCGCCGAGCGCTTCGGCATGGACCAGGACGAACTGGCGCGGATGTTCTGGGACGGCCTGAGCATGGACTACACCGAGCTGCAGGCCCGCGGCGAGCAGGTCCGCGCCACGCTCGCCGCCGGCAACGTGGTCCACGTCACCCATCCCAACGGCACCGACCTGACCTTCCGCATCCAGGGCCGCAAGGTCGGCGTCAGCGACGGCATCATCTCCGAGGAGGACGTCAGGCAGGGCGGCTCGGCCGTGTCGGTGTACCTGCCGGCCGGCGAGGTGTACACCACCCCGGTGCCCGGCAGCGCCGAGGGCCGGCTGGTCGATACCGGCGGCAGCTTCCGCGGCAAGAACATCGATAACCTGACCCTGACCATCGACGACGGCAAGGTCGTCGCGATCGAAGGCACCGGTCCCGGCTATGCCGACCTGAAGGCGGTCTACGATGCCATCGACGATGAGCGCAAGAACGAGTTCGCGTTCTTCAACCTCGGTATCAACCCGAACGTGCGCTTGGGCGAGGGCAGCACGGCGGGCAGCTGGATGCCGGCCGGCGCGGTCACGGTCGGCACCGGCTCCAACGCCTGGGCCGGCGGCGACAACCATTCCGGCGGCGGCCGTACCGTGTTCCTGCCCGGCAGCACCGTCACCCTGGACGACAAGGTGATCGTGGAGAACGGCGAGTTGAAGCTGCAGTAGCCGTTCCGGCAGCTCCCGCCGCGAGGCGGCGGGAGCGGTTGCGCGCGTACCGGGCCCGGATCGCATGCCGCCCGGCGCCTCGATCCGCTTCGCGCCGAACCCGTGGGTCCTCCGGGCCGGGCAGGCTGGCGATACGCTGATCCGGCCCAGCACGGCGCCGGCTGGCGGTCGACCGCCGGGCCGTCGCGCACCGCGCCGCCAACGAAGCCGGTCTTGACCGCGTCCGGTGCCGCCGTCCACGGCCAAGCACGGCCGTGCGCCGCTGTTGCGCCGCGTGGGCGTGTCGCCGCGCTCGCTGGCGCACCGGCCATGGGGTCCGGGTGGTGTCCTGGCCTGGCCGGATCGGCCGCCATCTGCGCCTGCGACGCTTTGCCCGTCTGGAACATCATTGAAGACGAGGTTTTCCCGCTTGCCGCCACCCACACTGAAGGAGCCGCCCTTGTTCCGCGCAATCCTCCTGCTTGCCGTCTGCCTGTCGTGGCTGCCCTCGTGCCTGGTCGCGGCCGAGCCGCGCGCCGTCGCCGGGGAGGTCGCCGCGACCATCGAGCGCGAATACTTCGATCCGCAGCGCGGCGCCGGGATCGCCGCCGCACTGCGCGCCGACGCGGACCGCGGCGACTTCGACCGGCTGCAGGACCCGCTGGACCTGGCTACCGCGCTGACCACGCGGTTGAAGCCGCACGACCGGCATTTCAACGTGCGCTGGTCCGCAGGCGACGAAGCGCCGGCCAACGGACCGCGCCGGCCGCCGCCGGGCGCGGGCCCGGCGCGCGACAACTTCGGCATCCGCCGGGTGGAAGTGTTGCCGGGCAACGTCGGCTACCTCGACCTGCGCCAGTTCGCCGATTTCGACTTCGCCGACCCGCAGGCGCCGGCCCGCCAGGCGATCGACGCGGCGCTGCAGCTGCTGGCCCACGTCGACGCGCTGATCATCGACCTGCGCGACAACGGCGGCGGCTCGCCGGCGATGGTCGGCTATCTGGCCAGCGCCTTCGCCGAGCCCGGCGCGGACATCTACAACACCTTCCATTCGCGCACCGGCACCCGGTCGGAGGCGCCCGCGCAGGGTTTCGCCTCGCCGCGCACGCAACTGCCCCTGTACGTCCTCACCAGCGGCCGCACCGGCTCGGCCGCCGAGGCATTCGCCTACACGCTCAAGAACGCGCGGCGCGCCACCGTGGTCGGCGAGGCCAGCGGCGGCGCGGCCAATCCGGGCCGTCCGTTCCGCCTGGGCGACGGCTTCAGCGTGTTCGTGTCCACCGGCTCGCCGGTCAGCCCGGTGACGGGGAGCAACTGGGAAGGCACCGGCGTGGCGCCGGACGTGGAGGTCGCCGCGGCCGATGCGCTGGACCGCGCCCGGCGGCTGGCGCTGGCCGCGCTGGTGGAGCGCGGCGCCGGCGAGCCTGCGCGCTGGGCGCTGGAGGCGGCGGACGCCACGCCGGCCACGGATGCCACGACGCTGGCCGGCTTCGCCGGCGACTACGGCGTGCTGCGCGTCGAGCTGGCGGAAGGTGCGCTGCAGCTGCGCCAGGACCGGCGCCCGGCGCTGCGGCTGCGGCCGCTGTCGGCCGACATGTTCTTCGTCGATGGCGAGCCGACCCGCCGGGTCCGCTTCGAGCGGCGGCCCGACGGTAGCATCGCCGCGCTGGAGTTGCAGTGGGCCGACGGACAGCGGGCGCGGCACGCGCGCGGCGAAGGCTGAGGCTGCGCGCTGCGCCGGGAGCGATTCGGCGCCGGAACCACCTCCGCACCGTCGTCCCGGCGAACGCCGGGACCCAGTGCCTTTGGCTTTGCGACGACATCAACGAGCGAAAGTCGCTGGATCCCGGCGTGACCAGCCATTACCAGCCATTCGGCTCTCATAAATCGCTTCGGCTGTGGTGGAGCGTTTCGCCGGGACGACGGACGAGCCTAGCGCCGCACCGCCAGCACGCCGTCCAAGGCCAGCTGCGCCTTGAACCCGGCCAGCTCCAGCCGCCGCGCCACCTCGCGCGGCACGTCGCGGCCGCTGGTGAGCCGGTTCGGGCTGCCGGTGTAGTGGAACAGCCGGCCGCCGCGGCGCAGGACCCTGGCGAGCTGGCCGTAGAACGCCAGCGAATACAGTTCGCCGGCGATGCCGAAGCGCGGCGGGTCGTGCAGCAGCGCGTCGAACGAGGCATCGGCCTCGGCGGCGATCGCCTGTGACACGTCGGCATGCATCAGCTGCAGGCGTCCGCCGGCGTCCGCCGCGTCCGGATCCGGCGACCACGGGTTGAGCGTGCGCAGCCACAGCACGCTGTCGTTCTTCTCGAACGAGCGGATCCGGCCGACGCCGGCCTCCAGGCAGCAGGCGGCGAAGTAGCCGAGCCCGCCGCAGGTGTCGAGCACCGCCTTGCCGCGCGGTTCCACCAGCGCGACCTTGCGCCGCGCGTCGTCCAGCGGCGATTCCTTCGAGGTCGGCAGCATCTTGATGCCGTCGATCTCGAAGGTCGGCACGTCCCATTCGGTGGGCACCAGCTTGATCAGCGAGCCGGCGTAGCGCGAGACCGGTTCCCAGTCCTCGCCGTCGAACCGGTAGATCGTGCGGTCCTTGAGCCGGCCGGGATACGGGTACGCCGTGCCGCGCCAGTGCCAGCGGTCGGCGCCGAGCGCGGCGCTGTCCTCGCTGCGGCCGAGGTCGAGCGAGCCGGTCCAGGCGGCCGCGCCGGCCTGGCGCGCGGCGAGCAGCGCCTCGGCGGTGTCACGGGTCAGCAGCGGGCCGGCGGAATGGGGCACGGGAAGGCGACGCGGGAAGGGGCGGGCATCGTAACCGAGCGCGCCGTTGCGGCCCGTCGCCGGACCGGATCCGCCGCGCGCGGCGGCGGATGCGTGCCGCCTACATGCCGGAGCGGTAGTGGATGCCGTAGCGCTCGATGCGGCCCACGCGCTCGGCGACCTGGCGTACCGCCGGATGATCCTTCAGCGTGTTCCAGCGCGCGAAGGACTCGCGGTCGCCGGGCAGCGGCTCGGGCTCGGGGTAGTCCTGCAGTGCGGCCAGCGCGTCGGCGCGATGCTCGCCGGACTCGAGCAGGCCGGCGAGCGCGCGCGCGGCCTCGTCGATGCGGTCCTCGCGCACCAGCGCGTACACCCCATGCATCGGCGAGTCGTCGCGCTGCTTGCGCAGGTAGGCCAGCGCCTTGGCGGCGCCGGCGCGGTCGCCCGCCTGCCAGGCCACGCAGTGCTGGATCGAGGCCTGCACCATGCGGCCGTAGCCGCTCATCCCGCCGACCGCGGCGATGGTGGCGCGCGCATCGTCCGCGCGGCCCAGGCTGCAGTAGAAGGCGCCCAGGTTCAGCACCTGGCTCACGTTGGGCGTGCCCCATTCGTCCAGCCGGCTGGCGCGCACCAGCAGCTCGACCGCCTCGTCGATGCGGTCGGTGCGGCGCAGGGCGATGGCGTGGTTGTTGAGGATCCAGGCCTGGTAGTCGGCGGTGTCCTCGTAGGGCGCCTGCTCCGGCGTGGCCGCCGCGAGCGTGTCGAGGATGCTCCCGGTCTCGTCCAGGACCTCCTGGTCCAGGCCCAGCGTCAGCATGGCGTAGGTCAGGTCGGTGCGGACCTTGAGGCTGCTCGGCCGCTCGCCGGCCAGCGAGCGCAATGCGTCCACGTGCGTGCGCGCGGCCCGCTCCACGTCGAAGCGCGGCGATTGCCGGTCCACCAGTGGATCGAAGCGCCGGTCGCTGCGCAGCTTCACCAGCAGGTCGGGCCAGCCGATGCGCGCCACTGCGTCGCCGGCCAGCGCGGTCTCGCCGCGCTTCACGCGCAGCAGCGCCAGTTCGTACCAGAGGTCGTCGGCGCCCAGCCCGCCGCGGTCCCACTCGGCGTCGAACAATCCCTGCAGCAGGCCCAGGCGCACGGGGGCGTCGTCGTCCAGCTCATGCAACAGCTGGTAGACGAAATGGTCCTCCGTCTCCAGGTCGCCGAGCACCGTGGGCGAAAGTCGGACCGCTTCGGTCAGCCGCCGGGCCGCATCCTCGTACCTGCCCTGCTGGGCCGCGATCAGCGACAGGAAATACGGGTCGGTGGCATGCCCGGGCTCGGCCTCGATGGCCCGCAGGAACAGCTTGCGCGCGCGCTTGGGGTCGTCCATCAGCAATGCGTTGAGCGCGGACAGCGCCAGCGCGGCGTGGCGCTGCTCGCCGGGCAGCCGGCCGAAGCCGGGATCGGCGATCAGCGGCTTCAGCAGGCGTTCGCTGCCGGCATGGTCGCCCTGCTGGAACGAGGCCACCGCCGCGCCGAGCTGCTGCTGGAACGGCGTCTGCGCCGTTTCCTTGCGCAGCTTGCGCGCGATCGGGTCGCTCTCCTCGTAGCCGGCGCTGATCCCGGAACCGATGGCGGCGCCCACTGGCAACAGCAGCCCGATGGAGGCGAGCAGCCCCCAGACCCGTACGTGCATGACATCCCCTGATCCCCTGTCCTGCCTGCATTGAACGGCAAGCCGTCGCGCGTGCCAAGCCGCGCGATGCCGGCCTGTGACCGGCGTCGATGGACAGCCTACCGGCACCTGGGCGGGGCCACCGCGAAGTAGCGGCGTCGCCGCGTGCCGTTGCTGGCGACGGGCACCCGGTACCCGTCGCCCTCCATGCCGTCGTCCCGGCGAACGCCGGGACCCAGCGACTTGGCTTTCGCGCCAGGTCGCTGCAAAGCTCTGTAGGCACTGGGTCCCCGGCGTCCGCCGGGACGACGGACGGAGCGGTCGCTGCCGCCGGCGCTGCGGGCGGCCGATGCCATGGCGTATGGAGGCGCCGGGCCCGCCGCACGTCGGCGCATGGGGTGCCGGCGCTCAAGATTCCGGCCCCGCGTCCGAACTTGTACGGGAGGGCACGACCCGTCCGACCGGATCGCCGACTGGACGGGTGACCGCCGGTGTCATTCCGGGCGGGCCCGGCCCCGCGCCAGAGGATCCGCATGCCAGTCCCCCACCAGCACCTGCCAGTTTCGCCCGAGGGCGCGCGCGGTGGCGCCCTGCGCGCCCCGCTGGCGTCGGCCGTGTGGGCGCTGGTGGTGCTGGTGGCCGGGTTGGCGTTCACCGCCGAACTGGCGCGGCGCGAATGGGTCGATGCGCGGGCCCGCGCCGAAGCCATGCAGCAGTCGCTCGCCGACGCCGCGCAGGCGCGGGTGGTCGAACCGCTGGCGTCGGCGGCGCTGGCGTTGCGGGCGATGCAGACCGTGTTCCTGTCCAACGACGACGTCGACGGGACGCTGTTCGCCCAGTACCACGACAACCTGCACACGCGGCAACAGGTGCCGGGCCACGTCGCCACCGCCTTCGCCCGGCGCACGCCGGACGCGGCCGGCGCACCGCGCTCTTCCTACCGCTACCAGCTGGTGGCGCCGCTGCAGGACAACGAGGCGCTGCTCGGACTGGACATCGCCACCCAGCCCGAGAACCTGGCCGCGCTGGAGCGCGCGCGCGACGCCGATACGCCGTCGCTGTCGGCGCCGTTCCCGCTGCTGCAGTTCGACGGCGCCGGCTCCGGTGCCGCGCAGGGCGTGGTCGTGCGGCTGCCGGTGTATTCGCGCGGCGCGGTTCCGGCCAGCGAGGCCGAGCGCCGCGAGCGGGAGATCGGCGCGCTGGCGGTCAGCCTGCGCCTGGAGCCGATGCTGCGCCACGCCCTGCAGGGCCGGATCCTGGAATACATGCACGTGGAGATCCGAGACCTGGACGCCGCGCCCGGCCAGGAGATGGTGTTCGCCACCGATCCGGATCCGCTCGCAGGCAGCGCCGTGCAGGTCCGCCGCGCCGAATTCGGCGGGCGACGCTGGGAGCTGCGCCTGTGGCCGCATGGGGCGGTGCCCGGCGAGGGCCGGACCCACCTGATCGTGGCCGCTGGCGGGCTGATCAGCGTGCTGCTGGCGCTGCTGCTGCTGTCGCAGGCGACCACCCATCGCCGCGCGCTCGACCTCGGCCGGGAGATGGCCGCCCGCTTCGGCGAAAGCGAGGCGCGCTTCCGCGTGCTAAACGAGCTGCTGCCGGCGCTGGTGCTGCTGGCCGATGCGCGCAGCGGCCGCATCGCCTACGCCAACCAGGCCGCGCGCGAGCACCTGGGGCCGGTGGTGGACGCACCGCTGGCCACGCTGTTCGCCGACCCGGCGCTCGGCGGCCGGGCGATGGCCGAGGCCGGCCGCGGCGGCGCCTGGGCCAGCCAGGAGGCGGTGATCGTCGGCCGCGACGGCGGCGTGTTCTGGGCCAGCGCCTCGCTCGCCCGGGTCGAGGTGAACGGCGCGCCCTACCTGCTGATGGTGGCCACCGACACCACCGAGCAGCGCGAGTTGACCGAGCGCCTGCGCTACCAGGCCGCGCACGACAGCCTGACCGAGCTGTGCAACCGCCGCGAGTTCGAGCGCCGGCTGCAGGTGGCGCTGGATGTGCGCGCGCGCCGTGCCGACGCGGCGCCGTTCGCGCTGCTGTACATCGACCTGGACCAGTTCAAGCTGATCAACGACGTCTCCGGGCACACCGCCGGCGACCAGCTGCTGGTGCAACTGGTGCACGCGATGCGCCAGCACCTGCGCCCCGGCGACGTGCTGGCGCGGCTGGGCGGCGACGAGTTCGGGCTGCTGGCGTTCGACGTGGACGTCGCGCTGGCGCACGTGCTGGCCGAGCGGCTGCGGCGCTGCATCGAGGGCGTGATGTTCGTCTGGCAGGGGCGGACCTACGCGGTCAGCGCCAGCATCGGCATGGTCCTGGTCGACCATGACGGCTGCACCCTCAAGGACCTGCTGGCCTGGGCCGACAGCGCCTGCTACCAGGCCAAGGAGAGCGGCCGCAACCGGGTCTGCGCTTACCGCGAGGACGAGGACGCCAGTCGGCGCCGCACCGAGATGGAGTGGGCCAACCGCCTGCGCTGGGCGCTGGAGCAGGACCGCCTGCTGCTGGACTACCAGGAGATCGTGCCGCTGGCGCCGGCGTCCGAACCGGGCACCCACATCGAGCTGCTGCTGCGCCTGCGCGAGGAGGACGGCACGGTGGTGCTGCCGGGTGCGTTCCTGCCGGCGGCCGAGCGCTATGGGTTGATGCCGGCGGTGGACCGCTGGGTGATCCGCACCGCGCTGGCCCACTTCGCCGACCTGCATCCCTGCGGCGACGTGCTGCGCACCTGCGCGATCAACCTGTCCGGGGCCAGCATCGAGGACGAGGGCCTGGCCGACTTCATCCTCGACACGATCGACGAGTTCGCCGTGCCGGCCGAGCGGATCTGCCTGGAGATCACCGAGACGGTGGCGGTGCGCAACCTGCTGCGGGTGGTGCGGGTGATCGAGCGCCTGCGCCGGGCCGGCTGCCGGATCGCGCTGGACGACTTCGGCGCCGGCATGTCCTCGTTCGGCTACCTCAAGAACCTGCCGGTGGACCTGATCAAGATCGACGGCAGCTTCGTCCGCGACCTGGGCAGCGACCCGATGAGCCGGGCGATCGTCAACGCGGTGGCCCAGATCGGCCACCAGCGCGGGCTGAAGGTGGTGGCCGAATGGGTCGACGGCGAGCACACCCTGGCGGTGCTGCGCGAGCTGCGGGTGGATTATGGCCAGGGCTTCGTCCTGCACCGGCCGCAGCGGGTGCTGTTCCAGCGCCCGCGCGATGCGCGCCGGGTGGCGTGAGCGCGCGCAACGCCTGGACGATGCCGTGTTGACGTCGTCCCCGCGCAGGCGGGGATCCAGCGACTTTGCTCTCTGCTCCTGCAGCGAGAGGCAACAGGCAAGCACAAAGCACAAGTCACTGGGTCCCCGCCTGCGCGGGGACGACGGAGGTTGGGATCGGCGTCAGGTTTTGCTTGCTCTCGGCGATCGCGTCTCCGCAACAACTTGCCCGTCATCCCCGTGTAGGCGGGAAGCGCTTCACAGCAGCCGAAGCGATTTACAACAGCCGAATGGCTGGTAATGGCTGATCATCCAGCGACTTTGCTCTCGGATTCCTTTGCCGGGAGGAGATGCCGGCCAGTACAGGCACAAGTCACTGGGTCCCCGCCTACGCGGGGACGACGGCGGTTGGGGCTGGCTAGGGCGCCGCGGCGTCCAGCAGGTCCTGCGCGGCGTGGACCAGGAACAGGTAGCTCGCGCCCAGGTTGATCACGTACTCGTTCTCGCCCCACAGGAACGGCCAGTCCTCCTTGTTCTCCGGGAAGTCCGGCTTGAGGATCAGCACGCCCGGCACCACGCCGCCGGCGATGAAGCTGAAGTCCGCGCGATTCATGCCGTAGGCCACCTGCTTGGAGCGCGCGCCGACCGCCGACACGAACGACAGGTTCGAGTCCGGGTGGGTGCCGTACAGGTAGTTCAGCCCCTGCAGCGTCGGTTCGATGTCGAACAGGTCGGGATAGGCCCGGTGCAGCCAGTAGTTGGCGGTGGCATGGCCGACCACCGCGCCGTTGCCGGCCCAGCCGCCACGGGTGATCGGCACGCCGTAGGGGTTCTCGCGCAGCGCCTCGTCGCGTTCGGCGCGGAACGCCTGCGCGCGCGTGCGCAGTTTGGCGGCGAAGTCCGCGTCCATGTGCGGCAGCGCGCGCACGGCCCATGGCGCGTTGGCCGCGAAGCGCGCGTCGATCGCCGGCCACAGCTCGGCGATGCGCTGCGCGTACTTCGCCTCGCCGGTGGCCAGCAGCAGCTGCACGGCGGCGCGCAGTTCCTCGTCCTGCGGGTCGCCGCCGGTGGTGTTGCCGACCCGGAACAGGTTCGGCTCGCGCGCATGCTCGAACTCCCACACCTTCTGCGCGGTGGCCAGGCTCTCCTGTGCCAGCGCGTCGTCATAGCCGCGCAGCGCGCGGCTGGCCGCGGCCAGGCCGGCGGCCGAGCCGTAGTTGAGCGCGGTGGTGGCGGTGGTGAAGGCCAGGCGGTCGTCGCGCGGCGAGTCCGGGTCGGAGTGGTCGTCGACCTTGCCGTCGGTCTTGGTCACCGCGTCGCCCAGGTGGGTGTACTGGCCCAGGTCCGGCTCGACGATGCCGGGGATCGCATGGCCGAACACGCGGTGCTGGGCGATCAGCATCAGCGTGCCGTGCTCGATCTGCTGCAGCAGGTCGGGCACGCCGTCGGGCCGGTGGATCTCCACGTGGCCCTTGTCCTGGTCGACCGAGGTTTCGTCGCGCAGCGGCCGCGCCAGCTCCCAGGTGTCGACCAGCGACATCACCGTCGAATAGTGGGTCTGGGTGCGCAGGTCGTAGTCGCCGGCGTCGAACCAGCCGCCGATCGCCAGGCCCGGGATGTGCTCGCCGGGCTGGAACGGCGAATCCAGGTCCGGGCCCTGGCCGTAGAGGTCGAAGTGCTCGGTGTTGGGCGCGACCTGGCGCGCGTCGTCCATGTGCGAGCGGCCGTGCCAGACCCGGTAGGCCTCGTTGACCGACACGTGGTCCATCTGCACCGGGAAGAACACGTCCAGGGTCGGGTGCCAGGCGGTGGCGTAGGCGTCCGCGGCGATCCGGAACGCGGTGGTGCGCTGGCCCTCGGCCTCGATCAGGTACAGGCCCGGCTCGCGCACATCGGAGAAGTCGAAGGTGTAGTAGTCGTAGCGCAGGTACGGGCCCCAGCGTTGCGGCTCGGCGGCGAAGGCCTCGCGGGCGCCGCCGCCGGCGTCCACGCGCAGCAGGCGCGCGCGGCCGGGCGCCGGTGCGTTGCGGTCGCGCTCGAGCACGGCGACCTTGCGCTGTGCCGGGTGGTAGCCGACCTGGGAGTGGCCGATCACGGTCGGCCGCGTCCACCCGGGCACGGTGCTGCCTTGCAGGGTCCACTCCAGCACCGTGCCGCGCTTGCCGGCCGGCAGCAGCGAGTGCACCACGTACCAGCCGTTCTGCGCCTGGTTGCGGCCGTCGTACAGGCGCAGCTCGGCAGCGGGCGAGTGGATGGCGATGCGGCGCTGCGGGTCTTCCGGCGCGAGCGTGAGCGAGTGGCCGGTCGCCATCGGCAGGCGCACGGTCGCACCGTCGCGGTCGCGTCCGCTGGGTCCGGACGGATACAGCGGCAGCTGGCCGCTGCCGCCATCGGCCAGCCACGCCTTGCCGAAGTAGGCCGAGGGCAGGAACTCGAGGTTGAAGCCGGCCTTGCCGGCCAGCGCCTTCGGCAGCGGCTGATCGAGCACGACCTGGATCGCGACGCCGTCGCCGCGCGGGGCCACCCGCACCACGTACTCGAAGCCTTCCGTGTCGAAGCGCATGCGCGTGGTCACCGTGCCGCTGGCTGGATCGACCTGGCGCTCGACCAGGGTGGCCACCGGGTCCCACTGCTCGGGCGTGGGCGACAGGCGCACGTCGCCGTTGGTGGCGGTGCGCACGCCGTGGTGGATCAGCTCGACCCCGGCGATCTTGGAGTCGCTGAAGTTGCCGTCGTAGGTGTTGTTGAAGGCCAGCACGTCCAGGCCGCGGGTGCTGAAGTAACCGGCATCGTTGAGTTGCGGCCCGGGTCCGGCCGCCGCTGCGGCCAGCGCGGCGGCCGCCAGCACGGCGGCGAGGAGGAAACGGTGGCGGATGCGGAGTGGCGGCCTCTTCGATCGGTTCATCGCGGATCCCCATGGACTGGTGTTAACGCTAACATCGCCGACCGCGAGGTCCAGTTGCGCTGCAACATTCCGCCGTCGCAAAGCCCCTCTCCCTCCGGGAGAGGGGTTGGGAGCCTGCGGTCAAGCCCGCGCGTCGTGCTCGTCGAGTACTCCGCCACCCACGCGGGCCAGGCTCCGGAGGGAGGGAAAACCGTGCTTCGGCACTCAGTCCCGGTCCGGCGCACCCAAGGGGAAATAGGGCCGGAACGGCCGTGCCTCGTCCACCGCGCGGGCAAATGCAGGGCGCTCGAGCAGGCGCGCGCGGTAGGTGCGCACGCGCCGGAGGTCTCCCGGGATCGGATGGGTCCAGTCCGCGTAGAACAGGAACGGCGCCGCGGCGCAGTCGGCCAGGCTGAAGCTCTCGCCTGCCGCCCAGGCGCGGCCGTCCAGATGCTGTTCCAGCCAGGCATAGGCGGTGTCGAGCATGCGCCTGGCCTCGGCGACGCCGTACGGATCGCGGTCCGCTTCAGTGCGCAGCGCGTCGAACACGATCTTCTGCTGCGGCGTGGACACGTAATTGTCGAAGAAGCGGTCCAGCATCCGCACCTGCACCGCGGCCAGCGGGTCTTCGGGCAGCAGGCGTATCCGTCCCGGGTGGCGGACCTGCAGGTACTCGATGATGGCCGTGGCCTCGATCACCGTGCGCCGGCCATCGACCAGCATCGGGAAGCGCTTCATCGGCCACAGCGCCTCCAGCTCGCGCCGGTGGACCGGGTCCTCGAGGCTGCGGTATTCGAACACCGTGTCGTTCTCGTACAGCGCGACCAGCGCCTTCTGGCAGTAGGAGGAGAACGGATGGGCGTAGAGGGCGAGGGTCATGGCGGGGTTCCGGTGGTGGCTTCGCTGCGACGTCGGTGTGGGCGCGGGATCGACATGCGGCTTCATTCCGCCGTGAACGGCGCCTGCTGCCGCAGCGCGGCGACGTGCGCGACCAGCTGCGGGAAGAACGCGTCGAAGCCGGCGGCGATCTCGGCCTCGTGCCGGCGCAGGTCGTCCAGGCAGGCGACCAGCCGGTCGCCGTTGCGCGACAGCCGCGTGGCGATGCGGGTGACTGCCAGGTCGACGTTGCCGCGCTCTCGGTACGAGCCCAGCCAGTCGTGCGCGGCGATGCGCGGCGCGATCGCGTGCAGGCGCCCGGGCAGTTCCTCGCGCCGGGCCAGCAGGTAGGCGTAGAACGGCGCGGTGAAGGCGTCCAGCGGCAGTTCGCTGTAGCGCGCCCAGTCGCGCGCCAGGCAGTGGTCGTAGTACACGTCCAGGGCGATGCCGGCGTAGCGGCGGCGGCCGTCGCCGAACAGCGAGCGCGCCTGGGCCACCTGCGGATGCTCGTCGGTGTAGCGGTCGATCCGGCGGTGCAGCAGGATCTCGCGGCGCACCACCGGGCTCCAGTCCTGCAGCGCCGCCATGCCGAACACGAAGTCGCCCAGCAGCGCGCCGAGCATGGCTTCGTGGTCGGGACGGGCGAGGTAGAGATGGGCCAGGTAGTTCATCGGCGGCGGCGTGGTTGGCTCCGCCAGTGTGTCACGAGCGTGCGGGTTGACGGCGCGATCACCCGCGCCGCGTCGATACTGGCCCGGTGCCCGAAGGTCCTTCCATCGTCATCCTGAAGGAGGAAGCGGCCGCATTCGCCGGGCGCACGGTGCTGCGCGTGCGCGGCAACAGCCGCGAGCCGATCCAGCGCATGGCCGGGTGCCGGGTATTGGCCCTGCGCAGCTGGGGCAAGCACTTCCTGGTCGAGTTCGAGGGCTTCAGCCTGCGCATCCACCTGCTGCTGTTCGGCAGCTACCGGATCGATGAACGACGGGCCACCGAGCCGCGGGTCGGGCTGGACTTCGGCGATGGCGGGGAACTCAACTTCTACGCCTGCTCGGTCAAGTTCGTCGAAGGCCCGCTGGACGCAGCCTATGACTGGAGCGCGGACGTGATGAACGACGCCTGGGATCCGGCGCAGGCGCGGCGCAAGTTGCGCATGCAGCCGCTGGCGCTGGCGGCCGATGCGCTGCTGGACCAGAACGTGTTCGCCGGCGTCGGCAACATCATCAAGAACGAGGTGCTGCACCGCATCCGGGTGCACCCGGAGAGCCGGATCGGCGGGCTGCCGCCGCGCAAGCTGGGCGAACTGGTGGAGCAGGCGCGCGAATACAGCTTCGACTTCCTGCGCTGGAAGCGGGCCTACGTGCTGCGCCAGCATTTCCAGGTGCATACCCGCACCGTGTGCCCGCGCGACGGCCAGCGGCTCGGCTATCGCAAGCACCTGGGCCTGGCGCGCCGGCGCGCGTTCTTCTGCGAGCAGTGCCAGCGCCTGTACCCGTTCGGGTGAGCGCGCGTCCGGCAGCGGGGTTGCGGGCGTGCTACTCCCCGCGCGCCATCGCTTCCTCGATGGCGGTGAACGCCGACCGGCGCCCGGGTTCGGCATCGGCCATGCCGGTGGCGAAATAGACCACGCCGGTGCCGGCAGCGCGGTCCAGCCACAGCCCCGACAGCAGGCCGTAGGCCGAACCACTGTGGCCCACGCGCGCCACGCCGTCGCCGAACAGGTCGTTGCGGCAGCCTGGAGCCGGCGTGGCCAGGGATTGCGAGGCCAGGCCGTAGTGGCAGAAGAAGCCGTCACGCGACTGGCCGCTGCTGTCCTCCTCGGCGGTGACGCCGTTGCCATCGGCCAGCGTCCATTGCGGGGCGAACAGCGCATCGACCGACTCCGGGCGCAGCAGGCGCACGCCGTCGACTTCGCCGCCGCGCAGCAGCAGCCGGCCGATCTTGGCCAGCCCGGTCGCGGAGATGCGCATGCCGCCCTGCGGCGAGAACAGCGCGCCGTTGACGCCGGGTCGCCACTGAGCCAGGTCGCAGCCGCCGTCGCGCGCGGGGCGGACCGGGCAGGGCGGGCGCTGTCCGCCCAGGTCGTCGGTGGTCGCCCGACCCTGCGCGTCGTACTGCACCACTGCCCGTGCCACCGCAGCGTCGCTGCAGCTGGCCCAGCCGAAGCAGGCATCCAGCCCGAGCGGCGCGAACAGCAGCCGCTGCATCAGCCGGTCGAAGCGTTCGCCGGTGGCGCGCTCCATCACCGAGGCCACCAGCGGGAAGTTCAGGTTGGCGTAGCGGAAGAAGCTGCCGGGCGCGTGTTCCCGGTCCCAGGCTCGGGGATCGGCGAGCAGATCGCGCAGTTCCCCGTCCAGCGGCACCTGCCAGTAGCCGGCCGCGTCGGTGAGCCCGGTGGTGTGCGAGAGCAGCATGCGCAGGGTGATCGGCGTGTCCGGGAAGTCCGGATGGCGCAGGGTCCAGCCCAGCTGCGCGGAGACGTCGGCGTCCAGGTCTAGCGTGCCGGTCTCGACCAGCCGCATCACCCCGATCGCGGTGGCCAGCTTGGAGATCGAGGCCATGCGCGCCGGATCGTCGGCTTCGAGTGCGCGCGCCGTGGCGGTGTCGGCCAGGCCCCGCGCCTGCACCGCGGTGATGCCGTCGCGGTCGAAGGCCACCCGTGCCTGCGCCACCGGCTGCGCGCGTGCCGCGGTGGATGCCAGCAGGGCGAGCAGCAGGCAGCTGAGGAAACGCATTGCAGTCGGCATGTTGGCGATTGGCAGGCACGGGATGCCACAAGGGTAACGACTTGCGTGCTGCCGACGCGCGGCCGTGCGCAAGCGCCACGCCGCCCGGTTCAGGCGGCCGCGTGGTACTCCAGCACCACCAGCCCACCCTCGAAGTGGTCGGCGCGGGCCAGCGACCAGCGCCGCGCGGCACTGCCGGCCGGCGCGAACGGACGGCCGCGCCCCAACAGCGCCGGCACGATCCGCAGGCGCAGCATGTCGACCTCGCCCGCTTCGAACAGGGCATCGGCCAGGGTCAGGCTACCCCAGACGACCAGGTCGCCTGCGATGCGTCCGCGCAGCCCGCGCACCGCCGCCACGCCGTCGCCGCGCAGCAGCGTGGCCGACTGGTCGGCACCCCATGGCGCCGCCTCCAGGGACGAGGAGACGACGAACTTGGGCAGCTCGCGGATCGGGGCCGCCACCGGCTCGGCCGCCGGGTCGGCCTGCGGCCAGTAGTCGGCGAACATGCGGTAGGTGCGCGCGCCGAGGACGATAGCGCCGACGCTGCGCAGCATCCTCAGCTGCTCCTGGTCGGCCGCGTTGACGGCCTGCGCGTCGGTGAAGAAGCCGATACCGCCGGCTGCGTCCTCGGCGTAGCCATCGATGCTGACGATCTGTTCGACGATCACCTTGCCCATGGCGTCCTCCGGGATGGGTCGGGGCGCGCCTGCCGCTGCAGCAGACCACAGGTATACGACGTGCCGGCGGGGGCGGATCGACAGTGCCCTGGCCGGCTCCGGACGCGGAGCCGAGCCCAGTCGCCAAGATATCCGGGTGACCGTCATTCGAAGGTGTGAAGCGTTTCGCGGGGATGACGGTGGTCGGGGGGCGGAACCGCCCCCGGCCGCGGGCATGGCCCCCCATACGCCGCAGAAGGGTCGATTCCCGGCCGGACCACTTAGACTGTGCCGCTCCGCCGGCGTGCCCGCGCGCCGGTGCCTCCATCCGCTTCCGAGAGAGTCCGCGTGGTCATCCATCCGAAAGTCCGAGGCTTCATCTGCACCACCGCCCACCCCGTGGGCTGCGCGAACAACGTGCGGGACCAGATCCGGTACGTGCAGTCGCAGGGCGTGCGCAACGACGGGCCCAGGCGCGTGCTGGTGATCGGCGCCTCCACCGGCTACGGCCTGGCCGCGCGCATCACCGCCGCCTTCGGCTACGGTGCGGCGACCCTGGGCGTGTTCTTCGAGAAGCCGGGCAGCGAGAAGAAGACCGGCAACGCCGGCTGGTACAACTCGGCCGCCTTCGACCGCTACGCCAAGGAAGCCGGGTTGTGGAGCCGTTCGATCAACGGCGACGCGTTCTCCGATGAAGTGCGCGCCAAGGCCGTCGAGCTGGCCCGCGGGATGGGCGGCCCGATCGACCTGGTGGTCTACTCGCTGGCCTCGCCGGTGCGGCGCCTGCCGGACACCGGCGAGCTCAAGCGCTCGGCGCTCAAGCCGATCGGCCAGCCGTACGAGGCCACCGCGGTGGACACCAACCGCGACCAGATCATCCACGCCACCGTCGAGCCGGCCAACGAGCAGGAGATCGCCGACACCGTGCGGGTGATGGGCGGCGAGGACTGGGAGCTGTGGATCGATGCGCTGGACAAGGCCGGGGTGCTGGCGCCCGACGCCAAGACCGTGGCCTTCAGCTACATCGGCACCGAGATCACCTGGCCGATCTACTGGCACGGCGCGCTGGGCAAGGCCAAGGAGGACCTGGACCGCGCCGCCCACGCGATCGATGCGCGGCTCAAGCCGGGCGGCGGCCAGGGAAATGTCACGGTGCTCAAGTCGGTGGTGACCCAGGCCAGCGCCGCGATCCCGGTGATGCCGCTGTACATCGCCATCGTCTACCGGATCATGAAGGCCAAGGGCCTGCACGAGGGCACCATCGAGCAGCTCGAGCGCACCTTCCGCGAGCACCTGTATTCGGCCGACCCGCCGCCGACCGACGAGTCCAACCGCCTGCGCCTGGACGACCGCGAGCTGCGCGACGACGTGCAGCAGGCCTGCCGCGAGCTGTGGCCGACGGTGACGACCGAGAACCTGTTCGAGGCCACCGACTACGCCAGCTACAAGCACGACTTCCTCAAGCTGTTCGGCTTCGAGCGCGACGACGTGGACTACGACGTCGACGTCGACCCGGTCACTCCGTTCGACGTGGTCGACCTGACCGGCGAGTGAGTCGGCTGCTGTCCTTGCAGGAGTCCAGCTTGCTGGCGACGCGGGCGTCGGAATCACGAGGCGTCGCCTGGGTCGACGGCGTCGGGTCGCCGGCTGAACCCGGCTCCTACAACAGCTGCGTCGCGCCGCTTTTCTGTAGGAGCTGACTTCAGTCGGCGACACGGGCGTCGGAATCACGAGGGCGTCGCCTGTGCCGAGGCCGTCGTGTCGCGGGCAAGCCCGGCTCCTGCAAGAAGCCAGGAGCACCCAATCCCCCGGCGTCCACCGGGACGACGGGGGGCTGCCCGTTCATGGGTGATGCGGGCGAAGTGGTCGCCTGCACCGTGTGACGTATCGCCGACCGCGACCCGCCTACGACGACCGCGCGGTCGCCGCCTCGACGCAGTCGCGCAGGTCCTTCAGCCGGAACGGCTTGCCCAGCAGCACCAGCCCCGGGTCCAGCTCGACGCTGGTGTAGCCGGACACCACGATCACCGCGGCCTGGGGATGGCGGCCGCGGACCTCGCGCGCCAGCTCCGAGCCGGACATACCCGGCATCAGGTGGTCGGTCACCAGCAGCGCCGGCACCACGCCCTGCTCCAGCGTGCGCAGCGCGTCCTCGGCCGAGTTGGCCTCGACTACTTCATAGCCCATGTCCGTCAGCACGTCGGCGGTGCACATGCGCACGCCCGGCTCGTCGTCGACGACCAGGGCCACGCCACGCCGCGGTTCGATGCTTGCCATGGGTGTGGGTTCCTCCGTGTGGTTCCGTGTGGTTGCGCTATCGGTCGCCAGGTTGCGCCGTCCGCGCCTGCGGCAGCCACAGTTCCATCGTGGTGCCGCGGCCCGGCTCGCTGTCGATGCGCAGGCGGCCGCCCAGTTGGGAGGCCAGTCCGTGCACCATCGACAGGCCCAGTCCGGTGCCCTGGCCGATGGCCTTGGTGGTGAAGAACGGTTCGATGGCGCGGGCGCGCGTCGCTTCGTTCATGCCCAGTCCGGTGTCTTCCACGGCGATCACTACGTAACGGCCCGGCGGCAACGCCGCGTCCTGGCCCGAATCTAGCGCGACACAGCGTACGCGCAGCGTGATCGTGCCGCCCTCGGGCATCGCGTCGCGCGCGTTCACGCCGAGGTTGAGCAGCGCCATCTCCAGCTGGTTGCCGTCGGCGCGGGCGTGCGGCAGTCCGTCTTCCACATCGACCGCCACGCGCACGCGCGGGTCGAAGCTGCTGCGCAGCAGATGGGCGATGCCCTCGACCAGCAGGCGGATGTCCACTTCCACCGCCTGCAGCGGCTGGCGCCGGGCGAAGGCCAGCAGGCGCTGCACCAGCGTCGCCGCGCGCTCGGCCGACTGGCGCGCCACCGCCAGGGTGCGCGCGCGCCGTTCGGGGCGCACCTGCGGATCCTCGGCCAGTTCCAGCGCGGCCATGATCGGGGTCAGCAGGTTGTTGAAGTCGTGGGCCACGCCGCCGGTGAGCTGGCCCATCGCTTCCAGCTTCTGCGACTGGCGCAGCGCCTCCTCGGTGGCGCGGCGCCCGGTGATGTCCAGTGCCTCGGGCACCACCGCGCTGACCGCGCCGGAGGCGTCATACAGCGGCCGCAGCGACAGGTCGAAGGAGCGCAGGCCGGTAGGCAGGTGCACGGTGACCTCCTCGCGCACCGGCTCGCCGGCGCGCGCGCGCATGAACGCGGCGCGCATCCATTCGGGCATGCCGGGCGTGCCGGTGAACCAAGGCGTTTCCCACACCGGCAGGCCGACCACGTCCTCCAGGTCGCAGCCGATGGCGTCCAGCGCGGTGCGGTTGGCGTCCTCCAGGGTGCCGTCCAGCGCGCAGCGGCCCTGCAGCTGGTGGCTGTTCTCGAACAGGCTGCGCAGCTGCGCCTGCGAGTCGGCCAGCGCGCGCGCGGCCTGGTTGATGTCGGTGACGTCGCGCGCGCTGCAGTAGAACTTGCCGCCCTCCGGCGAGGCCACCCAGGACAGGGTGCGGTAGTCGCCGTCGCGGGTGCGCATGCGGCATTCGAAGCCCAGCAGCGGCTCGCCCGCGTGCAGGCGGGTCCTGGCCTCCGTCACCGCCTCCAGGTCGTCCGGATGGACCAGGTCCCGCGCCGGCCGCGCCGCCAGTTCCGCGCTGGTCCAGCCCAGGGTGCGCTGCCAGGCCGGATTGGTCTTCTCCAGCACGCCGTCGCGGTTGAGCACGCCGAGCATGTCCGGCGTCACCTGCCAGGTCAGCGAGCGCTCCTGCGCCTGCTCGGCGACCTGCCGTTCCAGGTTCTGGTTGAGCGCGTGCAGTTCGGCCTCGCTGCGCGCGCGGGCGGTGGCGTCCACGCCGGTGACGAAGATCCCGTCGACCCGGCCCTGGGCGTCGAGCAGCGGCTGGTAGACGAAGTCCAGGCGCCGTTCGTTGACCGGGCCGCCGGGCGTGGTTTGCTCCAGGAAGACCGCGTCGCTGGCCACGAACGGCATGCCGGTGGCGTAGACCCGGTCCAGCACCTGCAGGTAGCCCTGCTCGACCGCGTCAGGCAGGGCCTCGGCCAGGGTCCGTCCGACCACGTCGCGGCCGCCGACCACGCCGCGGTAGCTGGCGTTGGCGAACTCGAAGCGGTGCCCGGGCCCGCGCAGCATCGCCATGAAGGTCGGCGACAGTTCGAACATGCTCGCCAGGCGCTTGTTCTCGTCCGCCAGGCGGCGTTCGGTCAGCACCCGCGCGGTGGTTTCGTGGGTGACGTTGAGCATCGCCACCACGCGTCCGTCCGGATCGCGCACAGGGGTGTAGCTGAAGGTCCACCAGGTGTCCTCGGGAAAACCGTTCCGCTCCATCCGCAGGTACATGTCCTCGCGCCAGGTGGCGGTGCCGGACATGGCCGTTTCGGCAAGCGGACGGATGTCTTCCCAGACCTCGGACCAGACCGTGGCGATGGGTTCCCCCAGCGCGACCGCATCCTTGGCGCCCAGGATCGGGATGTACGGGTCGTTGTAGAACAGCAGCAGGTCCGGCCCCCAGCCCACGCACATCGCGAAGCGCGAGCCGAGCATGATCGAGAGCGTGGTCTTCAGCTCCGGCGGCCACTGCGCCGGCGGGCCTAGCGGGTGCCGCGACCAGTCGTGGGCGGCGATGCGCGCGGCCAGGATCCCGCCGCCCCGCAGGAACTCGGTGCCGGCGGACGATGGTGCGGCGGTGTCTGGCATCGGCGTATCGGGCGGGGCGAAGACGCCCGGATGCTGGCATATCCGGCGCATGAACGGAGTGACGAAGTCCACCGCGGTTCGGGAACTCGCGCGTGCGGCGGCGGTCATCCGGGACCTGACACGCAACCCGGACGCGGCATCCACTCTTCGTGCAAGGCGCATGGACTTCCCGCTGGAGCGACGACGTGCTGCCGCGCGCGGTGGCGGTCGCCACCGCAATCGCATTGCTGGTGCTGGCCTGGAAGCTGCTGGGCGGGCTGCCGCGCCTGGTCCGCTCCGCGCCGGCCGAGGAACACCGCGTGCAGCTGGTGTATTCGCCGCGGGTACCGTACGCGCCGCCGCTTGTGCCGCTGCCGTCGCCCCCGGTCCGCGACCCCGAAGCCGCGTCGCCAGCGTCGCGGCCGCCACCGGATGCCGATGCAGCGTCCATGGCGGCCGGCGCCGTGCGGGCGGCGGATACAGCCGCCGGGGTCCAGTTCTACGGCTCCGACGGCCGGGTGCGGCTGCCGGCCACCGACTCCGACCGTTGGATTCCGACGCCAGCGCCGGCCCGGGTTCCGGGCCTGGGCCAGGCACCGGCGGACGAGGCCGCCGCGCGCGCGCTGCAGCCCCCCAACCCCGTGCAATCACGCGGTACGCGCTTCGCCCGGGACTGGATCAGCGACGGCGACGTGGCCGACGTGGCGCAGCAGGAGATCGCCCGCGCGCAGAACAGGATCGCCGAGTTCCTGTTCGGCAAGGACATCGAGCATGCGCGCGCGCGGCCCTCGCCGGAGGTGCGCTACAACCCGGTGCGCCACGAGCGCACCGCCGACCTGGGCAGCGAGGCCGCCGGCGACGCCTACAAGGCCGCGCCGATCGACTACCAGCCGGCACCGGGCCTGGACGGCGAGGCCAGCCGCCGCATCCGCGAGCAGGTGGCCGCGCTGGAGACCGCGTACGCGCGCTGCGACCGGGCGCGGCTGCAGCGGCTCATGCAGCCGCTGCTGCTGCACCTGGACGAACTGCAGAAGGCCGAGACCGCGTACGCGCGCGGGGCCGATCCGGTCCGTGCCATGCACATGCTGCCCAACGTCGCCAACGGCGCCTACGACCTGTCGCGCCGCGCGCTGTGGTACGCCGACCGCGGGATGGCGCAGGCCTGCAGCGGCTGAACGCCGCAGGCGTCGCGCTCAGGCCGGCTCGATGAAGTAGGGCTCGACCGTGCCCTTGACCTTGATCGTCATCGGGTTGCCGCGGCGGTCTCGCGAGCGCCCGACCTGGACCCGGATCCAGCCCTCGCTGACCGAGTATTCCTCGACGTTGTCGCGTTCCTGGCCGTTGAAGCGCACGCCCACGCCGCGTTCGATCACGGCCGCGTCGTGGTACGGGCTGCGGGGATCCAGGGCCAGGCGGTCGGGAGGCGTGTCGCTCATCGGAATGCGGGGCAGGCGTGCCGGCGGCGCCGGCGGGGTGACAAGCATACCTCCGCGCCGGCCGGCGGCGCGGCATGGCCTGTCCGCCGCAAGCGATGCGTTGGTGGTGGCAAGGGGACGTGCTGCGGCAGGCGTGCACGGAAGGAGCGGGTCCGGGACGGGGGGCTTTGCCCTCACTTCCGTTTCGCGACGACCGCTGCAGCATCGTCATGGGCAAGAAGGATCCCGTGGTCCGCGGGCAGCACACTGATGGCGTCGCGGCGTGCGGGGAATGCAGGAGCAACGGTCCGCAGATGGGCCATCACGAGGTGTCCACCATGAACAACGTCGCCGATTTCTCCGCTTCGATCGCGGGCTTCGGTCCGCTGGCGTTCCTGTCGATCCAGCATACGCCGCCGGGGACGGTACCCGAGGCGTTCACCAACGAAGAGCGGGCGCGTGCCTTCCGCAACGCCCAGCCGGTGGTGACTGCGAACACCTACCACTGGCCGTTCCAGCGCCCCGGCGCGCACGTCCTCGAAGGCTGAGGGCGGTCGCTCCTCCGGAAGCCGGGCCGTCGCCTGGTGCGGCGGCCGTGCCGGATCTCGCGCCAGGCGGCGGCGCCTGCGGGTGTCGCCGGATCGCGCTCACATGACGTTCGCCTGCGGCTCACGACCGCTTGATGGCGGGTGCGCAAGCATCGCCGGAACAGCAACGAGGCGAGCCAACCCCGTTGCGCGGCGGCCGAAACAGGACGCAGATCCTGCAGCCACGTTGCCTGGCCGCCGTGCCGAGCCCAGGAGTACCGAATGAACAACCAGAAGAAGATCGAACACAGCCTCAACGACCTGATCGCGATCTCGCGCGACGGCCAGGAGTTCTACACCGAGGCCGCCCAGCGGGTGGAGGACGCCGAACTGGCGGCCCTGTTCCGCCGCATGGCCGCGGTCAAGACCGACGTCGTCGGCCAGCTGAGCGCCACGGTGCAGTCGGCCGGTGGTACGCCGGACACCGACGGCACCCTGGTCGGCAGCCTGCGCCAGGCCTACGGCAACGTGCGCGCCGCCCTGGGTGACAGCAAATACGCCTACGTCGCCCAGCTGGAAGAGTCGGAGGACCGTCTGCTGGAGGCGTTCGACGAAGTCGTCGCCGATGCCGACACGCCGGCGGCGGCACGCGATGCCGCCCTGCGCCTGCTGCCGGAAGTGCGCGCCTGCCACGACGAGATGCGCAGGCGCAAGCATGCGATGAAGTCGGCCGCCTGACCTCGGCGGCGCCACGCGCCGCCCTGCGCATGCGCGGGCCTGCCGGAGCGATCCGGCAGGCCCTTCTTTTAGGTTCCTCTCCAGAATCCGGGAGAAGCCACCCGGGTGCTGTCAGCAGCAGGCGTCGTCGTGAACCACCGGTGTCGGCTTCGGTGGGCCGCCGCCGCTATGGCCCCTTGGAGCAAGAGCGCTGGCTTCGGCCGGGGGCCGCCGTCCTGCCGGGGTATGGCTCACCCCTCGGTCGGGCATCCTGCCCTCCAACTCGGGGCCGTGGCACATCCCTGTGCCACTTGCGCCATACCCCGGCAGGACGACGTCCTCGGGTGGCGTGGCGGTCATGGCTTCTATGGTTTGGCGAAAAACCGCCACCGATGGTTCCGGGTTTCCTGTAGGAGCCCAGCTTGCTGGCGACCCGGGTGTCGGGAATCCCAGGGCGTCGCCTGTGCCGAGGTCGTCGTGTGGCGGGCAAGCCCGGCTCCTACAGAACGGCGCGGCAGCAAAATGACGGCTGTTGCTTGGAGGACGCCGGAACGGAGCCACGACCCTGACGCTCCCGAAGACGTGGCAGTGCGGGTGTGTTGCGGCAGCGGCCAGGGATGGCCGCGTCGGCGAGTCGGCACACGGATGTGCCGTCGAGCCGACCGCAACACACCCGCACTGCCGCGGCTCAGCCCGAAGCCGACCACCCCAGGCGCTTTTGCAGTTGCTTGGCCGTCGCGACCGTCCCCCAAGCGGACCAGGGGCCCATTTTTCCCGGTCCGCGTACGGACGCCGCGACGACCGCGACCGCAGCCGCCGGCCATGCCCGCCCCGGCGGCGTATCATGCGCGTCCTTCGCCGTCGCCCGCGCGCGGCGTGCCCACCGCAACCAGGAATCCCGCATGGCGCTCAAGGCCACCGTCGTTCGTGCCGAGCTGCAGCTCAGCGACATGGACCGCCACCACTACGCCCACTACCCGCTGACCCTGGCCCAGCACCCGTCGGAGACGGACGAGCGGCTGATGGTGCGGCTGCTGGCGTTCGCCCTGTACGCCGAGGAGCGGCTGGAGTTCGGTCGTGGCCTGAGCACCGACGAGGACCCCGACCTGTGGCAGCGCGACTACGGCGGTGACGTCGAGCGCTGGATCGAGATCGGGCAGCCGGACGAATCGCGGATCCGTAAGGCCTGCGGCCGCGCGCGCGAGGTGGTGGTGCTCAACTACGGCGGCCGCGCAGCGGACCTGTGGTGGGACAAGGCTGCCTCCGCGCTCGCGCGCCACGACAACCTCACCGTGCTCGACCTGCCGGCTGCGCAGGTCGAGGCGCTGGCTGCGCTGTACGCGCGCGGGATGAAGCTGGACGTGCAGATCCAGGACGGCGAGGCGCGCGTGCTCGACGAGGCCGGCCGCGAGGCGGTGCTGCAGCCGGTGGTACGGATGGCGCCGCAGCCGGCCTGAGCGGGCGATGGTCGGGCACTACGACGCGATCGTGGTCGGCGGCGGTGCCGCCGGGCTGATGTGTGCGCTCACCGCCGGCGGCCGCGGCCTGCGGGTGCTGGTGGTCGAGCACGCCAACAAGGTCGGCAAGAAGATCCTGATGTCCGGCGGCGGGCGCTGCAACTTCACCCACACCGGCGCCGGTCCGGACAATTACCTGTCGGCCAACCCGCATTTCTGCAAGTCGGCGCTGGCGCGCTACACGCCCTGGCACTTCATCGACCTGGTCGAGAAGCACCGCATCGCGTACCACGAGAAGACCCTCGGCCAGCTGTTCTGCGATGTCTCGTCCAAGCTGATCGTGAAGATGCTGCTGGACGAATGCGCCGCGGCCGGGGTCGAGGTGCGCACCCACTGCGCGGTCGAACGGGTCGAACAGCCCGACGGCGGCGGCTTCCGCCTGCGCACTGCGCAGGGCGGTTTCGCCGCGCCGGCGCTGGTGGTGGCCAGCGGCGGCCTGTCGATCCCGAGCCTGGGTGCCAGCGGTTTCGGCTACGAACTGGCGCGACGCTTCGGCCACGACGTGCTGCCCACCCGCGCCGGGCTGGTGCCGCTGACCCTGAGCGGCAAGCACCAGGAGCGGCTGGCCGACCTGTCCGGGGTGGCGCTGGAGGTGGAGGCGCGCTGCAACGGCCGCAGCTTCCGCGAGGCGCTGCTGTTCACCCACCGCGGGGTCAGCGGGCCGGCGATCCTGCAGATCTCTTCCTACTGGCAGCCCGGCGACGAATTGCGCCTGGACCTGCTGCCCGGACGCGACGCGCACGACTGGCTGAGCGCGCAGCAGAAGCAACGCCCGGACGCGGAACTGAAGACCGTACTGGCCGAGGCGCTGCCGCGGCGCTTCGCCCAGCGCCTGTGCGAGGTCTGGCTGCCGAACCGGCCGATGCGCCAGTACGACGCCCCGCAGCTGCGCGAGGCCGCCGCGCTGCTGGCCGACTGGCCGCTGGTGGCCAGCGGCACCGAGGGCTACCGCACCGCCGAGGTGACCCTGGGCGGGGTGGACACCGATGGCGTGTCCTCCAGCACGATGCAGTCGCGGCTCGTGCCGGGCCTGTACTTCGTCGGCGAGGTGCTGGACGTGACCGGCTGGCTGGGCGGCTACAACTTCCAGTGGGCCTGGGCCTGCGGGCACGCGGCCGGCACGGCGCTGGGCTGACCGGTCCTGCCTCCACCACCACGGCCGCGTCGGCTTTCCTGTAGGAGCCCACTTCAGTGGGCGACACGGGCGTCGGAATGCCGGGGGAGTCGCCTGTGCCGACGGCGTCGTGTCGCCGGCTGAACCCGGCTCCTACAACAGCAGCGCCGCGACCGCCTTTCTGTAGGAGCTGACTTCAGTCGGCGACACGGGCGTCGGAACCATGAGGGCGTCGCCTGTGCCGAGGACGTCGTGTCGCCGGCTGAACCCGGCTCCTACAACGGCGGTGGCGGTGCGCGGGTTCGTGAACGATGCGGCGATCGATGTCCAGTGCAGCAGGTCGCCTGTAGCAAGCCCCGCGATTTCACCGCCGTTTGACGCTCCACGGCGGCCAATAGGCTCCGGCCGCGGCACTCGCGGCAACGGAGCGCCCGCATGCTGGACAGCCTGTTCGAAATGGCGATGCCGTGGTGGGAGTTCGTGCTGCGCGCCGTGGTGGTGTACGTGGTGGTGCTGGTGCTGGTGCGGGTGACCGGCAAGCGCACCGTTGGCCAGTTCACTCCCTTCGACCTGCTGCTGGTCGTGCTGCTCGGCACCGCAGTGCAGAACTCGCTGATCGGGGAGGACACCTCGCTGGTCGGCGGCCTGATCCTGGCGGCCACGCTGCTGGCGCTGAACTGGGCGGTGGGCTTCGCCACCGCGCGCAACCGGCGGCTGGACAGGATCATCGAGGGCGAGCCGGTGGTGCTGGCGCGCAACGGCGAGGTCTTCTGGCACGTGCTGCGCCGGCAGAACGTCAGCCGCGCCGACTTCGAGGCGGCCAAGCGCGAGGCCGACTGCGCCGAGGATGCGCGGATCGGGATCGCGGTGCTGGAGACCAGCGGCGACATCACCCTGATCCGCCGCGACGACTGAACGCTTCATCGGGCGCGCGGGGATTTTCACCCGCTTCCGACGGCGAGACTGGGATGCTCGTCCCGACAGGGGTGGAAATGCCGGCGACGCCGGCCTGCAGCGGGCAACGGACCATGGACAACGGGCAAGCGCCGCGGCGGCAAGCGGTGGTGATCGACCTCGACCGCGAGCGCGAACACTGGCGCCAGCGCTACCACGCGCTGCCGCGGGCGCGGGCGATGCGCACCTTCGCCCGCTACTGGCCAGTGCTGTGCGCGGCCTACGACGTCTACCTCAACCACCCGCGCGCGCCGCGCGACGAGGCCGAGCGCCTGTACCTGCTGCGCGAGGACGTGGCCGCCAGCCTGCTGACCGAGGACGAGGCGCGCGCGGTGTTCGAGCGGGCCTGGGCGCGGCTGGAAGATGCCGCCGGGGTCGTCGACGCCGTCGACACCGCCTAGCGGCGCAGGCGCCCGCCACAGCGTCGCGGCGGGCGCCGGCCCGCTCCCGCACCGGCGCGTCCTGTCGGCCCATTCCCGGTTTCGTCGCAGCGGGGGTTCCGGCCGCGCGGCGGGCCGCTATGCTCCGCGGCACCGAAACGCTCCCGGTGCCCCGTGTCCGCCAGCCTGTTCCTGATCCTGCGCATCCTCTTCGCCTGGGTAGTGGCGATCATGCTCGCCGGCTTCGTCTGGGGCGGGATGTTCGGCGATGTCGGCGGCTTCTTCTGGCTGCTGGCCCTGGGCGCGATGGTGCTGGCGATGCTGGGCGCGGTGACCCATCTGCGCCGGGTCCGGCTGGCCGCCGGCCGCCTGGACGCGGCGGTGCTCAGCAACCACCAGCAGCGCCGGATCGAGGTGCCGATGGATGCGGGCGCGGCCTTCGAGCTGGTCGAGGCGGCGGTGCGCGAACTGCCGCGGATCGAGGACATCGAGGCCTCGCGCGGCAGCCTGCAGGTGCGCGCCCGGGTGCGCCGCAGCGATCCGTTCGGCGGCACCCAGCCTTCGCGCTGGAACGTGCTGGCGCGGCTGGCGATCACCCATGACCGGGTGCTGGCCACGGTGGTGCCCGGCGAGGGCACCAGCGGCGTGACCCTGCTGTGCGAGCCGGACGCGCCGCACTGGGTCGACCTGTTCGCGCTGGACGAGGGCACCAGCTACGAGAACGCCGAGGCGCTGCTGCGCTCGGTCACCCGCCGCGTCGCCGAGCAGCGCCGCGACGAGCAGGCGCAGGCCGAGCGCAGCGCCACCGACAACGCGCTGACCGTGGCCCGCCTGAACCTGCTGCAGGCCCAGGTCGAGCCGCACTTCCTCTACAACACCCTGGCCAACGCCCAGGTGCTGGCGCGCACCGATCCGCCGCGCGCCGACGAGATGCTCGGCCACCTGATCCAGTACCTGCGCCGCTCGCTGCCGCGCGAGCACGACACCCTGTCCACCCTGGGCGAGGAACTGGAGCGCACCCGCGCCTACCTGGAGATCCTCAAGATCCGCATGGGCGCGCGCCTGGAACTGAAGGTCGAGGTGCCCGACGCGCTCAAGGCGCTGCGGCTGCCGTCGATGATGCTGCAGACCCTGGTGGAGAACGCGATCAAGCACGGCCTGGAGCCCAAGCCCGGCGGCGGCACCGTGTGGATCCTGGCGCGCCGCTTCGACGACCACGCCACGGTCACCGTCGCCGACGACGGCCAGGGCTTCGGCACCACCACCGCCGGCACCGGCATCGGCCTGAAGAACGTGCGCGAGCGGCTGCGCCTGACCTGGGGCGAGCGCGCCGGCTTCTCGATCGTGTCCAACTTCCCCAGCGGCGTGGCCGCGACCCTGACCCTGCCGCTGCCCGAGGCGCTGCCGTCCGGTGCGGCGCCCGCCGCCGGAGAACCTTCCCATGTTTGATTGCGTCGTCGCCGAGGACGAGGAACTGCTGCGCACCTCGCTGCTGCTGCAGCTGGGCGAGGTCTGGCCGGGGCTGCGGATCGTGGCCGAGTGCGAGGACGGCGCCAGCGCGCTGGAGGCCATCGCCGAGCACAAGCCGGACGTGGCCTTCCTCGACATCCGCATGCCCGGCCTGACCGGGATCGAGGTCGCCGCGGCGCTGGCCGAAGTGAGCCCGCGCACCCAGGTGGTGTTCGTCACCGCCTATGACCAGTACGCGATCGACGCCTTCGAGCAGGGCGCGGTCGACTACCTGCTCAAGCCGGTGGCGCGCGACCGCCTGCAGGCCACGGTGCAGCGGCTGCAGGCGCGGGTGGCGGCAGGCCGCCCGGACCCGGCCACGCTCGACGCGCTGCTGCGGCACCTGGCGCAGCGGCCCTCCGAGCCGGCCGCGCCGCCGCCGCTGGCCTGGATCACCGCCAACAGCGGCCGCGAGACGCGGCTGATCATGCTCGACGAGGTCGCCTACTTCCGCGCCGACAGCAAGTACACGGTGGTGGTGACCGCCGACGGCGAGGCATTGCTTCGCACCCCGCTGAAGGAACTGCTGGAGGCGCTGGACCCGCACCAGTTCCGGCAGATCCACCGCTCCACCATCGTCAACCTCAAGGCGGTGGCCTCGGTGGTCCGCGACGACAGCGGCAAGGGCACGCTGCGGCTCAAGGGCCGCGACGAGACCCTGCCGGTGAGCGCGCCGTTCATGGCGCTGTTCCGCGGAATGTGAACGGACGCCGTCGCCGCGTTGCGACGGTCGATTGCCCCCATGCATCCAGAAGGAGTTGCCCGCATGACGATCCAGCACGTCCCCCGTCCCCGACCCGTTCCCTGCGTGCGCGCCGCCGCGCCGCCAGCTTCGTCCGCCGAGGTGTGAAATGCGCCTGTTGACCGCCCTGTTTTCCTGCGTGCTGTCGCTGTTCGGCTGCGACACGCGCCCGACCACGACCAGCATCACCCGCATCGTCGACAGCGGCAGCGAGACCTTGTTCAGCAAGACCACCCTGGTCGACGGCGTGGCCACGTTCGAGTGCTTCGCCAGCGCCAGCGGCGGCTGCCACTACCGGATCTACGAAGAGCGCTGCGACGCCGCGGCCGCCGCGGCCACGACCGGTGCCGCCAGCGCGTGCCGGCAGCAGACCCTCGACGCGTTCGACCTGACCGTGGGCAAGCGCCACCGGGTGGAAGGCCTGCCGGCCGGCTTCCGTCACTGCGTGGCGGCCCAGGACGCGGCAAGCCAGGACGCGGCCCGCTGCGCCTGAGCGCGGCGGACGCGGCGGCTCAGGCGCCGACGCGCGCGCGCTCGGCGTCGGTGTCGGCCACCGGGCGCACCTCCATGCTGCCGTAGCGCACCCACGGGAACTGGCGGGCCAGTTCCACCGCCTGCTCGATCGAGTCGGCCTCGATCAGGTTGTAGCCGGCCAGCACTTCCTTGGTCTCGGCGAACGGGCCGTCGAACACGCTGGTGCGGCCTTCGCGCACGCGCACGGTGCGCGCCTGCGCCGGCGCCTCCAGCCGGTTGAAGCCGAGCAGGGTGCCCTGCGCCTGCAGGCCGTCGGCCTTGCGCAGGCAATCGCGCATCTGGCTGTCGTACTCCTCGGCCGGGACGGCCTCGAGCATCTCGCGATCGATGTAGACCAGCAGCAGGTACTTCATGCGGCGTTCCGGCAGGTGGGCAAGGCGGCATGGTAACCGCCCGAGCTCACGCCGGCCCGGCCTCGGCGCCGCCGCGCTGCAGCGGATCGGGCTGGGGCTGGCCGGCATCGACGAACGCCAGCGACACCGAGTTCAGGCAGTGCCGCTCGTAGGTGGGCGGCGGCCCGTCCGGGAACACGTGGCCCAGGTGGCTGCCGCAGCGCGCACACACGATCTCGGTGCGGACCATGCCGTGGCTGGTGTCGCGGATGCGGCGGACATGCGCCTCGTCGTACGGGGCGAAGAAGCTCGGCCAGCCGGTGCCCGAGTCGAACTTGGCGCCGGAGCGGAACAGCGGCAGCCCGCACAGCCGGCAGCAATAGGTGCCCTCGCGCTTGTTGTCGAGGAACACCCCGCAGAACGGCGCCTCGGTACCGTGCTGCAGCAGCACCCGGCGCTCGTCCGGCGACAGGCCGGCGGCCAGCGCCTCGCGCTGGGCGGGGGTGGGCGGGCTGAGGTCGAAGCGGCTCATGGCGTCTCCAGGGGGCGGATCGTCGGGAATGATGCGCCACGATGGCGCATGCGGCATGTCCGCGGGGTGAGGCGTCCTTGCACTCCGGGTCGCCCGCCGACCCTTTCCCACGGAATCGTGA
This sequence comes from Pseudoxanthomonas suwonensis, assembly GCF_000972865.1. Taxonomy (NCBI): domain Bacteria; kingdom Pseudomonadati; phylum Pseudomonadota; class Gammaproteobacteria; order Lysobacterales; family Lysobacteraceae; genus Pseudoxanthomonas; species Pseudoxanthomonas suwonensis. The sequence goes on from NZ_CP011144.1 coordinate 2,441,267, forward strand.
CGATCCGTGCGCACGGCGCTAACGCCGGGACCCCTAGTTTCGGGCATACCCGAGACACAGGAGACGACATGCGCAGGATTCCCCGCGAGACCTGGGTGCTGGTGGCCGACGGCGCGTCGGCGCGGCTGTTCCGCAACCTCGGCAGCGAGAACGGGCAGGTCCGCCTGCACCAGGAGGAGGCGTTGCAGCTGGACCCGGCCGAAGGCGTGATGCCCTCGGTGCTGCCGTCCGACATGCCGATGCGCGAGGCCGAGGAGGCATCGTTCGCACGGCAGCTGGCGCAACGGCTCAACCAGGCCGCGCTGGTGGACCGCTACGAGCACCTGGTGCTGGCGGCCGATCCGCAGACCCTCGGCCAGATCCGCCAGATGCTGCACGAGAAGGCGCGCAACCGCGTGCTGGCCGAGCTGCCGAAGAACTACACCAATGCCCCGCGCGAGCAGATCGAGCGCGCGCTGGCGCCGGATTTCTGAAGTCCGCCGCTGCTTCTCTTGTAGGAGCCGGGCTTGCCCGCGACGCGACGCCCTTGGCACAGGCGACGCCCTCGTGGTCCTGACGCCCGTGTCGCCGACTGAAGTCAGCTCCTACACAAAAGCACCAAGCCGTAGAAAGGGAGGTCCCGCGCGGTTGCCTTTTGTAGGAGCCGGGTTCAGCCGGCGACGCGACGCCGTTGGCACAGGCGACGCCCTCGTCATTCCGACGCCCGTGTCGCCGACTGAAGTCAGCTCCTACAGAGGAGCGCCAAGCCGCAGAAGGGGAAGCCCCGCGCGGTTTGCTGTCTGTAGGAGCCGGGTTCAGCCGGCGACACGACGCCGTCGGCCCAGGCGACGCCCTCGTGTTCCCGACGCCCGTGTCGCCAGCAAGCTGGGCTCCTGCACGGGTGGTGGCGAGGCAGCTCGTGAGCCGCGGGCGCCTACGTCCGCGGCGCCGTCGGCAGCTCCCGCCGCAGCCAATCGTCGATCATCCGCTTCTCGTAGCGCAGGTTGTCGTTGTTGATCGGCGAGGAGTGCTGCAGGTAGCCCATGTCCGACAGCTGGCGCTCGCCCTCGGCCAGCACGGTGCCATCGGCATCGGTGATGCGCACGTTCAGCGTCATCCGCGGCGGATAGATCTCGCGCATCACGCGCACATGGTCGAAGTTGATGCTTCTCCCCGGCTCGTAGCGGCCGGCGCGCTGGATGTCGGTGATGGTCACGTCCATGCGCTGGCCGTCAGGCAGGCGTGCGGCGGCGCGCTGCTGCAGGTGCTGCGCCAGTTGGGTCACCCAGTTGCCCTGCTGCGCCTCCCAGCGGTTGCTGCTGAAGCGCAGGTCCGAGAACTGGGCCGGGTCGGTCCATTCGACGCTGACCGGGCCCTCGGCGGGCAGGGCGCGCGGCAACGACGGATCGGTGACCACCTGGCGCGCATGCGCCGGCAGGGCGAGCAGCGCGGCCAGCAGCGGGATGAGGAATAGCGGTCGCATGGCGTCGGTCCTCGGATGGCTTGGGTCGATTCTGCGCCTGCGGCAGCGCCGGGTGAAGCGTCCGCCGACGCCCGTTGCCGCGGCTTCAGCCGCCGGGCAGGGCCGTTCATGCAACGCTGCATCACCGCCGTGCGCGGGCCGGGCAAGGGGCGCGTGGATTAGAATCCGTATCCGTCCCCCGCCGTCCGTCCCCATGTCCGCTTCCGTGCAGGCCCCGGCGCGCGCCGCCGGCCTGGCCGTCGTCGTCGCCCTGGTCATCGTCTACGTGGTCTGGGGCTCGACCTACCTGGCGATCCGCTTTGCCCTGGAAGGCGGCTGGCCGCCGCTGCTGGCGGTGTCCGGCGGCCGTTTCCTGCTCGCCGGCGCCGCCATGTACGCGTTCCTGCGCTGGCGCGGGGTGCCGGCGCCGACCCCGGCGCAGTGGAAGAACCTGGCGGCGATGGGAGTGATGCTCCTGCTGCTGGGCAACGGCTTCGTGGTCCTGGCCGAACAGCACGTGTCCTCCGGCCTGGCCGCGGTGGCGGTGGCCTCGGTGCCGCTGTGGATGGGCGTGTTCGGCGCGATGTACGGGCAGCGGCCGAGCCGGGTCGAATGGACCGGCATCGCCATCGGCTTCGCCGGCGTGCTCTGGCTCAACGCCGGCAGCAGCCTGAGCGCCAGCACCACGGGGCTGGTGATGCTGTTGATCGCGCCGCTGGCCTGGGCGTTCGGCTCGGTGTGGTCACGCGGGCGCGACCTGCCGCCGCCGTTCATGGCCGCCGCCGGGCAAATGCTGTGCGGCGGCGCGCTGATCCTGGTGGTCGGCCTGCTGCGCGGCGAAAGCCTTGTCGCCGCGACGCCGACCCTGCACGGCACCCTGGCGCTGCTGTACCTGGCGGTGTTCGGTTCGATCGTCGCCTTCAGCACCTACGTGTGGCTGCTGCACCACGTGCGCCCGGTGCTGGTCAGCAGCTATGCCTACGTCAATCCGGCGATCGCGGTCGCGCTGGGCGCGTGGCTGGCCGGCGAGCGCTTCACCACGCACGACCTGGGCGCGATGGCGGTGATCCTGGCCGGCGTGGTGATCATCACCCTGGCCAAGGTGCTGCGCCGGTGACCGCAGTGGCGGGTCCGGGCATCGACCGCCGCGGCCTGGCGGTCACCGCCGGCACCTTCGTCATCTGGGGCGTGGTGCCGGTCTACTGGCACCTGCTCAAGGCGGTGCCGGCGCTGCAGATCATGGCCCACCGGGTGGTCTGGAGCGCGTTGCTGGTGGTCGGCTGGCTGCTGCTGCGCGACGGCTGGGGCTGGCTGCGGCGGCTGGCCGCGCAGCCGCGCGCGCTGCCGGCGCTGGCGCTGAGCAGCGTGCTGATCGCGTTCAACTGGGGGCTGTACATCTGGGCGGTCAACGCCGGCCACGTGGTCGAGACCAGCCTGGGCTACTTCATCAACCCGCTGGTCAACGTGGTGCTGGGCGTGGTGGTGCTGCACGAGCGGCTGCGCCGGTTGCAGTGGGTCGCGGTCGGCTGCGCCGCGGCGGGCGTGGCCTGGCTGACCTGGAGCGCTGGTTCGCCGCCGTGGATCGCGCTGGGCCTGGCCGCTTCGTTCGGCCTGTACGGGCTGGTGCGCAAGCTGGTGGCGGTCGATCCGGTGGCCGGGCTGGGGCTGGAGAGCCTGTACCTGATGCTGCCGGCGCTGGGTTACGTGCTGTGGGCCGAGGCCGGCCATGGCGGTGGTTTCGCCGGGGAGTGGAGCCTGGGCACGGACCTGCTGCTGGTGTTCGGTGGCGTGGTCACCGCGGTGCCGCTGATCGGTTTCGCCTACGGCGTGCGCCGCATTCCGCTGAGCGTGGTCGGGTTGCTGCAGTACATCGCGCCGACGTTGCAGCTGTTGCTGGGGGTGTGGTTCTTCCAGGAGCCGTTCGACGCGGCGCGCGCGCTGGGCTTCGGGGCGATCTGGCTGGGGCTGGCGATCTACGCCGGCGAAGGGCTGTGGCGGAGCCGGCGCCGGCCGGCGATGTAGGCGACCGCTCCGCTGGCGGGTCCTGCTTTCTGTTGGCCATGCCATGCCGCGATCGTGTTCTGGCAACCGCAACCGCAATTGCACAGTCAAAAGCGCCGGGTGTGGTCGCCTTCGGGCTGAGCCGTGGCAGGCCGGGGGTATTGCGGTCGTCTCGACGGCACATCCCTGTGCCGACTCGCCGACGTGGCCATCCATGGCCACTGCCGCAATACCCCCGGCCCGCCACGTCTTCGGGAGCTTTGGCGTCGTGGCTTCGTTCAGGCGTTGAGCTGCGCACGGCTCTTGTAGGAGCGGGCATGACCGCGACCCGACGCCGTCGGCCCAGGCGACGCCCTCGTGATTCCGACGCCCGTGTCGCGGTCATGCCCGCTCCTACAGAAGGCAGTGCCGTCTGAGAGGGCTCGGAGGGGTACTTTTGCCTTTGCCGTTGCTCTTCCGATCGAAGCCGCGTCCCCAAAGCTCCCGAGGCCGTCGTGTCCTGGGGGTCTGGCGCAAGCAGCACAGGGATGTGCTGCGGTCGCGACTCGGAGGCAGGACGCCGCAGCGGAGCGATGCGCCAGACCCCCAGGACACGACGGCCCCCCTCCGGAGCCGAGCGTTCGCTTCCCGAGCACGATCAGGCGTGCCGCGGAGCCGAGCGTTCCCGCTAGTACGATCAGGCATGCCCCGGCGCCAACGGTTGCGGGCAGGGCGCACCGGCCGAAGGCGTGCGCTCGAACCAGTCCACCACCGTCGGCGCGAGCCGGTCCAGCCGCATCGGCAGGCTGAGGTGGTCCTCGCCGGCCAGTTCCAGGTAGCGCGCCCGCGGCGCGGCCGCGGCCAGCGCGCGGCCGTGCGCCACCGGCACGTGCGCGTCGTCACTTCCGTGGACCAGCAGCACGCAGGCCGGTGCCTGTGCCAGCGCGCGGCCGACGTCGATCCGGTCCAGGTCCAGGCCCAGGCGGCGGTCGGCCTCGGCGATGGCGGCGTCGAGCAGGCCGCCGTCGTAGCGCCAGCGCAGCCACTGCCGCGAAAGCCGTTCGACCACGCCGTGCCCCGGCCGTTGCAGCATGTGCGGGACCATGTCGCGGATCGCGCGGCCGGCGTTGTCGAACGACTCCATCGCCACCACGCCGCCGACCTCGGCGCCGAGGTCGCGCGCGGCGAAGATCGCGGTGGCCGCGCCGTAGGACACGCCGAGCACGTGCAGCGGCCCGGCGATCTCGCCACGGTCGCGCAGCTGGCGCAGCACCGCGACCACGTCCTCGGCCTCGCGGGTGCCGTAGCCGGACGGGCCGGCGCCGGAACGGCCGTGGTTGCGCAGGTCCAGGGCGATGGTGCGGTAGCCGTGCTCGGCCAGCGCCACCGACCACGGCAGCAGCGAGCCGCCGTCCATCATCCAGCCGTGCAGCAGGACCACGGTGCCGCGCGGCGGCTGCGCCTGTGCGGGCGCCTGCAGCGAAAGCGCGTAGTCCATGCGCTCGTCTTCGGTGCCGGACAGGCCGGTGTAGGCGTAGCGCATGCGGTAGTCGCCCGGATCCAGTGCGCGCCAGTACACGGACACGCCGCCGGGCGTGGCCAGGTGGCCGCTGCGGGTGGGCACGCTGCCCAGCAGCGCCTCGATCCGCTCGCGCGGCAGCAGCGGCGAGACGCCGCCGGGCGCGACCAGGCGTTGGCCGAGCGCGGTGGCCGCGCCATTGCCCGACCAGGCGGGCGAGTGGGTGAAGCCGGCGAGCAGCAGGCAGGTGCAGGCCAGCAGGAACAGTCGCGCGGCGAACCGCCGCGGCCGTGTCGTGTGGGAAACAGCCGCAGTGGGCATGGCGGTCGCATCGACAGACGGCGGGCCACCGTAACGCGCGGCCGGCCGCCGCTTCTACCGCACTGCGGTGACAATGTGATGACAGTGCCGGCTCCGTCCAGGGAGCCGGCACTGTCCGCCGCCCAGGTCGCGCCGGGTCAGAGCGCGCGCAGGGCCGTGGTGATCGGCAGCCGCGCCGCGCGCAGCGCCGGGAACAGCCCGCCCACCAGGCCGATGCCCAGCGCCCACTTCAGCCCGGTCCACAGCAGCTCGGGCGTGACCTTGAACTGGAACACCACCGCGCTGAAATTGCTGCCCATGGTCGAGGCGCTGTAGCCGTTGAAGACCAGCCAGGCCAGCGCGCCACCGAGCGCGCCGCCGAGCAGGGCCAGCAGCATCGTCTCCAGCATCACCGCCATCACCACCGGCAGGCCACGGAAGCCGATCGCGCGCATCGTCGCGATCTCGCGCGCCCGCCCGGCCACCGCCGCGTACATGGTGTTGAGCGCGCCGAACACCGCGCCCACCGCCATGATCGCGCCGATCACCGTGCCGAGGATGGTCAGCAGCTGGTTGAGCTGGCCGCTCTGCTTGGCGTAGTAGGCCTTGGTGGTCTCCACGTCCAGCTTCAGCCGCGGATCGGCCGCCATCGCCGCCTTGAACTGCTCGAAGCCGGCCTTGCCCTCGGTGCGCACGCTGACCAGCTGCCAGGCGCCGCGGTTGTAGGTGGTGGCCAGGGTCTGTGCGTCGGTCCAGATCTCCGAGTCGTGCACGTCGCCGGAGGCGAACACGCCCACCACCTGCCATTGCTGGTTGCCGAGGTTGAGCGTGCTGCCCACGTCCAGGTCGCGGAACTGCTTGCGTGCGCCCTGGCCGACCACGATCTCGCGCAGGCCGCTGCCATACGGGCGGCCTTCCACGATCTTGACCCGGTCGTGCACGGCCCAGCCAAGTTCGCTCACGCCTCGGAACTGCGCATTGACGTCGCTGCCGTCCTCGCGCGACACCAGGCTCACCACCTGCGACAGTTCCGGCGAGACCAGCGGCCGGCCCTCGCCGTCGCGGGCGATGCCGGGCAGGCTGGAGATCAGCGGCACCTGGTCGCGCATGATCACCGAGTTGGTCTCGGCCTGCGATCCGCCGCGCAGCACGATGGCGGTGTTCTCGTCGCCGGTGTTGTTCATCGTCGCCTGGAAGCCGCGGCCCATCGACAGCATCGCCACCAGCACCGCGACCACCCCGGCGATGCCCACGATAATGACCGAGGAGGCGCCCCAGCGCTGCGGCAGGCTGGCGATGCCGATGTGGGTGGCGGCCAGCGCCAGCCGGCCGCTGCGGGTGAGCAGCAGCCACAGCGCCAGCAGCACCGCCACGGCGAGCACGCCGTACCAAGGCAGGGCGATCCACGCGACCAGGCCGGCGACCAGCAGCACGATCGTGACCAGGTTCCAGATCCATTGCTTGTTCATGGTGTCTCCTCAGCGTCCGGCCAGCGCATCGACGATCTTCAGCCGCTTGGCGCGCAGCGCCGGCAGCACGCCCACCACCAGGCCGATCAGCACGATCAGCACGGCGCCCAGCAGCCAGGTCTGCAGCGGGATGGTCGCCGGCAGCATGCCCTGGGCCTTGCTCGCCAGCCCCGGCAGGACCACCCGCGCCAGCGCCATGCCGAGTACGCCGCCCAGGCCGACCAGCAGCACCGATTCGACCAGCACCAGCACCAGCACGGTGCCGTCCTTGAAGCCCAGCGTCTTCAGGATCGCCAGTTCCGGGACGCGCTCGCGCACCGCCTGGGCCATGGTGTTGCCGGTCAGCAGCAGCAGGGTGAAGAACACCGCGCCCATGATCGAGGTGACGATCAGGCCGATGTCGGCGAACTGCTTGGCGAACGACTGCTGGAACGCCGACTCGGTCTGGGTCTTGGTCTCGCGGTCCGAGTTCAGCGACAGCGCGTCGACGGCCTGGGCCACGCGCGAGGCATGGGCCGGGTTTTCCATCGTCACCGTGTACCAGCTGACCTGGCCCTTGATGTAGTCGTTGGACTCATCGAAGTACGTCCAGTTCATCATCAGCTGGCGTTCCTCGCCGCTGGCGGCGGTGCGGTCCTTGGAGCGGAAGATGCCGACCAGTTCCAGCGGCCAGTCGTTGCTGCCCTGGCGCGGGAAGATGGTGGCCTGCAGCGGGATGGTGTCGCCGACCTTCCAGCCGAACTCGTTGGCCAGGGTCTCGCCGACCACCGCGCCGGTGCGGGTGTCCTGGAACGCCCTGAGCTGCTCGGGCGGCAGCTGCAGATTGGAGTAGACGTCGAAGTAGTTGGGCGCCACCGAGAAGCTGGGGAAGAAGTTCTTGGGGTCCTGGTAGATGCCGCCGAACCACATCGCGTAGGTCACGTCACTGACCCCGGGCACGGTGCGGATCTGTTCCTGCAGGCGCACCGGCAGGCTCTGGGTGATCGACAGGCGCGAAGTGGTGATCAGCCGGTTGGCGCCGTCGACGCTTCCGCCGGAATTGAACGCCACCCGCACCGAGTCGAGCATGCCGAACAGCAGGAAGGCGGTGACCACCGACAGCAGGGTCAGCAGGGTCCGCGTCTTGCTGCGGAACAGCTGCGCCCAGACGAGCGAGAAGTATTTCATCGCGGCCTCCGGTCAGTGCGCGACCGGCGCGTCGGCCAGTTCGCCCTTGTCCAGGTGGATGGTGTGGGTCGCGTACTCGGCGGCCTTCGGGTCATGGGTGACCATGATGATGGTCTTGCCGTGCTCGCGGTTGAGCATCTGCAGCAGGTCGAGGATCTCCTCGGCCGAATGCCGGTCGAGGTCGCCGGTGGGCTCGTCGCAGATCAGGAAGGTCGGGTCGGAGACGATCGCCCGGGCGATCGCCACGCGCTGCTGCTGGCCGCCGGACAGTTCGTTGGGGCGGTGGCTGCGGCGGTCGGCCAGGCCGACCAGGGTCAGCGCGATCTGCGCGCGGCGCGCGCGGTCGGCCGCGCCGAGCTTGGTCAGCAGCAGCGGCAGCTCCACGTTCTTCTGCGCGGTGAGCATCGGCATCAGGTTGTAGAACTGGAACACGAAGCCGACGTGGTGGCTGCGCCAGGTCGACAGCTGCCCGGCCGACAGCCGGTCGATGCGCTCGCCCTCGATCTCGATCTCGCCACCAGTGGGCGTGTCCAGCCCGCCGATCAGGTTCAGCAGGGTGGTCTTGCCGGAGCCGGACGGGCCCATCAGCGCGACGAAGTCGCCCTTGGGGATATCCAGGTCGATGCCATGCAGCACCTGCACCTGCTCGGGGCCGCGCTGGTAGGTCTTGGTGATGTTGCGGAGGGTGACCAGAGCCGTCATCGCATGTTCCTCTTCGTGGCCTGCGCGCGTGCGAAGGCGGTGGTTTACATAGAGATAGGGACTAAACACCCTTCCTGCCGTCGTCTCGCCGGGACGACGACAACTTTTAGTTCGCACCGCCGGCGAGGCGCACACGGTCGCCATCGGCCAGCGTTTCCGGCGGATCCAGCACCACGGTCTCGCCGGCTGCCAGGCCCGACAGCACCTGGCGGTCCTTGCCCATCGCGATGCCGGTCTTGACCGCGCGCTGCTCGACCTCGTCCTCGCCGCCGAGCACGAACGCGGCCTCGGCCCCGTCGCGCTGGACGATCGCCCCGGCCGGCACGCGCACGCCCTGCGGCTTGTCCTCGCCCGGCTCGGGAGCCGATTCCAGGAAGCTGACCCGCACGCCCATGTCCGGCACGATCCGCGCGTCCTTCTGCTTGAGCGCGACGCGGACCTTGACCGTGGCCTTGCCGCGGTCGGCGGCCGGGATGATCGCGATCACCTCGCCGGGGATGCGCCAGTCCGGGTAGGCGTTGAGCACGATCTCCACCGGCATCCTCGGCTGCACCCGGCCGATGTAGGACTCGCCGACTTCCACTTCCACTTCCAGCGACTCCATGTCGACGATGGTGCCGATGCCGGTGCGGGTGAAGCCGCCGGTGGCCAGCGGCGAGACGATCTCGCCCGGCTGCGCGGCCTTGGCGGTGACGATGCCCGAGAACGGCGCGCGGACGATGGTGTTGTCCAGGGCATGGTCGGCGATGCGCAGCTGGTCGCCGGCGACCTGGGCGTTGCGCTGGGCGGCGGAGAGCTGGGCACGCAGCGCATCGCGCTGGGCCACGGCCTGTTCGTACTGGGCGCGCGACACCAGTTTCTGCTCGACGAGCTGGGCGAGACGCCGGGCATTGGCCTCGGCGTCGACCAACTGTGCGCGGACGCTGTCGGCCTGGCTGTGCGCGGCGGCGACCTGCGAGGTGGCCAGGGTGCGCTGGGCGTCGGCGTCGATCGGGTCCAGTCGGGCCAGCACCTGGCCTTCCTCCACGCGCATGCCTTCCTCGATCAGCACTTCCTTGACCCGGCCGGTGACCTTGGCCGAGACCGTGGCCATGCGCCGGGCCACGACATAACCGCTGGCGTCCAGTACCGAAGCACTGGCGCCGCCACCGGAGGCGATGGCCACCACCGGTGCGGTGCGCACTTCCGGCGCCTTCTCGCCGCCCAGCAGCAGCCAGGCCAGCACGGCCAGCACCACCGCCGCGGCCACGGCCAGCCCGATCCACAGCCCGCGCCGCGATGGCGGCGGCGGGGCGGGGGTCTTGCTGCGCTCCAGTCGGAGTTCCTTGAGCAGTTCGGCGGAAGCGTTCATTGCGTTCTCGTAGGGTCCCGGTTCCAGTGTCCGCGGCAAGGGTACACGGCGGCCAGTTGCCGGAAGTCACTTTCTGGCGGACGGCCCGCCGCATGCGACCGAGCCGGCCCCCTGGCGACGAAGCGGCGGGCGGTGCATCGACACGCCGTCGTGGCACCGGCGCATCCTGCCGGCGTGGTGCGGGCCGTCGTAGTGACAGCTGTCATGCGCTTGGCGTGCGCCTGGCGACTGCCGGCGTCGGCGGATGCGCACGACACTGGCGGCGCCCTCCGAGGGAGACCGCCATGGACACCGCCCCCCGCGCGCCGCTGGCGCGCCTGCAGCAGGCCAGCAAGCACTACGGCCGCACCTGCGCGCTCGACCGACTGGACCTGGAACTGCATGCCGGCCAGGTGCTGGCCCTGCTCGGGCCCAACGGCGCCGGCAAGACCACCGCCATCGGCCTGCTGCTGGGCCTGCAGTCGCCCGACGCCGGCCGCGCCGAACTGTTCGGCCTGCCGCCGCACGCGCTGGCCGCGCGCCGCCGCACCGGAGTGATGCTGCAGACCGCCGGCATCCCCGACACGCTGCAGGTGCGCGAACTGGTCGCGCTGGCGCGCAGCTACTACCCCGATCCGCGCGGCGTCGACGAATGCCTGGCCCTGGCCGGCCTGTCCGACCTGCGCTCGCGCCGCTACGGCCAGCTGTCCGGCGGCCAGCAGCGGCGCGTGCAATTCGCCATGGCGCTGTGCGGGCGGCCGCGGCTGCTGTTCCTGGACGAACCGACCACAGGCCTGGACATCGACGCGCGCCAGGGGCTGTGGCGCGCGATCCGCGAGCTGGCCGCGCAGGGCTGCGGCGTGCTGCTCACCACCCACTACCTGGAGGAAGCCGAGGCGCTGGCCGACCGCGTGCTGGTGGTCGACCAGGGACGCGAGGTGGCGCGCGGCAGCGTGGCGCAGATTCGCGCGCGGGTGGCACAGCGACGGATCGGCTGCGTGTCGTCGCTGGCGCCGGCGCTCGTGGCCGCCTGGCCCGGCGTACAGGACGCCCATGCCGCCGCCGACGGACGGCTGGAGATCGTCGCCACCCAGGCCGAGCCGGTGGTGCGACGGCTGCTGGCCGAGGATCCGTCGCTGTCCGAGCTGGAAGTGCGCCGCGCCGGCCTGGCCGAAGCTTTCCTGGCCCTTACCGGGCAGGCCCGCGAACAATCGCAGCCCGAAGAGGAGGCCGCCTGATGGACGCCATCACCGCCACGTCGACCCCGTGGAACGCCTACCTGCAGGAAGCGCGCTACGAGTTCGTGCGCCTGTGGCGCACGCCGGCGTTCTCGCTGCCGGTGCTGCTGTTCCCGCCGCTGTTCTACCTGTTGTTCGGCGAGGTGTTCGGCGGCAACCGCGATCCGCAGGCGGCGCGCTACCTGCTGGCCGGCTACAGCATATTCGGGATCATGGGCATGGCCCTGTTCGGCTTCGGCGTGACCGTGGCGCTGGACCGCGAGGAAGGCCTGCTGGTGCTCAAGCGCGCCCAGCCGATGCCGCCGGGCGCCTACCTGCTGGCCAAGGTGGCCATGGCCATGCTGTTCTCCGCGATCGTCCTGGCGCTGCTGGCGGTACTGGCGGCGACGGTGGCCGGCGTGCGCCTGGCGCCGGGGCAGTGGCTGGGCCTGTTCGGCGTCGGCCTGCTGGGCGTGCTGCCGTTCAGCGCGCTGGGCCTGTGGCTGGGCACGCTGGTCGGCGGCCGCGGCGCGCCGGCGCTGATCAACCTGGTGTACCTGCCGATGGCGTTCCTGTCGGGGCTGTTCATCCCGCTGGCGATGCTGCCGGCGGTGTTCAGGTCGGTCGCGCCGCTGTGGCCGTCGTACCATCTGGCGCGGATCGCCCGGGCGCAGGTCGGACTGGAGTCCGGCGCGCTGTGGCTGCCGGCCGCGGTGCTGCTGGCGACCGCGGTGCTGTTCCTGTTCCTGGCCCGCCGCCGGCTGGCCTCCTCCTGACCGCGGACCCGAAGCGCATGCCCGGATTGCTCGCCCGCTGGTTCACTCCCGCGCCCGACTCGGCCGCGGCCACGACCCTGCGGCGCGGCAAGCCGCTGTGGACCGACACCATCCACCTGATGTGGTCGGTCTGGGTGGTGATCACGCCGATGTTCTCGCCGCCGGGCTACACCGCGCGCTGGTTCGCGCTGACCCTGCTGTCGTACCCCCTGTTCCTGCTGCTGTGGTTCAGGGCCTACGTCGAGCCGCAGCACCGCATGTACCGCTACGGGGTGGGGCTGATCGCGCTGACCCTGGTGCTGCTGCCCTGGTACCCGTCGGGCATGAGCTACTTCGTGTTCGGCTGCGTGCTGCTGCGCCCGACCGCGGGCGCGCGCCCGTTCGGCGTCTACGTGCTGCGGCTGGCGGTGGCGGTGGCCGTGTTCATGGCCTGGGCGGTGGCCATCGGCTACCCGTGGCAGGCGATCGTGTGGATGCCGCTGGTGGCCATGATCGTGGGCACGATCGTCCACGTCGAATGCCTCAACGAGCAGAAGGACATCGCCCTGAAGCTCTCGCAGGACGAGGTGCGGCGCCTGGCCGCGACCGCCGAGCGCGAGCGCATCGGCCGCGACCTGCACGACCTGCTCGGCCACACCCTGTCTCTGGTGGCGCTGAAGGCCGACCTGGCCGGCAGGCTGCTGCAGCGCGACCCGCAGGCCGCGCAGCGTGAGATCGGCGAGCTGGGCCAGGTCGCGCGCGAGGCGCTGGGCCAGGTGCGGCGCGCGGTCACCGGCATCCGCGCCGCGGGACTGGCGGCGGAGCTGGCCGCGGCGCGGGTGCTGCTGGAGGTCGAAGGCGTGGCGTTGCAGGTGGAACTGGACGAGGCCGCGCTGCCGCCGGAGCAGGAAACGGCGCTGGCCCTGTGCCTGCGCGAGGCGGTGACCAACATCCACCGCCACGCCCGCGCCCGCCACGTGCAGGTGTCGCTGCGCCGGGTGGCGCAGCGTTGGCAGCTGCGGATCGAGGATGACGGCCGCGGCGGCGCGATCCGGCCAGGCAATGGCCTGGAAGGCATGCGCGAGCGCCTGCAGGCACTGGGCGGCAGCCTGCGCGTGGAGCCCGCCCCGCGCCGCGGCACGCTCCTGCTGGCCGAACTGCCGCACTGGGATGGAACGGAAGCATCGCCCGTCATTCCCGAGGACGCGCACACGAAGTCGTTGTAGGAGCGGGCATGACCGCGACCCGACGCCGTCGGCACAGGCGACGTTCCCGTAAATCCGGAGCCGGTGTCGCGGTCATGCCCGCTCCTGCGGAAGAGCCGGCGCGGCTGTTGCAGGAGCGGTTATGCCCGCGACCTGACGCCGTCGACACAGGCGACGCCCTCGTGGTTCCGACGCCCGTGTCGCGGTCATGCCCGCTCCTACAGAAGAGCCGCCGCCGCCGCCGCGACATTTGCTAACGTCGCGCCATGCCCATGATGCATCGCCACCGATGATCCGCGTCCTGCTGGCCGAAGACCAGGCGATGGTCCGCGGCGCGCTGGCCGCGCTGCTGGCGATGGAGCCGGACATCGAGGTCGTCGGCGCGGTGCCCGACGGCGAGAGCGCCTGGCGTGAAGTGCAGCGCCTGCAGCCGGACATCCTGGTGACCGACATCGAGATGCCCGGCCTGACCGGGCTGGAGCTGGCCCAGCGCATCGCCCGCCACGAACTGCCTGTCAAGGTGGTGATCGTCACCACCTTCGCCCGCGCCGGCTTCCTGCGCCGCGCGCTGGAGGCCGGCGTGTGCGGCTACCTGCTCAAGGACGCGCCGGCCGAGCGCCTGGCCGAGGCGCTGCGCAAGGTCCGCCACGGCGGCCGCGCGATCGACCCGGACCTGGCGGTGGAGGCGTGGAGCGAGGCCGACCCGCTCAACGACCGCGAGCGCCAGGTGCTGCGCCTGGCCGGTGAGGGCCGCACCTCGGGTGAGATCGCCGCCCAGCTCAACCTCTCGCAGGGCACGGTGCGCAACTACCTGTCCGAGGCGATCGGCAAGCTCGGTGCCGGCAACCGGATCGAGGCCTACCGACTGGCCCGCCAGCGCGGCCTGCTCTGACCGCGCCGCCGCTTTTCATGCAGGGCCGGCATGGCGGCGACATGGGCGTCGGAACCACGAGGGCGTCGCCTGTGCCGGCGTCGTCGGGTCGCCGGCTGAACCCGGCTCCTACAACAGCCACCGCGCGGCCGCTCTCTGTAGGAGCTGACTTCAGTCGGCGACACGGGCATCGGGACCGCGAGGGCGTCGCCTGTGCCGGCGTCGTCGCGTCGCCGGCTGAACCCGGCTCCTACAACCGCCGCGACGCGACCGCTCTTCTGTAGGAGCTGACTTCAGTCGGCGACACGGGCGTCGGGACCACGAGGGCGTCGCCTGTGCCGGCGTCGTCGCGTCGCCGGCTGAACCCGGCTCCTACAACGGCAGCGTCGCGCGCTCTTCTGTAGGAGCCGGCATGACGGCGACACGGGCGTCGGAGTTGCAAGGGCGTCGCCTGTGCCGACGGCGTCGGGTCGCGGGCAAGCCCGGCGCTTACAGGTAGCGCGCCTTCAGCATCGCCCAGGCCGAGCGCAGGCCCAGTGCTTCGCCGCCGACCGGGCGGCCGGGGCGGCTGCTGTCGTTCCAGGCGTAGGTGTCCAGGTGCGCCCACGGCGTGCCGCCGGGCACGAAGCGCTCCAGGTACAGCGCCGCGGTGACCGCGCCGGCCATGCGCGAGCCGGCGTTGGCCAGGTCGGCGACATGGCTGGTGAGGTAGCGCAGGTACGGCCGCCACAGCGGCAGGCGCCACACCGGGTCGCGGGTCTGCTCGCCGGCCGCGATCCAGCTGGCGGCCAGCGCATCGTCGTTGGCGAACAGCGCCGGCAGGTCCGGCCCCAGCGCGATCCGCGCCGCGCCGGTGAGCGTGGCGAAATCCACGATCAGCGCCGGCTTCTGCTCGCCGGCGTAGGTCAGCGCGTCGCACAGGACCACCCGGCCCTCGGCGTCGGTATTGTCGATCTCCACGCTGACCCCGGCGCGGGTGGCGATCACCTCGCCGGGACGGAACGCATCGGGCCCGATCGCGTTCTCCACTGCCGGCACCAGCACGCTCAGCCGCACCGGCAGCTTCTGCGCCATCACCAGCCCGGCCAGCGCCAGCGCGTGCGCGGCGCCGCCCATGTCCTTCTTCATGTTGCGCATGCCGTCGGCCGGCTTGATGTCCAGGCCGCCGGTATCGAAGCACACGCCCTTGCCGACCAGCACCACGTGCGGGTGGGTCTGCTCGCCCCAGCGCAGTTCGATCAGCCGCGGCGCGCGGTGCGAGGCGCGGCCGACCGCGTGGATCGCCGGGAAGTTGTGCGCCAGCAGCGACTCGCCGGCGACCACCTCGATGTGCGCGCCGTGTTCGGCCGCCAGTTCGCGTGCGATCGCCTCCAGTTGCTGCGGACCCATGTCCTGGGTCGGGGTGTTGACCCAGTCGCGCACGCGCATGGTGGCGTGCAGCAGGTCCAGCGCCTCGCCGTCCAGCGTCGCCAGGCGCAGCCGTGCCGGCGTGCGCGGCGGGTTCTTGTAGCGGTCGAAGCGGTAGCTGCCCAGGCCCCAGCCCAGCTGCAGCGCGGCCTGCTGCCCGGCCGGCAGTTCGGCGGCCGGGACCCACGCGCCGGGCGGCAGCGCGGTGGGCGCGTGTGCATAGCTGCACGGATCGAGCGGATCGCCGATGCCGACCACCGCGCCGAGCAGGCCGTCCTCGCCCGGCAGCAACGCCACCGAGCCCGGCGCGGGCTGGAACTCCTGCGCGTCCAGCCACGCCGACACCGCCGCCGGCTGCGCCGAGCGCCAGGCGCCGTAGCCGTCGCGGTCGAGCAGGTGCAGCGGCAGCGCGTGGCTGCCCGTATCGGCGTAGTGGGACTGGTGGTTCATGCGGCGTGGTCTCGCGTGTGGTCTTGGGCGAAGTCGCGGTCGGTGAGGTTCGCGTCCAGCCAGTCGGCCAGCGCGGTGAGGGTGGTGAACTGCAGGTCGGGCACGATCTCGGCGTGTTCCCAGCCGCGGGCCTCGCGGTTGATCCAGCAGCTGCGCAGTCCGGCGCGCGCGGCGCCGGCCACGTCCATCTCGACGTGGTCGCCCACGTGCAGCACGTGGCCCGGATCGCAGTCCAGCCGCGAGCAGGCGGCCAGGAAGATGCTGGCCTCCGGCTTGGCCGCGCCGTGCTCGCGCGCGCCCAACTGGAAGGCGAAGTGGTGGGCGATGCCGACCCGCTGCAGGTCGGCGTTGCCGTTGCTCAGCGCCGCCACCGGCACGCGGCGCGCGATGCGGGCCAGGCCGTCGAGCGCGTCGGGGTAGTACTCGACCTGGTTGCGCGCGGCGTAGAACGCCTCGTAGGCCGGTTCCAGCAGGTCCAGGGAGGCGCTGCTTTTCTCCAGCGCCTCGCGCAGGGTCAGCCGGCGCAACGCCGACAGGTCGTGGTGCAGGTGCGGGTGGTCGCGGAAGGAGCGCTCGCGCAGTTCGCGCATCGCCGCCACCGGGTACATCGCGGCGGTGGCCGGGCTGTGCTCGAGCATCCACTCGTGCAGCACCTGGTCGATGCGCGCGCCGATCGGCGCGAACGGCCACAGGGTGTCGTCGAGATCGAGGGTGATGGCGCGGACCGTAAAGCTCACCGGGCCATTGTAGGCCTCCGCGCGCCTGCTTGCCCGCCGTAGGCCTCCGGCGGGCCCTCTTTGCGGCAGCGGCGCGGGCGACGGACAAGGCAAAGACAACGACAACGGCAAGAGCGCCGGGCGTGCGTCGGCTTCGGGCTGAAGCCGTGGCGGGCCGGGGGTATTGCGGTCGTCTCGGCGGCACATCCATGTGCCGACTCGCCGACGTGGCCATCCCTGGCCACTGCCGCAATACCCCCGGCCCGCCACGTCTTCGGGAGCTTTGCCGTCGTGGCTCCGTTCACAGGCGATGAGCAGCGCAAAGCTTTTTGTAGGAGCGGGCATGACCGCGACCCGGGCGTCGGAATCACGAGGGCGTCGCCTGGGCCGACGGCGTCGGGTCGCGGTCATGCCCGCTCCTACAAAAAGCAGCGCCATCGTGGCTTTGCCCGCTCCCTTTCGCTGCAGGCGAAGGGAGGGCCGGGGAGGGGTGCCGTTGCTTTGATCGTCCGATCGAAGCCACGACCTACAAGCCACCCGAGGCCGTCGTGTCCAGGGGGTCTGGCGCAAGCAGCACAGGGATGTGCTGCGGTCGCGACTCGGAGGCAGGACGCCGCAGCGGAGCGATGCGCCAGACCCCCTGGACACGACGGCCCCTTCCGAAGCGACTCTCCTACCCCTGCCCTGCTCTTGCTGTTGGGCTGTGGCTGCCGGACAACGAACTACTGTCACCCACCCGCAGCAGCTTTCCTCACTCCAGCAACCGCCCCCACCCCTGCATCCCCTCGATCTGCCCCAGCACCAGCTTCACGCACACCAGCAGTGGCACCGCCAGCAGCAGTCCGATCATTCCCCACAACCAGCCGAACAACATCAGCGCCAGGATCAGCACCAGCGGCGACAGCGCCATGCGCCGGCCAAGGACGATCGGCGTCACCAGCTGCCCCTCGATCGTATGCAGCAGCAGGTACAGCGCCGCCGGCAGCAGCGCATGCCAGGTGTCGTCGAAGCCGACGAAGCCCACCAGCAGCATCAGGCACATGCCGATCAGCGGCCCCACGTACGGCGCGTAGTTGAGCAGCATCACCGCCGTGCCCCACAGCAGCGCCTCCTGCACCGGGAAGCGCAGCAGCACCAGGATCCCGGCGTAGGCCAGGCCGACCACCGCGTTGATCACGCTGATGGTCAGCACGTAGCGAGAGACCTCGCGTTCGATCGATTGCAGGATCTCCACCGTGAACTTCTTCTGCGCCCGCCCCGGCAGCAGCGCGATCGCATTCCGCTGCAGGTTCTCGCCGTAGACCATGAAGAAGAAGGTCAGCAGCGCCACCGCCAGTACCGCCACGGCCAGGCGCGGGGTGCGGACCAGCGCCGCGTACGGATCGTCGACCCGGGTGCGCACCACCTCGACCTTGCGGTTGCCGTCGCCGGCGGCGGCCCGGGCCATGTCCTCGGCCAGGCGGTTGGCCTCGTGCATCGGCCGGGTCAGCTCCTGCAGCTGGCGGCCGAGCTTGCGCGCCTCGCGCGGCGCCTGCTCGGCCCACGCCGCGGCCGGTTCGACCAGCTGCAACGCCAGCGCGGTGGTCCCGGCCAGGCCGGCGCACAGCACCAGCAGCGCGGCCAGGAAGCGCGGCACATACAGCCGCCGCAACAACCGGATCAGCGGATTGCCGATCAGGGCGAAGAACGCGGCCAGCAGCACCGGCAGGATCACCGCCTGCGCCGCCCACAGGGTGTAGCCGACCGCCAGCGTGGCCAGCACCAGCAGGGCGACCGAGGCGCGCGGCCGCGGCCGCGGCAGGTGCGCGTCGATCGGCACCGGCAGCGGTTCGGCCGGGTCGGGGGCGGGCGGCGGAGTCGGGGGGGCGGACATGCGGCGTGGCGGAGGCGGCCGGGACGGCCGGCGGGACGCGCCGGCGAGGGCGAAGGAAAGGGCGGGTCAGCGTTCCGACAGCTCGGTGGCCGCTTCGGCGGGCGAAGGCGCCCGTGCCGGGGGCAGGTCGGCCGCAGCCGGGGCCGTCGCGGCTGCCGGTGCCTGGCCGGTGGCCGCGGCCACGTTCTGGTTGGCGGCCGCCGCTTCCTGCGCGGCCACGTCGGCCGACTGCCCGGCCTCCTCCGAGGCCGCCGCCGCGCGCAGCGAGGCGACCATCGACGAGACCGTGCTCAGCATCTGCAGCCAGCGGCTGCCTCCGATCTTCGACAGCGGCTCGGCGCGGCCGACCAGGAAGCCGGACACCAGCCCGGCGACCACGATCCGCCCCGGCGTCCAGCCGCGGCGCCAGGCCTGGCCGAATTCGTGGCGATGGGCTTCGGCGCGGTCGCCGCAGGCAGCCACCCGCCGTTCGGCCCGCTCGACCCGTTGCCGCAGCAGTTCGAACCTCATGCGCGCGGCTCCCCTGCGGGTGCGGAGGGCGTGGCCGCGGTCGTGCCGTCGTCGGGGTCGTCCACGTCGTGGCCGTGCTCGTCGAACAGGCCCAGGCGGCTGAGCTGGCGCCGCGTGGCGTGCAGGCCCATGTAATCGAAGTAATGCGACGCGCCCCACGCGGCCAGGCCGGTGACGACCAGGTTGAACAGCGCGGCGATGCTCAGCGCCGACAGCCAGGTCAGGCCCATGCGCTGCATCAGCGCCACCCCGGCGGCGGTGGCCAGCAGCCAGCCGGTGGCGCCGAACACCACAGCCGCCCCCGCCCAGGCCAGCCCGCGGCCGGCGGCGCTGCGGGCCAGGGCCAGGTCGGCGGAGATCAGCCCGCGCAGGGCGCGCACGGCGTCGACGGTCGCGCCCAGCGAGGCACGGCCGGCCTCGCCGATGGCGCGGATGCTCTCGTCCAGCGGCGGCGGCGATGCGCCGTCACCGCCGGGCGTGCCCGGGGTCTGCGGCGGTCCCTCGGGGCGCTCGCCCTCGGCCATGTCGGGCCCGGGTCCGCTCAGCGGTCGCGGCGGGTCAGCGCGGCGACCAGCCAGCCGGCGGCGAAGGCCACGCCGAAGGAGGCCAGCGGGCGCTCGCGGATCAGTTCGGCGGCGCTGTCGATCAGGTCGCGGCCCTTGTCCATCAGCGCGTCCACCTGCTCGCGCGCGGCGTCGCCACCGACTTCTGCGGCGGCCAGCCCGGCCAGCGCGCTGTCGGCCAGTTCGGCCTTGACGTTGGCCTTGCCCAGGCGCAGTTCGTCGCCGGCGGCGCTGGTCGCGCCGCGGATCGCCTCGCCGGCAGCGCCAGCGGCGGCCTTCAGGTGCGAGCCGGCTTCGCTCAGGTTGTCCTTCAGGTTCTCGGTGGAGGTCGGGGTCATCGGGGTTCTCCTCGTGGACGGGCGGTGGGGGGCGACGCCGGTGTGGCGCGACGGGGGCCATGGAACCACGGGCCGGGTGCAGGTTCCGTTAGGACGGTGCGGTGCCGTCGTCCCCATACGATGCCGTCATCCCCGCGTAGGCGGGGATCCAGCGACTTCAAGCCGTTGACGGCAAAGACACTGGATTCCCGCCTGCGCGGGAATGACGATAAAAAAACATCACTGCATCAACAGCCTGCCCCGCACGTTACCCCGATCGACCTGCAGCACCAACTGCTGCGGCCGCCGCGCCAGGCCGCTGCGCAGCGCGGTCAGATCGTCCACCGGGCCGGCGCTGGTGGCGGTGATCACGTCGCCCGGGCGCAGCTGGTTCTGCGCGGCGCGGCTGCCGGCGGCCACGTCCTCGACCAGCACGCCGCCGCGGCCGCGGGCCTGGCGCTGGGCCTCGGGCAGTTCGGCCAGGCGCGCGCCGGCCAGGCGCGGGTCCATCGCGCCGCCGTCCAGGCTGCGCGGCTGCTCGAGCAGGGTCGCGGTCAGCGACTGGGTGCGGCCGTCGCGCAGCACCTGCAGCGGCACACTGGCCCCGACCGGCTGCAGGCCCTCGAAGTTGTGCAGCGCCAGCGGGTCGGCGATGCGCTGGCCGCCGGCGCCGACGATCACGTCGCCCGGACGCACCCCGGCCGCCGCCGCGCCCGAGCCGGGATAGACCTGGGTCACCAGCGCGCCCTGCTGGCCCTCGTCCAGGCCCAGGCTGCGCGCCAGGCGCGCGTCCAGCCGCTGGGTGTCGATGCCCAGGGTGCCGCGCCGGACCTCGCCGGTGGTCACCAGCTGCTGGACCACGTCGCGCGCCAGGTTGGAGGGGATGGCCAGGCCCAGGCCGATGTTGCCGGCCATGCTGCCGCGCGGGTTGAGGCTGGCGGTGTTGATCCCGACCAGCTCGCCGCGCAGGTTGACCAGCGCGCCGCCGGAGTTGCCCGGGTTGATCGAGGCGTCGGTCTGGATGAAGTTCTGGTAGCCCAGGCCGCGGATGCCGCTGCGGCCGACCGCGGACACGATGCCCGAGGTCACCGTCTGGTTGAGGCCGAACGGGTTGCCGACGGCGACCACGTAGTCGCCCACCTCCAGCCGGCTGCTGTCGCCCAGCGGCAGGCCGGTGAGGTTCTCGGCCGGGATCCGGATCAGGGCCACGTCGGTGTCGCGGTCCGAGCCCAGGAACTCGGCGGTGAGCGTGCGCCCGTCGGCCAGGGTCACCGACACGTCGTCGGCGCCTTCGATCACGTGGTGGTTGGTGAGCACGTAGCCGCGGGCGGCGTCGATGATCACCCCCGAGCCCAGCGACTCGTTGATCCGCTCCTGCGGCACCTGCGGGAACATGCGCCGGAACACCGGGTCGTCGAAGAACGGGTTGCGCACCGCCACCCGCTGCTTGGTGTGGACGCTGACCACCGCCGGCATCACCCGCTTGAGCATCGGCGCCAGCGAGGGCATGGCCTGGCCGTCGACCGCGGACGGCAGCGAGGCGGCGGTGGCCGCCGGCGGCGGCGCAGCGGGGACCGGCACGCCCGTGGCGGGCGCGGCCTCGGCCCGGTTCTCGAGCAACTCGCTCACGGCGGTGGCGGCGAACCCGCCGAACGCGGCGGCGGCGGTCAGGGCGAGCAGGGTCTTCGCGGGGCGCATCGAGCCGGGATCCTCAACGGGAAGTGGGTGCGGGGGACGTTCTCATGAAGCTGAACGAGTCTGCTGCGCCTGGATTTAACGGTCGGTGAAGTAGCCTCGCGGGGCAACGTTCCCGTCCCCTGCAGCGGTGGCGGACGGCCCTGCCGGGAACAATGCGAGCGCGGTCACGCAAGAGTTGACAGTCCCCGGAGCCGGGGGTAGCGTGACGGCCTGTTGCGCCACTAGATATAGCGGTGCGGCGGAATCCAGGCCCAAGCGATGGTGTTTCATGAACATGTTTCATGGAGGGCGTCGCGGCGGCGAATCGCCGGGGGGTGGCGAGCGGATGCGGCAGGAAAACACAGTCGGCAGCGGCCTTCCCGGCCGCGGAACCATTACCGCCTGACCCGGCGAGCGGCGCGCGCCAGCGCGACCCGCCGGCCTTGCCGTTCCCCGCTCCGTCCCCGGCACCCAGGAAGCAGATCACAGGTGCGGTAAGGAGAAACCCACAGCATGAGCACGGTGCGCCTCGAAGTGGTCCAGGACAACACGAAGAGCGGCGAGATCCCGCTTCAGCCGGCCTCCCAGGACATCTGGGACAAGAAGTACCGGCTGAAGACCAAGCAGGGCGCGCCTCTGGACGCGGACATCGACGGCACCTACCAGCGCGTGGCCCGCGCCCTGGCCGACGCCGAGCAGACCGACGAGAAGCGCGCGTACTGGTACGAGCGCTTCCTGTGGGCGCTGCGCCGCGGCGCGATCCCGGCCGGCCGCATCACCTCCAACGCCGGCGCGCAGGAGCACAAGCCGGCCACCAGCACGATCAACTGCACCGTCTCGGGCACCATCACCGACTCGATGGACGGGATCCTGGACAAGGTCCACGAGGCCGGCCTGACCCTGAAGGCCGGCTGCGGCATCGGCTACGAGTTCTCCACCCTGCGCCCGCGCGGTGCGTTCGTGGCCGGCGCCGGTGCCTACACCTCCGGGCCGATGTCCTTCATGGATATCTACGACAAGATGTGCTTCACCGTGTCCAGCGCCGGCGGCCGCCGCGGCGCGCAGATGGGCACGTTCGACGTGTCGCATCCGGACGTGAAGGACTTCATCCGCGCCAAGCGCGAGGACGGGCGCCTGCGCCAGTTCAACCTGTCGCTGCTGATCACCGACGGCTTCATGCAGGCGGTGGCCGACGACGCCGACTGGCCGCTGGTGTTCCCGGTCAGCGCCAAGGAGCAGGCCGACTTCGACCTGGCCGACGCCGACAAGGTGGTCTGGCGCGACTGGCCGACCCACCAGAACTACATCGTCCGCAACGACGGCCTGGTCGCGTGCAAGGTGTACGGGCACATCCGCGCCCGCCACCTGTGGGACATGATCATGGTCTCGACGTACGACTACGCCGAGCCGGGCTTCATCCTGATCGACAAGGTCAACGAGATGAACAACAACTGGTGGTGCGAGAACATCCGCGCCACCAACCCCTGCGGCGAGCAGCCGCTGCCGCCGTACGGCGCCTGCCTGCTGGGCTCGGTCAACCTGACCACGTTCGTGCGCGACCCGTTCACCGACAAGGCGCGCTTCGACTGGGAGGAGTACAAGGAAGTCGTGCGCGTGTTCACCCGCATGCTCGACAACGTGGTCGAGGTCAACGGCCTGCCGCTGGCCCAGCAGCGCGAGGAGATCCTGCGCAAGCGCCGCCACGGCATGGGCTTCCTCGGCCTGGGCAGCACCCTGACCATGCTGAAGATGAAGTACGGCTCGCCGGAAAGCCTGGGGTTCACCGAGGGCGTGTCGCGCGAAATGGCCGTGGCCGGCTGGGAAGTGGCGCTGTCGCTGGCCCAGGAGAAGGGCCCGGCCCCGATCATGGAGGAGCGCTTCACCGTCACCGCGCAGATGCTGCGCCAGCGCCCGGAGATGGCCGCCGACGGCTGGAAGGTCGGCCAGGAGATTCCCGGCAAGGTGCTGCACGCCCGCTACAGCCGCTACATGCAGCGCGTGGCCGGCGTGGCCCCGGAACTGGTGGACGAGCTGGCCGAGGTCGGCGCCCGCTTCACCCACCACAGCTCGATCGCGCCCACCGGCACCATCTCGCTGTCGCTGGCCAACAACGCCTCCAACGGCATCGAGCCGTCGTTCGCGCACCACTACAGCCGCAATGTCATCCGCGAGGGCAAGAAGTCCAAGGAGAAGGTGGACGTCTACAGCTACGAGCTGCTGGCCTACCGACACCTGGTCAACCCCGGCGCGATGCCGTTCGCCGAGGACCCGGCCGCGCAGCTGCCGGACTACTTCATCTCCGCCGACGACATCCATCCCAAGGAGCACGTCGACGTGCAGGCCGCCGCGCAGAAGTGGGTGGACAGCTCCATCTCCAAGACCGCGAACGTGCCCACGGACTACCCGTACGAGGACTTCAAGGACATCTACCGCTACGCCTACGAGCAGGGGCTGAAGGGCTGCACCACCTTCCGCTTCAACCCCGCCGCGTTCCAGGGCGTGCTGGTCAAGGAGAAGGACCTGGAGAACACCACCTACCGCTTCGAGCTGGAGGACGGCTCGGTGCTGGAGGTCAAGGGCAACGAGGAGATCGAGTACGACGGCGAGACCCATACCGCCGCCAACCTGTTCGATGCGCTCAAAGAAGGTTATTACGGCAAGTTCTGACGCTTGCCAGGGCCGCGGCGCGCGCTGTTCCGGGCGCCCGCCGCGGTTGTTGCACCGCTGCATGGCGCCCGGAAAGCTTGAGTGAGTCCCCGATTACCACACATATAGAGAGCGCCCGCAGGAGGGCCCCATGAGCAATGGCAATGGTGTGACGGCGACCCTTTCCGAGGCCGCCGATACCGTGAAAGAGAAAGCATCGGAAGTCGGCAGTGCGATCGCCTCGACCGCGACCGGTGCGGTGGACAGCGCCGGCAAGGCGGTGAAGAAGGCGACCAAGGCCGCGAAGAAGACCGCGGCCAAGGCCACCAAGGCCGCGAAGAAGACCGCCGCCAAGGCCGGCAAGGCGGTCAACAAGACCGTGGCCAAGGCCAAGAAGTCGCTGACCGCGGCCAAGGACAAGGCCACTGCCGAGGCCGACGCCCTGCGCAAGAAACTGGGCAAGAAGAAGGCGGCGAAGAAGGCGACCGCCAAGAAGACCGCGAAGAAGGCTGCGCCGAAGAAAGCTGCGGTGAAGAAAGCGCCGGTCAAGAAGGCTGCGACCAAGAAGGCGCCCGCGAAGAAGGTTGCCAAGAAAGCGGCGCCGAAGAAGGCGGCCAAGGCCGTTAAGAAAGCCCCGGCCAAGAAGGCGCCCGCCAAGAAAGCCCCGGCGAAGAAAGCCGCGAAGAAGTAACAACCACCACCGCAATACCTTCCCTCCCCCGCGCGGGGAGGGAAGGCGGCGGCGTCCCCGCCGCTCAACCGCAACGCACACAGGACACGCAGATGGCCGTCAAGATCGACAAGAAAATCAAGGGATACGCCGTGGTCACCCCCGAGGACAAGGCGCGCGAAGCGGCGCCACCGGTGGTCGCCGCGCCGGTCGATCGGGCCACGGTGGAAGCCGAGGCGGCCAAGGACAACATCATCCACATGCACGAGCGCATCGAGCGCCCGGAAGTCCTGATCGGCAGCACCTACAAGATCAAGTCGCCGATGGTCGAGCACGCCATGTACGTGACCATCAACGACATCGTCCTCAACGCCGGCACCGAGCACGAGCTGCGCCGCCCGTTCGAGGTCTTCATCAACTCCAAGTCGATGGATCACTTCCAGTGGATCGTCGGCCTGACCCGGATCATGTCCGCCGTGTTCCGCAAGGGCGGCGACGTGACCTTCCTGGTGGAGGAGATGAAGGCCGTGTTCGACCCGCGCGGCGGCTACTTCAAGGCCGGCGGTGTGTACATGCCCTCGCTGGTGGCCGAGATCGGCGCCGTGGTCGAGGAACACATGAAGTCGATCGGCCTGATCCACGACCCGGAGATGAGCGCCCACCAGCGCGCCCTGATCGCCGAGAAGCGCAAGCAGTTCGAGGAGCGCTCAAAAAAAAACAGTGACGTGAGCGCGGCGCCGTCCGCCGGCACCCAGGAGGACATCGCGGTGACCGGCGACGGCACCAGCTTCCCGCCCAGCGCGACCATGTGCCACAAGTGCAGCACCAAGGCGCTGGTGATCATGGATGGGTGCGCGACTTGTTTGAATTGCGGGTATAGCAAGTGCGGCTGAGGTTGCATATCGCATGACTTCGAAAGGCCCGGGTTCTTCCTGGGCCTTTTTCTTTGCTTGGTGCGAAAGCGCAAGTTGGCTTTCAGGGGGAAGTGTCGTGGCTAATCCGTATAAAGCACCAGAGTCCAGTCAGACCGCTGAAGCCAAGGCTTCGAAGCCCAACGCAGCAATCTCCATCGTCTACGTGGGCGTAGGCGGGCTGCTTCTTCTTGGTCAACTCTTATCTCTTCTTTCGGGCAGCTACAAAGCAAGGGCGTTGAACGGCGATGAGGCGTTCGGTGCATTGCTGGCCACAGTCGCCATTGCCGCGTTGAGCGGGTGGCTTTGCTACCACGGGATCAAGCGGCTGAAACGTCGCAGCTAACAATTCGTCCAAGCCGACGCCGCTTCGCGACGCGGCTTAACTCAAGCGATATCCCCCGTACACGGGTGGATAAGTGGTATCGCTCCGGAAAAGGAGATTAGCAAGCGGTCCGAAGGTGGCCGGCTGCACTCTTTGGGGCGGTAACCTTTTGATAAAGAAAGGCTTCAATCTTGACTTGGCTCGCCGAAGAGCCTGAATATCGGGCGCATATCCCCGGATTTGGGGGCTACTTAGAGTTAGGCCGCAGGGGAAGGCGACCATGATCTTTGAGTACACACAAATGGACTCTGCGGGTACGCGGTCCATGCACGTACTTGGCATTCCCACCTATGCAGCATTGTTTGCTCTCATCTGGGCCTTCCCATACGGGAAGCCTTTCCTTGGCCTTCTAGTGGCAGCTCTAGGGTCACTTGCCTATCAATTCTTGTATAGCAAGGCACTCTATGCTTTTGTCCATAAGCTCAGGCAGCCGCGGCCCTATTGGCAGTTCGCTTTCGTAGTCGTCTGTGCTCAGGCTTTGGCGTTGGGAGCGTTGTATGCTGCTGCCTAACAATTCATTCAAGCCGACGCCGCTTCGCTGCGCGGCTTAACTCAGGCGTTATACGGTGGTGCGTGGCCGTCTCGCGCTTCCTCCTTCGGTCAGGTCATCGGGGCGTTCCGCATCGGCTCCGGTTAACAGTCCCAAGCGTCCTCGCCACCGGTCCGCACAACGTTGTGCCCGGCAGCCTTCTTACCCGGCGGCGCTCACTGTCACGCTTCTTCGGCGGTCGCCCGGCTGATGCCTGGTCGGGCAAGCCCTGTCGCCGTCACTTGTGGCATTCTCGGCTGGCAGTGGCGGTGCTGGGGAGCACAGGTCCAATCGGCCAGCCTCGCCGGGCACCACCGCATAACCATTCATTCAAGCCGACGCCACTTCGTGGCGCGGCTTAATTCAAGCGTTATACGGTAGTGCGGAAGGCGCCTCGCCGCTTCTTCCTTCGGCCAGGTCATCGCGGCGTCCCGCATCGGCTCCGGTTCGTAGTCCTTACCGTCCTCGCCACCTGCCCGTACACCGCTCCGCCAGGTCGCTTCATTGCCCGCCTGCGATCACCGTCCCACTTCTTCGGCGGCCGCCTACCTCATGGCATCTCGGGCAAGCCACATTGCCAGTGCTTATGGCATGCTCGCCCCAGCGGCGGCGGTGCTGGGGAGCACGGAGCCAGGCCTTGGGGGCTCGCTGGGCACTACCGTCTAACAACTCATTCAAGCCGAACCTGCTTCGCAGGTCGGCTTAATTCAAGCGTTAGGACCGGGACCAACATGGTCGATTCGTCGAATCCAGTAAGTGCCAGAAGCTATGTTGCTGCTTGGCTTTCGGAGAATCATGAGCGGCCGGGCCTTAAGCAACTCAAGTTTGAGACCGTAGAATTACCCGCCAAGACTTTTTCAGCTTGGTACGAGATGCCTCGCTATCTCATAGACGTCTGCGTTTGGGAACATGCTTATTGCCTCGACATATTGGTTATTGATCAGTCGTCTGATGCGGTGGTGTTCTCGGAGACAGGCTCTTGCGAGAGCACAATCGACCTCTTGGCACGTCTCAACTCGCTCTCAAACTGGGCATCCGCGCGTGCAGCCGGTGCCTAACAATTCATTCAAGCCGAACCTGCTTCGCAGGTCGGCTAAATTCAAGCGTTAGGCATACCCGTGACACAACACGTGA
Source organism: Pseudoxanthomonas suwonensis (assembly GCF_000972865.1). Lineage (NCBI taxonomy): Bacteria > Pseudomonadati > Pseudomonadota > Gammaproteobacteria > Lysobacterales > Lysobacteraceae > Pseudoxanthomonas > Pseudoxanthomonas suwonensis. Next base: position 2,469,011 of record NZ_CP011144.1, read on the forward strand.
TCTTGTATTTGTGTAGAGCACAGTTCGCTGGTGGCAGCGCCATAACGTACGCGCAAGCTCCAGAGATTGGCTCGTCGCACGACTGCATCCTGTTCGTATCGCAGGCTGCTCCCGACCATGACTTTGAAGCGGCACGTGGCCTACTTGCTAAACATGGCTGGGCAGACTCAGAGATGAGGTGCGCTGGGCCGTTCGAGTCAGAGAGCATCAATCCACAGCAAATGAGGGTGTTCCAGCACCACTACGAGGAGTGCTTAGAGCATGGTGACTCGCTGGTCTGGTATGCCTAACAATTCATTCAAGCCGAACCCGCTTCGCGGGTCGGCTTAATTCAGGCGTTAGACCTGCTATGAAACCACTCGTCATCCCACCAGCAGCACAACGAGATGAGAAGGCCATCCAGATGCTCAGCGCCTGGATCGCTGAACAAGGACAACACTGCACTATCAACGTTGGCTTATGGCAAGACAACGGTCGCAATGAGGCCCCTGCATGGGGCATCTTCCTCGCGGACACGATCCGGCACATTGCCAATGCGCTTCAAGAGCAGTATGGCCAGCCAGCCCCCGATTCCATCTCGGCTATCCTTGAGTCACTCCACAATGAGCTTGGTGACCCAACTTCAGCTGTCCAAGGCGGATTCAGTCATGGTCACGGGTAGCATGTCTAACAATTCATTCAAGCCGAACGGGCTTCGCCCGTCGGCTTAATTCAGGCGTTAGGCTCCTTGTGAGGTTCAAAAATGTCTTGTAAGTGGGATCTGATCCTGCAAACAATTCTGCCACTCGTGGGTGGTGGCTTCGATGTCTATGCCGTTACTCAAGGGGGCGTCAATTACAAATTCGTCAATTCGCCAGCCGAGGCATGTCAGGCAACAAAGGTTGTACTGGCGCCACAGGGACTCAAGCCATTCGAGACAGAGAAGCCCATTGATGACCTTATGGGCCGCATCGAGTCTGTGCCCGACATTGAAGTACTTAAACTTGTGAACCGTAGCGGCCCTTTCTACGGGTACTACTTGGAGGTCCGCCAGACAAGTGGCGAGGCCTAACAATTATTCATTCAAGCCGATGCCGCTTCGCGGTATGGCTTAATTCAAGCGTTAGGCCAACCATGAGATATCTGGCTGCCTCTGCACTTTTCCTCTTGCTTGCCGGATGCGCCGTGGAGTCCGACTCCACCTGCAAAGTTGACCCAGCCATATTTTGTGAGCCGTTTAAGCAGATCTCCGCTGAGTTGTCGCCAGAAGACAAGACGCATCTCTTGGAGGCAACGCCGTACGACATCACTCTGATGCATCGTGGCTTCGGCACAGCCATCCGGAACAGGTTTGACCTTTGGCATGACAATGATCTCACTCGCTTTTTCAAGAGCAATGGCGTAGATCATCCTGACAGCATGTCAGGGCCATTCATCACGGGGTTCATTGGCTACCTAGAAGGGCGGCAAGTTTTAATGACCGAGGAGATCGGGAAGATTCCTCCGCCTCCGCCTCCGCCTCCGCCTCTGCCTCCGCCTCCGCCTCCGCCGGAGTCGTCCGAGTGAGTGGGCCTAACAATTCATTGAAAAGGGGGTAGGTTCATTCTTGGGAGACTACTGGCACCAGCCGGCTTGTGGGTCATCGGTTGGCTGGGGGCAGTTCAAGCGGCGCTTGCAGCTGTACGAATTCCCGCTCGACGAATCGCAACGGACCCGCCATGGCAGGGAGGCGGAGGCAACCAGGTACATGGATTGAAAAGTGCCAAGGGAATTTCTCTGCTTGGGGCGGAGGGATAGGTGAAGCATTTGAATCGGGGAGGATATCGGTGCTCGAAGCAACACGTACGACGTTGAAGATCGCGCTTTCCATGTACGCCCTGGCGGTTGCCGGCGTCGCCGGGGCGCAGGATCTGGAACTGGCCCGGCAGCTCGCCGGGGAACTGGCCTACGAGCAGGCGTTCGATGACGGGGAATCGGCCTGTATCGAGAAGATGTCGGCTCAGGACATCGAAGGCGATGTCGCCAATACCCCCGAGCTACTGGGTGGCATCCAGCCGGGCGATCCGGAGTGGGTGGAGGCGCGGGCGCTCTATGCCGATATGCTGCGGGATGGCTGCCTCTATGGGAAGGCAGCCGTGCTGGATGCCTTCGTCGGCGGGCTTGCGCAGTCGCTCTCGACGGATGACATGCGCGCCCTGATAGCGTTCTATCGCAGCGACCTGGGCGTGACACTCCGGAATGCATCCATATCTGCGAATTCCACGGCCTACCGGGCCTACGAGCCCGTGGTCGGGCCCGGCGAGGCCTATGACGCCTTCGCGGAAAAGATCGCGGCGATTCTTGCGCGGCGCACCCCCTCCGGCAGCCCGGCGGAGGCACAACGGACACCCGTCGCGCTCGAGACGGCGGATGCGGCGGTCGCGCTGTCGGACCGGTTCATGCAGGACATCGTGAAAGGCCGGGTGAGCCAGGCCTTCGAAATGGCCAGGACCCATACCCTCGTGGCCGACGCCGACATCGGCAAGATGATCGCGGACCTCGAGCAGGTCGGGCCCGCCATGGCCAACCGCTTCGGTGAAAGCATCGGCTACGAACTGCTCCACAACGACAGCATCGGCGGTTCGCTGATCCGTTCGGTGTTCCTGCACCGTTTCCAGAACCACGCGATGGTCTGGATGTTCGTCTGGTACAGGGGCGACAGCGGCTGGATGCTTTCAACGTTCAGGTACTCGGATGACGTTTCCTTGCTGTTCGGACGATAGCCGCGGTATCCGGGAGTAAGGTCAGAGTGCAATTTTCAAGAACGGAACCCATCGTATAAGGGGTCCGTAAAAGGGGTCAGAGGAAGTATCTGCTTCAAACACCAATTCCCTCTGGCCCCTTTTGTAGAAATGAACCTGACCCCTTTTTAGGTGCCGCGGCATCCATCGAAAAAGGGGTCAGGTACATTTATGCTCTCGGCCTGTATATGTGATCCCGCCCCTTCTTTGTCCGCGACACCCGCCTATCGATAGTAGCGGCTGGCCATCCGCATATGCCTAGTCCTTCAGCTTGATCGTTACCGTAGTGCGCAGATTTCGGGAATCAAGCTCTTCGTCCGGGCTGTTGTGATAGATCTCCGAGCGGTGCGCGAACCACTCCCCGTCCGCCTGCTGCCGACTGTCGAACGCCAGCCCGGCATGGCGTGCCCAGCCGATCAGCACGCCGTTGACGGCAATGAGATCGTCGTAGGGGCCGAAATAGGTGATCTCGGCATACCGGCCTGCCGGAAGGACGCCACTCGTGAAGTCGCCGTCGGCGTCCACGGGGTGTTCCAGCGGAACTCCGAACTCCATCTCGAGCCGCGGCATGTCCACCACGTTGTGCTTGAAAAACACTGGGCCGGCCGGCTGCAGTCCGTTTGTATGCAGGTATGAAAACAACCGGTCCAGAATCGCGGGAATCTCGGCATCGAACGGCAAGGTCACCTGCTTCTTCAGCGCGAGGTAGGGTGTTGCGGGTCGTTCGACCACTTCCGGCAGGGTCAGCATCGGGGCGGCTCTCCTGGTTGGCAGGCGATGGGCTCATTGCGCTATCCATCACGGGTTCGACGACCGGGAGATCGGCAAATCGACAATCGATGGGCATGAACCCCCAAAGAGGGTCAGGTACATTTTCAGCCAGTGCTCGCAGCCTGTAGAAAATGAACCTGACCCCATTTCAGGCTGCGCGGGCGGCGGCCATCAGCCGATCTTCAGCGAGGCGATGCGGTCTCCATCGAGCACGAACGCATAGGTGAGCCGCGCCGGCGAGCCGGGGAAGTCGCCTTCCACCCTGGCCAGCACCTCGACCGTCGAGCCCGTGCGCGCGGCCGACAGCGGCTGCGCATGGAAGCCATAGCGGGTCCGCGTCGCCTGCAGCCAGGCGCCGATGGCTTCCAGGCCGCGGTGTTCTTCGTGTTCGTCGTGGACCAGCGCATCGGCTGCGAAGCATGCCGGCAGCCGGCTAGCGTCGCCGCTGTTGCTGGCCGAATAGAAGGTTTCGACGGCTGGGGGTAGCTGGATCGTCATGGCGGATGCGCCGTATTTGCGGTGCGCAGATTCTGGGGAGACACTTCCGCCTGCACAAGAACGCACCGCGAAGTAGGTAGCGCACCCATGGGTAAGGCCCACACGCCGGAATCGGCCGCCGCGGGCGTCGGCCAGGCACTGCGCCTGATCGACGGCCGCTGGAAGCTGGTCATCCTCTTCCACCTGTTCGGCGGCCAGGTGCGGCGCTTCTCGGAGCTGGAACGATCGATCCCCGGCATCTCGCAGAAGATGCTGGCCCAGCAGTTGCGCCAGCTCGAGGCCGACGGCCTGGTGCAACGGCAGGTCCATCCGGAGGTACCGCCGAAGGTGGAGTACCGCCTGACCGACTGGGGCCAGTCGCTGTGCCCGGCGCTGGATGCGCTGCTGGGTTGGGCGGAGCGGAAAGGAGAAAAGGCGGGGGTGTGATCCGAGGAGGGGGAACGGAAGCCGGCGCTTACCGCTCCAGGCGCGCGCGGGCGGCCTCCAGGTTGAACGGCCGGCCCAGGAACGCCTCGATCGATTCCGCCGCGGGGCGCGAGCCGCCCGTCGCGAGCACCTCGTCGCGGTAACGCCGCGCGGTGGCGAGGTCGCGCATGCCATTGGCCTCGAACTCCGTGAGCAGGTCGGTGGCGATCGCGCCGCTCCAGAGGTAGGTGTAGTAGATGGCCGAATAGCCGTCCAGGTGGCCGAAACTGGCGTACGGGTGGATGCCGTCGGGGTAGGGCGAAAGGTCGTAGCGCGAATAGCTTTCGCGGGCGAGCGCATCCAGATCGATGCCCGCGGGATCACGGTTGTAGTAGTTCAGCGAAATCGAGGCGAGTCCCAGCTGGCGCATGAGCCACAGCCCCCGGGCGAAGTAGCGCGCCGAGTTCATTCGCTCGACCAGCTCGCGTGGGATCGTCCCCCCTTTCGCGTTCACGGCGAAGGTCGCGAGCGTGTCGTAGTCCCACACCCATTCCTCCAGCAGCGTCGAGGGCGACTCCATGAAGTCCCATTCGAGCCGGTTGTAGTCGAGCTGGGCATAGCGCTGGTGACCGGAGAACATGCCATGCATCAGGTGGCCGAATTCGTGCAGGAAGGTGACGACCTCGCCGTGCGTCATCAGTCCGGTTTCGTGGTCGCCGCGCGGGAAGTTGCAGACCAGCGCGCCCACCGGAATGGCGCCCGGCCCGCCGGGACGGATCGGGAAATTGGCGGCATGGCTGAACTTGCCGTCGCGTGGGTGCATGTCGAGGAAGATGCGCCCCAGCAGCCGGCCGTTCTGGTGGATCTCGTAGGCTCCGACGCTCTCATGCCAGACCGGGGCGTCGGCCCATTCACTGAAGCGGACGTCGAACAGGTCGCTCACCAGGGCGATGATGCCGTCGCGCACCTGGTCGTAGGCGAAATAGGAGCGCACCTCCTGGCCGTCGAGCGCGTACTCCTCGCGGCGGACGATCTCCTGCACATAGCCGCTGTCCCAGCGCTGCAGCGCATCCGCATGCGGAGCGTCGCTGCGCAGGCGTTGCAGCAGGCGGCCATAGTCGCGTTGCGCCGAGGGGGTCGCGTAGGTCGCCAGTTGTTCGATGAACTCCCCGGCGCGCGCCGGGTTGCCGATCATCTTGTCCACGGTGGCGACTTCGGCGTAGTTGGTGAAGCCGAGCAGCCGTGCCAGTTCGTAGCGTCTTTCCAGGAGCGCGGTGATGGTCGCTACGTTCTCGGGATAGCCGCGGTTGTTGAAGGTCTCGAACACCGCCCGGCGCGTGGCTTCGTCGCGCGCATAGGTCAGGATCGGGAACACGTCCGGATACTGCATGGTGATACGGATGCGTCCGTCCGCCGCCGCGGGGTGGGCGGCGATGTAGTCTTCCGGCAGCCCCTCCAGGGCGTGCACACCGGCGAGATGCACGGCGCTCTGGTCCTCGCGCAACACACGCGCGAATCTCAGGCCGAGATCGGTGATCTCGGCGTTGAGTGCCGAAATCCGGGTGCGCGTGGCGTCGTCCTTGTCAACGCCAGCAAGACGAAAGTCCGTGAGTGCGCGGGTAACGGAGTGCCGGTCGATCGCATCCGCACCGGAGAGATCGATCGCAACCAGCCGGTCGTAGAGCGGGCGCGACAGCATGGTTCCCGACTGGAAGGCGCTCAGGCGCGTGGTGCAGGCCTCGCCCGCGGCGCGGATCCCTGCATCGGGATTGGTCTCCTGCACGAGCCGCGCATCGGCGATGCCGGCGTTGAGCACGTTGTAGAGCCGATCGAACTGGGCGAAGTCCGCCTCGATCGAGGCTGGCCCCGATCGGCTCTCCAGCGCGGTGCGCAGGGTCGAGGCGCGGGCAAGGATTTCGTCGCAGCGTGTGGCAAAGGCTTCGGCCGAAGCGGGGGCGCCGTGCAGCTCGGCCACCCAGGCATCGAGGGAATTCTCCTGCGGCGAGGCGGCGATGCTGCAGGCGGCTGCGAGCATGGCGAGGCATACGGAGACGGCGCGGACTGCGTGCATGGAATCCCCGACGGCATGGCGTCGGGGGCACGTTAAGGGCATGCGGCGCGTGGGTCAACTTCGTGCATTGTCCGCAAGGAAGCGGGATGCCAGGGATGTTTCCCTATCCTCTCCTGGCGGAAAAGGTGTCCGGCGAAAAAGGTGTCGGGGAAGGCTTCCAGGAGGGAAAGTGGTCAGATGCATCTTTCGAGGAAGGTGTCGTAGACGCTTTCCGGGAATGGTGGTCCCGGTTTTCGCAGCCCCGTGCCGTTACCATCACCCCTCCACCATCTTCCCGGAGGGATCATGCGTGCAGTCATGGCGTGCCTGCTGGCACTGGGAATCGGCCTGGCGCCCGCGGCGCGTGCGCAGGACACCGCCAGGGCCGGGGGTCCGGCGCAGGTGCGCATCGTGCAGGACGCCGACGGTTACCGGATGACGGTCGACGGCCAGCCGTACTACGTGCGCGGCGCCGGTTCGGCCGGTGGCGACCTGGAGCAGCTGGCCGCGCGCGGCGGCAACTCGTTCCGCACCTGGAGCACGGGTACCGACGTGGCGCAGGTGCGCGCGATGCTCGACCGTGCGCAACGCAACGGCCTGACGGTGGCGATGGGCCTGGCGGTGGGCAAGGAACGCCACGGCTTCGACTACGACGATCCGGAGGCGGTGGCCGCGCAGCTTGCAGCGCTGCGAGAGCAGGTGCGCCTGTACAAGGACCACCCGGCGGTGCTGATGTGGCTGGTCGGCAACGAGCTGAACCTGGAATACCGCAACCCGAAGGTATGGGACGCGGTCGGACAGATCGCCGACATGATCCACGAGGAAGACCCGAACCATCCGGTGATGACGCCGCTGGCCGGTTTCGACCGCGAGCTGATCGACCGGATCAAGGCGCGTGCGCCGTCGCTGGACCTGATCGGGGTGCAGCTCTACGGCGATATCGGCGAGCTGCCGGCCAAGCTGCGCGCCGCCGACTGGACCGGGCCGTACATCGTCACCGAATGGGGCCCGACCGGGCACTGGGAAAGCCCGCTCACCTCCTGGGGCGCGCCGGTGGAGGACGATGCCTCGCGCAAGGCGGAACTGTTCCAGCAGCGCTACCGCGAGGTCATCGCCGCCGACACCCGCCAGGGCCTGGGCTCGTACGTGTTCCTGTGGGGCAACAAGCAGGAGCGCACGCCCACCTGGTATGGCCTGTTCCTGCCCACCGGCGAGTCCACCCCGGCTGTCGACGCGATGCAGCAGCTGTGGACCGGCCGCTGGCCGGACAACCGCGCCCCGTCAATCGAACCGGCCCGCATCGATGGCCGCCTCGCCACCGACAGCGTCGTGCTGGCGCCGGGATCCACGCATACGGCCACCGCGCCGGCCAGGGATGCCGACGGCGACCGGCTGCAATGGCACTGGTATGCACTGGAGGAGAGCACCGCCACCTCCATTGGCGGCGACCCCGAGGCAGTGCCGGCGCAGGTGGAGCTGCACGCCACCACCGACAGCGACGGCCGCCTGCACTTCACCGCGCCGGCCAGGCCCGGCAACTACCGCCTGTTCGTGGAAGTACGCGACGGCCAGGGGCATGCCGCGTACGCGAACATCCCGTTCCGGGCGGAGGAGCCGCGGTGAGCGAGCGGGAAAAGGAGCACGCGAAAATGGGGTCAGGTACATTTTCAGCCAGCGCCAGTCGTCTGCGGAAAATGAACCTGACCCCTTTTGGGCGGGTAGTCGAAAGACGGCAAGGGGGGACCAGTGTCAGAGATCATCATGAGACGAGCAGATGAACCCAACCTTCTGGGGGCCTTTTTCGAGATGAAGCCATCGAGCAAGCTTGGAGCCCTGCTGGCCTGTCTGATCGCCGCTGCAGGGATCGGTTGCAGCCACGCGCCACCCGCCGCCGTCGCGGAGGCCGCTGCCCCGGTGGTGCGCATCGTGCCGCTGCCGCGTTCGGTGGAAGCGCATTCCGGCGAGTTGCAGTTTTCGGGTGCGGTGGCGCTCGAGGCGCCGGTGGCTGCACCCAATGCCCGGCGTGCGCTGGAGGAGCTGCTGGCGGGGTTGGGCCTCGCCGCGGATGATGCTGCGGCGGTACGCATCCGCCTGCAGCTGGTGGACGATGCGGCGCTGGGCCCGGAAGGCTATCGGCTGGTGGTGGGAGATGGCATCGCCCTCAGCGCGCAGACCGATACTGGCCTGCTCCATGCGGTGCAGAGCCTGCGCCAGCTGCTGCCGGCGCAGGCGCAACCGGAGTACCGGCTGCCCCGTCTCGTGGTTGCCGATGCCCCGGCCTACCGCTGGCGCGGTGTTTCGCTGGACGTGGCCAGGAGTTTCCTGCCGGTCGACTACCTCGAAAGGCACATCGACCGCATGGTGTTCTTCAAGCTGAACCGGCTGCACCTGCACCTGACCGACGACCAGGGTTGGCGCATCGAGATCAAGCGCTATCCGAAGCTGGTGGAAATCGGTGGTGCCAGCGCGGTCAAGGGTGGGCGCACCGGCTACTACACGCAGGAAGAACTGAAGCATCTGGTGGCCTATGCGCAGGCGCGCGGCATCACCATCGTGCCGGAGATCGACATGCCGGGCCATGTGCAGTCGGCACTGGCTTCGTACAACGAACTGGCCTGCGATGACGTGGACAACCTGTCCACCTATTCCGGGCTGGAAGTGGGCTTCAGCGTCCTGTGCCTGTACAAGCCGGATGTCGTCTATCCCTTCGTCCGCAACGTGCTGGAGGAGGTGGTGGCGATTTTCCCGTCCCCGGAAATCCATGTCGGCGGCGATGAGGTCAAGCACCCGCTGTATGCCGACTTCGTTGCCCGTGCCGCGGCGATGGTGGAGGAGATGGGGCGCACCGCCATCGTCTGGGAGGAGGGCTCGGTGGCTGACACCCGCCCCGACGTCCTGCTGCAACTCTGGAATGACAACTACGCCATCGATGCGGCGGTCGCCAAGGGACATCCGCTGATCCTGTCGCCGTGCACGTACTTCTACCTCGACCACGGCAACTACGCGGGCCAGCCCGGAACCTACGACTGGTGCCGCAAGGAAGGGGTGCCGCTGGAACGGGTCTATGGCTTCGATCCCACCGCATTCAAGACCGCGGTGGGCATCGAGGCCGCGTTGTGGTCGGAACTGGTGCATTCTGATGCGACCGCGGACAACCGCCTGTGGCCAAGGCTGGCGGCGGTGGCTGAAGTGGCCTGGAGCCCGGTCGAACAGCGCGACTACGCCGGGTTTGTCCAGCGCATGAGTACGTTGCGTCCGCATCTGGATGCACTGGGTATCCGCTACCACGCCGAACCGGATCTGGGCTGGGGAGAAGGACGGCATTGAACCCACTCCGGCCTAGAAAAACGGGTCAGAAAAGGGGTCAGGTACATTTTTCAGAAAAGGGGTCAGGTACATTTTTTGGCCAGTGCCCATAAAAGGGGCAGGTTCATTTCAGTCAGTACAAGCAGTCTGCAGAAAATGAACCTGACCCCTTTTTCGCCGGGCGGCTGCCTGACCTTTTCCGCTAGGCCGGGTTCGATGAACGATCCCCAACACTGCCTCGTGTTTTCCCGGATCCACCAATCGACGGTGCCGCTGGCGCGCTACGATCCATTCATCGCCCAGATCGACGCTGCCGCTGTGCAGCGATCCCGGAAGCCGTCCATGCGCCTGCCCCTGTTCCTGCCCGCTTGCCTGTGCCTGGCCGCCCTGCCGTCGATGGCCGCCGATGATCCGGCCGCGCTCGACCTGTCGTTGCCGCAGGCATCCGCGTCGCCCTATCGCAACGATCCGCCCGGCGCGTACCACGGCGATGTCTCGGGCGTGCCGGCGGCGCCGGCCGATATCGGTTCGCGGCGCCGCTCGGCGTGTCCGACCACGCCGGATGGCGAGCCAACCGACCTCACCGGCCAGGTCGCCATGGGCGTGGGTCACTCTCGCCTGGGCACCAGCCGCTACGGTGCGGTCGGGTTGAACTACTGCAAGTCGATCATCGACGACGAGGGCGACGAACGCACGTTCAACATGCAGCTGCACATGGGAGAGGCCGAAGGGCCGATGCCGATGATTCGCACGGGCCCTGGCCCTGGCCCGTGGCGCCGGGGATTCTGAAGGAGAGAAAGGGGAAACAAGGGTCAGGGTGCATTTTCAGGGTTGGGTCCCTGACCACTGTTCCTTACGACTCCCGGTGTGCCGGTCCGGGCGTGCCGGCGTTGTAGACTCACCCGTCGGCGCAACGCCGAAGGGGAAAACCGAATGCGCCTGTCAGTCCTGCCCGTCACCGTGGCCGCGGTGTTGCTGCTGTGCTGTTCCCCCGCGCGTGCCTCATCGCTCGGCGACGCGGTCGCCGCCGACTACCCGTACCTCGATGCGCTGTTCCGCCACCTGCACGCCAATCCCGAACTGTCGATGCAGGAGACCGGAACGTCCGACCGGCTGGCGCGCGAGCTGGAACAGCTCGGCTACTCGGTGACCCGCGGCATCGGCAACACCGGCTTGGTCGGCACGCTGCGCAACGGCGACGGGCCGGTGCTGATGATCCGCGCCGACATGGATGCGCTGCCGGTCGAAGAGAAAACCGCGCTCCCGTACAGGTCGACGAAGCGCCAGGTGAACCTCGAAGGCGTCGAGATGCCGGTGATGCATGCCTGTGGCCACGACATGCATGTGACCACGCTGGTCGGGGTCGCGCGGCGGATGGCGGCGCTGAAAGACCAGTGGCGCGGCACCTTGCTGCTGGTCGGGCAGCCGGCGGAGGAGGCCGGTGGCGGCGCCAAGGCGATGGTGGCCGACGGCCTCTACGCCCGCGTCGGCCGGCCCGACCACGCGCTGGCGCTGCACGTGATCGCGAAATACCCGGCCGGGAAGATCGCCTTCAGCGACGGGCTGATGTATTCGAGCGTGGACACGGTCCGGATCAACCTGCGCACGGTCGCGACCCACGGCGCGTCGCCGCACCTGGGCACCGATCCGGTGGTGATCGGCAGCCAGATCGTGCTGGCGCTGCAGAACATCGTGACCCGCGAGATCTCGCCGATCGAGCCGGCGTTGATCACCGTGGGCGCGTTCCACGCCGGCAGCGCGCCCAACGTCATCTCCGACAACGCGCGCCTGGACATCACTGTGCGCGCGAACAGCGAGGCGACCCGGAAGAAGCTCCTCGCCGGCATCGAGCGGGTCGCGCTGAACACCGCGCGCGCCGCCGGCATCCCCGAGGACCGGTTGCCGGAAGTCGTGGTCGGAGCCGACGGTGCGCCGACCACCACCAACGATGCCGCGCTGGCCCAGCGCGTGCGGGCGGCCATCCGTGCAGGCATGGGCGAGGAGGCGTTCACCGATTGGCGGCAGACCGACATGGGCGCCGAAGACTTCTCGGACCTGGTCGGGGTCGACCCGCCGATCCCCAGCGTCTACTTCGAGGTCGGCGGCACCGCCCCGGAGAAACTCGCCTCCGGGCAATGGGCGGAACATCATTCGCCGCTGTTCGAGATCCAGCCGGAACCTTCGATCAAGGCAGGCGTGGAAGCGATGACACTCGCGGCGCTGGATCTGTTGAAGAAGTAGGGAATCGGGCTGCAGCCCGCTTGAGTCTCCGGCGCGGGAACTCGTCGTGGCTGAAAACAGGGCTTCCTGATCGGTTCAGGCGAAATGGCAGCGCAGGGCTTCACCTGCACGCCGCCTCCCCAAACCCCACGCCCCGCTGAATCACATTCCATGCGTTACCGCCGACCCTCCCTGCGCGACGCGCGATTCACGCCACGCCGCCCATGGTGTCATCAACTGCACTTCGCAGGCGCCCGGACCAACGAGAAACGGGCGACGACAACCAACGGGAAATGAGGAGTTGCACCGTGGACAACACCAAGAAGAACGAAACCCGTGACCTCAACCGCGATCCGCTCACCGGCGCGCCCGGCTCGCATCCGGTCGGCGTAGGCGTGGGCGGCGTGGGCGGAGCGGCGGCTGGCGTGGTGATCGGCGCGCTGGGAGGCCCGCTGGGCATGCTGATCGGCGGCGGTATCGGCACGCTGGTCGGTGCGGCCGCCGGCAAGGGCGTGGCCGAGCGCATCGATCCCACCGGTGAGGAAGTGTTCTGGCGCCAGACCCATGCCTCGCGTCCGTACCACGACGCCCGCTTCGACTACGAGAACGACTACGCGCCGGCCTACAGCTACGGCGTGGATGCGCGCGCGCGCATGGCCGATCGGGTCTGGGACGATCGCCTGGAACACGAACTGGGCGCCGGCTGGGGCCAGGTGCGTGGCCAGTCGAAGCTGGAGTGGGACCATGCACGCGACGCCGTACGCGACGCCTGGGACCGCAGCGACCGTACCTACCGCGCCTACGACGCCAGCGACCGCTACTACGCCGACCAGTTCGAGCGCGTCGACTACCGCGAGGCCGATGCCGGTTTCGACGACTACCGCCCGGCCTACCGGTACGGCACCCAGGCGCGCTCCCGTTATGGTGACCGCGAATGGGACGACCACCTGGAAAGCGAACTGGGCCAAGGCTGGGACCAAGCCAAGGGCAACTCGCGCCTGGGTTGGGAGCAGGCCAAGGCCGCCACGCGCGACGCCTGGCACAACGTGGAGCGCGCCCTGCCGGGCGATGCCGACGGCGACGGCCGCTGAGCCGGATCCATCACGCTTCCCGCATAAGGCGAAGGCACCGCTCGCGGTGCCTTCTTCTAAAATGGGGTCAGGTACATTTTTTCAGGCCAGTGATAACGATCTTCGGAAAATGAACCTGACCCCTTTTTAGCTGCAGGTGCTCCGCGTGTCGCGCTAGTTCCCCGCCGTCGCCCGGCTCGGCACCGTCGTCCAGCTGTCGTCCGGGTCGAACCGCTCCATCGCGCTGGCCGCCTGGTCGCCGCGCGGTCCCAGGTCCTTCTGGAACACCTCGCCGTCGTGGCTGACGATGAAGCTCTTGATTCCTGTCTCGCCGTACTTCGCCGGCCACGCCACCAGGGCGAAGCCGCGGCTCATGTCCTCGCCCAGCCGGTAGCCGTACGCGCCGCCGGGCGCGGACGGCCCCTGCGCGGCGAGGATCCTGAACCGGTAGCCGTGCCAGTCGCCCTGCGGCGTGGCGTCGCCGAACAGCGGACCCAGCGGGCTGATATGGCCGTCGTCGTCCTCGGCCCAGTACAGGCCATCGTGGCGGCCGTCGGTGCTGACGAACTTCTGCGCGTACTCCAGCACGCCGTCGCCGTCGCGGTCGACGCTGGCGTACTCCACCTGGGCGTCGTGGTAGGCGAGGGCGGAATCGATCGCGGCCAGCTCGTTGCGGCCGATGGCGCGGGCGCGGATCTCCTCGGCGCCGGCCTTCAGGTCGAACGACCAGCCGCTGGCGCCCTTGGCCAGCGGCACCGGGAAGGTCCAGGGGTCGGTGCCCACGCTCAGCACGGCGCGGTCGGCGCCGGCGGCCTCGATCGCATGGCGTTCGCGGTAGCGGTCGAGGAAGGCCTGCACGTCGCTGCGCTCCACGTCGGCCGGGACGTAGTCCTTCCAGCCTTTGCCGAGTACGGTTTCCAGCCTGGCCGGATCGGCGCGGTCCGTGCCGAGCGCGTCGACCAGTGCCTGCGCGGCGTCCTCCGGCGCGGGGAAGGCCTGTTGCGCCAGCGCCGGCAGCGGAAGCGCCAACGCCAGCAGGGACAGCAGGATCGGATGGCGGATTCGGTTCACCGTGGTTTCTCCTCGTATCAGCGGTGTCCGCGGCGTGGCGGGTTGGCGGGACGCGACACCTGCTGGCCAGCGGGGCGGCTGGCCGGGGCGTGCTGGCGCGCGGTGGCCTGGCTGGCGTGGCCGCGTTCGGCGGCGGCGCGCGAACCCGACGGATGGCTGGCGCCCTGGAAGGCGTTGCTGTGCGGGCTGGCCTGCCGGGTCTGGCTGGCCTGCTGGCGGGCGGCGGCGCGGGCCTGGTCGTTGCCCTGGACCTGGTGGATGCGCTGGGCCGCGTCGGGCCGGTTCTGGACTGCTTCGCGAGCCTGCTCGCGCTGCGCCGGCGTGGCCTGCTGTGCGCGCTGGGCGGCATCGCGCGGGCGGTCCTCGCGGTTGGTGGCGGCCTGCGCCCGCTCGCGTGCCTGGTCACGGTCGACCTGCTGTGCCCGCTCACGCGCCTGGTCACGGTCGACCTGCTGTGCCCGCTCGCGCGCCTGGTCGCGATCGACCTGCTGTGCCCGCTCACGCGCCTGGTCGCGATCGACCTGCTGTGCCCGCTCACGGGCCTGCTCGCGGCCGGCCTGCTGCGCCCGCTCACGCGCTTCGGTATTGGTGCGCGCCGGTGCTTCCACGCCGCGCTTCTCCATCGAAGCGCGCGCCTGCTCGCGCGCCTGGGCGCGCGCGTCGTCGTCGCCGCGGAACTCGGCGCGGCGGTCGGCGCCATCGAGCTGGCGGCCATGCCGGTCGCGGTGCGCCTGGTCGCGGTAGGGCACGCCGTCGCGGTGCGCTGGGTCGTGCCGCCAGGTGTTGTCGCGGGCGTCGAGCCGGTTGACGTTGATGTTGTTGTAGCGGTCGATGTCGATATCGATGTCCACGTCGCCGCGGCCCCAGTGGTGCCAGCCGATGTCGCCCCAGATCGCATCGGTGATGGCCAGGCCCACGCCGAAGGCGATGCCGCTGGCCAGTGCCGTGCCCACCGGGTAGTAGGCGGATGGCGGCGGGTAGTACACGGGCGGGTAGGACGGGTAGGCCCAGGTCCCGTAGACCGTGGTCGGGTCGTAGCTGGGCACGTAAACCACGTCCGGTTGCGCGGGCTCGATGATGATCGCCTGCTGCGGTGCCGGTTCGATGGCGACAGTGCCGCCAGCGGGCACGGGCGCCGGTGCCGGCGCTGCGGCGACCGGCTGCGCGGTCACCTTCTGGTACTCGTTGGATTCCAGGTTGCCCGCGGCCTGCGCCTGGCCGCGCAGGCGCTGCACCGCATCCATCACGTCGTTGGGTTGCGCCAGGAAGGCGTCGCCCAGTTTCTGCACCCATGCCGGATCCTGGCCCAGCGTCGCCAGCGCCTGAGGGAAGGCCACCAGCGACTGCACGCTCGCGTCCCACGGCTGGTCGGCGACCTGGCGCACCGCCGCGTCGCCCTGCGCGTCGGGATGCGCCTTGGACCAGGCCGCCGCGTCGGCGACCTCGCCCGGATAGGTCGCCGCCATCAGTACCTGCGCCAGCAGCGGGTCCGGGTACAGGGCGATGGGCGCGACCATCTGGTCGAGTTCCTCCTGCCCGAACAGCCGTTCCTGCGGCGAGGCGGCCGGGGTGGCGGAGGTGGCAGGCGGCGCGGTGCCGTCGCTGGCCGGAGTGCTCTCCCTGGAGCATCCGGCGACAAGAATCAGGCTGGCGGCAAACAGGATCCTGAAGCGCATGACAGTCGCTCCTTGGGTGCGGAATCGTGTCGTTGGAAGCGGTGGTGGCTGCCGTCCCCGGGACCGGCACGGTGTTGGAAAGTATGGGTACGCGAAAGGTTATTCGGGCGTGATGGCGCGCCGCGATCCGGCCACGCACAAGCGGCTAGTGCCGCTGGCCACCACGCCGCTCCCGGGTGCCGGCTTCGGGCGGGTGCGGTTCTACGGGAGCCATCCATGCCCTGGCTGCCGGTGCTGCAGACGCTGGTCGACCTGGCGGAGCCCCGCCGCCGCTTATTCCCCGGTGCGGAAGCGCAGGGTCAGGCCCTTCAGGAAATTGCGCAGGATCTGGTCGCCACAGGGACGGTAGTGCTTGTGGCCTGGCTGCCGGAACAATGCGGTCAGTTCCGGCTTGGTCAACGGGAAGCCGGCGGCTTCGAAGGTCTCGTGCATGTCCACGTCCTTCAACTGGAAGGCCACGCGCAGTTTCTTCAGTACCAGGTTGTTGGTGATGCGGCTCTCCACCGGACGCGGCGGCAGGCTTTCGTCGCGGCCGCGGAAGTGCACGACCAGGCCATCGAGGAAATGCGCCAGGATCCGGTCGCTGCACACCAGCGCCCCTGCCTCGCCGTCCTTCTTCAGCAGCGCGGGGATATCGGCCTTGTCGAGGGGGAAGTCCGGGTCGGCCAGGCGCGTGATCTCCACCACCTTGGCATCGCTGAGGTCCAGCATGTAGCGGATGCTGCGCATCACGTCGTTGTTGATCATCGCGTACTCGCTCGGTCATCGAGCCTGGAGGAAGCGGGAAAACAGGGGTCGGAGTACATCTTCGACGAGCGCTCCCCTGGCTCCTGTTCGTGCTGCTCGCAGTCTAACCCGGCCCAGCCCGTGGCATCCTCTTGCATTGAGACGGACCGGAAAAGGAGCGCACGCATGAACTTCGCGACGCGATCCCGCAACGTCCACCTGGTGAGCTGCGCGACGAAGGCCGCATCCAGCCACAACACCCAGCCCTGGCAGTTCCGGATCGAGGCGGAGCGGATCACGGTCCTGCCCGACCTGTCGCGCCGGTGTCCGGTGGTGGACCCGGATGACCACCACCTGTTCGCGAGTCTGGGTTGCGCGGCGGAGAACCTGTCCCTTGCGGCGCGGGCCAATGGCCTGGAGGCCTCGCCGGGCTTCATGGAGGCCACGTCGGGTATCCAGGTGGATCTCGCGCAATCCTCGCGAGCGGATGACGCACTGTACGCGGCGATCGATCTGCGGCAGTGCAGCCGCTGCCGCTACGACGGCACGCCGCTGGTGGCCGGGGAACGCCGGCTGCTCGAGGCTGCCGGCGTCGGCGAGGGCGTGGCCGTCGTGCTGCTGGACGGGCGCGGGCAACTCGAGCGGGTCGCCGAGTACGTCGCCGCGGGCAACAGTGCGCAGTTCGCGGATCCGGCCTGGCGCGCGGAACTGCGGGAATGGATACGCTTCAATTCGCGCAGCGCGCGGGCATCCGGCGACGGACTCTACGGCCCGGTGATGGGAAGCCCGGATGTCCCGGACTGGGTGGGCCGGCTGTTCATGCGCTTCGCCTTCTCGGCCGCCGCCCAGAACCGCAAGGACATCGAGCATGTCCGCAGTTCCTCGGCCGTCGCGGTCTTCGTCTCCGAAGCGGACGACAGGCGGCACTGGGTGGAGGCGGGCCGGAGCTACGAACGGTTCGCCCTGCAGGCGGCCGCCCTCGATCTGCGCACCGCCTTCATCAACCAGCCGGTGGAAGTGCCGGAACTGCGGTCGCAGTTCGCCGCCTTCCTCGGCATCGGCCCGCGCCGCCCGGACCTGGTCGTGCGCGTGGGGCGCGGTCCGCGCACGCCGCGCTCGTTCCGTCGGCCGGTGGAGGATGTGATTCTCTGGTGACGGAAAGGAAGCTCCAGGGAATTGGGCGCAGGACCGGGAGGATCAAGGAGATCGTCAGCAGGTCTTCCACCTGAACCCTTGACTCGTGATCAACCCGTTCATCCTCGCAGCCGCACGCTGCTACGCTGATTGTCCTCCCGTCTTGCAAGGTGATGGACATGGTCCGATCGCGAAAGTCCCGCAAGGCGTCCGCGGCGCTGCAGTGGGCGCAGCTGGGCCTGGCCGCGCCCCAGGTCGTGGCCCATCGGCTGGGACGGATGGCGGCTGCCGGGCCGGTCCTGTCGGCCCGTGACCGCAGGGAATTCCTGGGCATGGCGATGGAGAAGCCGGTCGCCTTTGCCCAGTCGTGGACCGCGATGTGGGTGGAGACGGTGCTCGCGCAGCAGCAGCTGGCGCTTTCGCTCTTCACCGGCGTGCCCGGACTTGCGTGGCAGGCCCGTCACGCAGAAGCGACGCTCGACCGCATCGCCGCCCGCGGGCTCGCGCCGGTGCGCCGCAAGGCGGTCGCCAACGCGCGGCGGCTGGCACGACCGAAGGCTCGCTGAGGCTGCCTTCAGCATCCGCGGGATCTCGCCCGGTTCCTGCCGGAAGCACAGGCACCCGGCGGCCTCGGCGCAGTAAGGACGGCCGGCCGTCGCGTTCATCCGGGAGGCGTATGATGGGGGCACCGCTTCCCCGCGCGACCTGCCGTCCTGCTTCCCCGGACGCCCTTCGCTCCCTCCACCGCAACGCTTTCCGCACCGGTTTCCGGTCGGAAGGGAGCCACATGCCACGTTCGGCCGCACCCACCCCCGCCTCCGGCGACGCCGACGCCTCGTGCGCCCGTTGCGATGCGGTGTGCTGCCGGCTGACCGTGGTGGTGATGCCCGAGGACGACGCCGTTCCGCGGCATTTCGTCGTACGCAATGCGCAGGGCGTGGAGGTGATGGCCCGCGACGAGGACGGCTGGTGCGCCGCGGTCGATCCACAGCGCCTGTGCTGTTCGATCTATGCCGACCGCCCCTTGATCTGCCGCAAGTTTTCCATGGGCGGGCCGTACTGCCTGGATATCCGCGCGACCTACCGCGACCAGCGCCTGCGCGGCATCCCCTTGACGCTCTACTGACCGGAGAATCACGACATGGCCACACGCAAGCCCATCAAGAGCGTGCCTCCACGCAGGCCCGCCGGCGAGCCTTCCAAGCCGACGCGCGCGCTCACCAGCGAGCGGATCTCCGACGACCTGGCTGCCTTCGAACGCGCAGGCGGCCAGATCGAAGTGCTCGGCACCACGCGCGTGCTGCAGCGGGTGGCGGAGCTGGAAGCGCAGAAGGCGCAGGACGGGACAGGAAAAGGGGAAGGCGGCAGCGAGTCCGCATCCGGCGAACGCCAGCTGAAGGTCGGATCCGGCGGCTAGCTGCCGCTGGTGGCGGGCCGGGAAAACAGCGCCGGAATTCGCCAGCCACCGGGGTGGCGGCCATGCCCGCGGAATCCGTACTCTTCCCCGCGGTGGCGGAATCCATCCACGACGGGGTAGGCATGAGCAGGGAAGACGTAGTCGCTGTCGCGGTCAGGCTCTTTTCGGTCTTCCTGGTGCTCGGCGTCCTGCGCCAGCTCCCTGGCACGATCGCGCTGTTCGCCGTGGACGTGGATCGGGGACTGGTCGCGTTGAGCCTGCTGCTGCTGCTGCTGGGCGCCCTGGTGGCTGTGTTGCTGTGGTTCTTCCCGCTCAGCGTGGCGAGGAAGCTGCTGCCGGTGATGCGGGAGCCGCGGTCGGAACAGGCGATGGACGCCCAGGTCGCCCTGATGGTGGGCCTGACCCTGATCGGCGTCTGGGTCCTGGCCTATGCGCTGGTGGATGTCGCCTACTGGCTCACGCTGTTCGTGAGGACCCGGCATCCGGGAGCGGTGTACTTCGAGTGGTCCCACGAGCAGGTCGCGAACGTGGTCGCCACGGGGGTGGAAGTGGCTGTCGCCATCTGGCTGATATTCGGCGCATCCGGCATCCGGCGCCTCATCCAGCGCTACAGGCGCGGGGAAGGATGACCGACGCGGCACGCCTCCGCGGTCGAGGGGGAACGCCGGCTGAACGCATGGCCCATGCCCAACCAATGGCAGGGTGGGACGCGCGGGCGCTGCGCCTAGCCTGAGCCCGAATCCCCATGCCGGGTGTCCTCATGCGCATGACCCTTGTTGCCGTGGTTCCCCTGCTGCTCGTCATCCCGCTGTCGGCCTGCACCACCGCGCAGGTGCGCATGCCGGAAGGTTTCGCCGCCGACGCGGTGGCTTACGAGGTGAGCGGCCACTCGCCGCGCCGGTTCAACGAACCGGTCCGGTTCGGGCCGTACAGTGCGCTGGAAATGCGGGAGGGCTCGACGTTCTCATGGGGCCTGCCGCTGGCTGCGGTCGACGTCGACCGCAGCTCCAAGCCGTACGCCTACACGATGGTGGCCCGCGGGCTGCCGC
The DNA here is from genome assembly GCF_000972865.1 of Pseudoxanthomonas suwonensis. Classification (NCBI taxonomy): domain Bacteria; kingdom Pseudomonadati; phylum Pseudomonadota; class Gammaproteobacteria; order Lysobacterales; family Lysobacteraceae; genus Pseudoxanthomonas; species Pseudoxanthomonas suwonensis. The sequence goes on from NZ_CP011144.1 coordinate 2,489,163, forward strand.
CGGTGGAAGTGCAGTGCCGCTCGCGCGCGTGGACGGCCGGCACTGGCCGCGAGTCGCGACGCGCCACGGTCGACCTGACCCCGATGGCCGGGCCGCTGCTGGCCTGCGGACTGCAGGTCGACGACTACGACGTGCAATTGCTGGAAGTCGCGCGCCAGGGCGCCCGCATGCGGGGCCGGCTGCAGGCGCCATGGGGCCGCGAGTACGCCGTGCACGGCTTGAATGCCTACGAGGGCTCGCCGATCGCCGCGATGGAACCGACCGGCTACGCCATCACCGACGGCGATACCACGCTCGCCGTGGTCGACGTACTCAACCGGGGCCGCGTGCACCTGGACGGTTCGCTCGACGACGACCAGCGCGTGTACTTCGCCGCGGCCGCCGCCGCGCTGCTGCTGCTGGATCCCGAACTGGGTGGCTGAAGCGGCCGAAGGCCAAAAAGGGGTCAGGTTCATTTTCTTGCCGCAGGTGCAATTCCTTCCCTGAAAAGGGGTCAGGTTCATTTTCTTGCCGCGGAGGGATTGGCTTCCGGGGTTGCCGGCAGGCGAGTAACGGACGGCCCCAAAAGGCGTCAGCCCTAAAAGGGGTCAGGTACATTTCCCCGGAATTGATGCCGGTCGCCCGCGTGGTCGGGATTCCATCGAGCGCAGTACGGATGTTTCCATCTGGCGGCGAAAGCGCTCGCTGCCCCAAGCCTTCTGCTGGCGGGTGTGCAGACGCAGCGCCTCTGCTTCCTCGGACGGCAGGCCCTGCGCCAGCAGGTCCCGGTACGCCCCTTGCCGGTCGCCATCGCTGCTGCCCAGGGCGAGATAGGCAGGGTGAGGCGTGATCCGTGGCTCACGTATGCCATAGGCATTGCAGGCGTGGCTGGACCAGGCATAGGCGCCAGGCGCCGACGTAATGCCGGCGCGTACCGGGTTGAGTTCGATGTAGCGGTAGCACGCCAGCACATAACGTTCGCTGTCGACCAGGGCAGACTTGAACCGCCCTTCCCACAGCGTGCCGGTGCGGTGGTGGCGGGTGTTGAAGGTCGCCACGTAGCGACGACCGATGGCCTGCATCATCCGCGATGCGCCACCGGGCTCCAGCGGTGTCGCCAGCAGGTGCACGTGGTTGGTCATCAGCACATAGGCATGCAGCTGGCAGTGGTGGCGCAGGGCTGCCTCGCCCAGTTCGTGCAGGAAGCGCTGGTAGTCGGCGATGTCGGCGAAGCAGGGTTGCCGGTCGTTGCCGCGTTGCACGATGTGCAGCGGGATGCCAGGGACATCGGGTCGGGGCAGGCGGGCCATGCACATTCACATTCCATCCTTGGGATGGCCAAGTCTGTGCCCGCGCGTCGCCGCCATCGATCGGCAAAAGTCGCGTCGATCCGTAGGAAATGAACCTGACCCCATTTCGGGCGGGCCAGTTGCGGTGGTCGATCAACCGGGGTCGTGCCAGTCCCCCGGAAAATGAACCTGACCCCATTTTGGCTGCGGTCGAGGCGGGTCAGGCCTGCGTGCGCCGCGTCGTGCGATGGGTGCGCCCGAGGAAGCGCAGCGCGGCCTGCTCCCATTGCCGCGGGCCGCGCGCGCCGGCGGCCGCGCGGTGCAGGCGGCCGTCCTGCCAGCCCTCGAACACACGTGGGTCCACGTACGACTTGCGGCAGATCGCGGCGGTGTTGCCGAGCATCGCGGCGACCTCGTCGATGACGGCGTTGCGGATCCCGGCCAGTTCGCGTTCGCCGGCCGGGTCGGGAACGGCGATGTCGGCCAGCAGCCGGAATGCGGCGGTGGTGGCGCCCCAGGTGCGGAAGTCCTTGGCGCTGAAGTCGCCGGCCATCGCCTCGCGCAGGTAGGCATTGACGTCGGCCGAATCGATCGGCTGCAGCCCGCCGTCGCCGTCGCGGTACTGGAACAGGCGCTGCCCCGGCAGTTCGTGCATCGCCCGCACCAGCCGCGCCAGCCGGCGGTCCTCCACGTCCACCTCGTGCAGGCGGCCGCCCTTGCCCTGGAACTGCAGGCGCAGCGTGCCGCCGCGGAAGGTGGCGTGTCGGTTGCGCAGCGTGGTCAGGCCGTAGGAGCCGTTGTCGCGCGCGTACTCGGGATTGCCGACCCGGAGCAGCGTGGTTGCCAGGATCGCCACCGTGGTGGCCACCGCCTTCTCGCGCGGCAGGCCGGGCAGGGCCAGGTCGTGGCGCAGGCGCCGGCGCAGCCGCGGCAGCGCCTTGCCGAAGCCGACCAGCCGGTCGAACTTGTGCGCGTCGCGCAGCGGACGCCACGCCGGGTGGTAGCGGTACTGCCTGCGGCCGCGCGCGTCGCGGCCGATGGCCTGGATGTGGCCGTGCGGCGAGGCGCAGATCCACACCTCGCGGTAGGCCGGCGGGATTGCCAGCGCGCGGATCCGCGCCAGCGTCTGCGCGTCCCGCACCGCATGCCCGTCCGGATCGACGTAGCGGAAGCCGCGCCCGCAGCGCAGCCGGCGGATGCCGGCGCTGGCGTCGTCGATGTAGCGCAGGCCGGCATCGTCGCCGGCCACGCCCTGGATCTGTCGGCGGCGGACGCGCTGCGCATCTCGGGAAGCGGCCATGCGCCGCACGCTACCAGTGCCGCGTGAGTGGCCCATGAAAAAAGATGGCCGTGCGCCGGCTTCAGGCGACGCTGGCGACCACCTGGTTGCGGCCGCCCTGCTTGGCCCGGTACAGCGCCTGGTCGGCCGCGGCCAGGCGCGACTCCAGGCTGCCGTCGCCGCTGTCGACACCGACGCTCACGCCGCAGTGCAACTGCACGTCGCCGAACGGCACCGGCTGCGCGGACCAGGCGCGGCGCAGGCGCTCGGCGATTTCCTCGGCCTGCTGCGGCGACACGCCGAGCAGCAGCGCCGCGAACTCCTCGCCCCCGATCCGGCCGATGCTGTCGTCGGGCCGCAACTGCTCGCGCAGCAGCGCGGCGAAGTGGCGCAACACCGCGTCGCCAGCGGCATGGCCATGGCGGTCGTTGACCTGCTTGAAGCGGTCGAGGTCGAGCATCAGCACGCTGCTGGATCGCTGGCCGGCATGCCTTTCCAGCAGCCGGTTGGCCTGCTCGAAGAACCCCTGGCGATTGAGCAGGCCGGTCAGCACGTCGGTCCTCGCCAGTCCGCGCAGCACCTTCTCCCGGTCGGCGTGCAGCAGCACCAGCAGGGCGATGCAGCGCAGCATAAGCAGCGCCGCCGACAGCGGCGCGCCGAGGGCGCTCATGTCGTCGACCCGCCATTCCGGCATGCGTCCGACGTCGAAGCCGATGAACAGCGCCCGCGCCATCAGCACCGCGCCCGACACCAGGTAGACCCCGGCCACCGACCAGCGCAGCAGCCGCTCTTCCAGTACCTGCGCGCGCAGCAGGGCGAGGCCGGCGAAGCCGCAGGCGAGCGCCGCCAGCCCCTGGTTCGCCGCGACCTGCCCCGCGTGCGGCAGCGCCGCCGCCAGCACCCAGGCGAGCAGGAACGCGGCTGCGATCCAGCGGCCGGGGACGCGATGCCGCAGCCGGCAGAACTCGAGGATGCCCAGCCAGATGGCGAGGTTGCCGCCGAGGAAGCACAGGCCGGCCCACCAGAACAGGGCGCCGGCGGCATCCATGGTGCCGATCAGCCGCAGCGCATAGCCGGTGGCCAGCAGCAGGCAGCCGGCCAGCCAGTAGCGCAGTCCCGGCCGTTCCGGGTACAGGTGCGCCATGAATGCGAACACCAGCGATGCCGCCGCCATCAGCATCGAGGTGAACACCACGATCGTCTGGAAGTGCAGCATCGCCTCCCCGCTCAGCGCACCGGTGCCGCCCAGGGCGACGGCGCCAGTCTAGCCCAGCCTGCGGGTGCCGGCTTGCCGGTCTGCCCGGGTGGTCGATGCTCGCTGCGCGAGTGCCTGCGCGACCTCTTCTGGCAGGTATTGGCGATGCCAGATTCGCTACCTGACGGTGCGCACGCAGCCATACCAGGTCGAGTGCATCTGCAGCCAGAGGCAGGTCCTGTTGCTGCCACCGCTACCAACCTCGGAATCGAAGGCCACGCCGGTGGCCCACTTGCACCAGCGGATGCGCCGGCGGAGCGATCAGCTCATGCAGGAAGGGCATGAGCGCGTCGAAGCATCGCCGCGGCGATCGCGGGTATGGTGACGGCCCACGTTCCGCTGTCGGTCTCCATGAATCCCGGAATCCTGCTGCCCCTCGCCGCCGCCGTTGCGCTCGCGCTGGCCGCCTGTTCGCCACCGCCTGCCCCGCCCGCCGAGGATCCCGCCGCGGCCGCGGCCCATGCGCCCGCCGATGGCGACTACCTGGCCTCGGTCGAGCAGTGGCGCCGCGAGCGCGAGGAACGACTGCGCCGGCCCGACGGCTGGCTCAGCTTCACCGGGTCCGGGCAGGTTGCGCCCGGCGCGCACCGTGTCGGCAGCGCGCCGGACAACGCCATCGTCGTGCCCGGCGGGCCGGCGAACTGGGGCGTGCTGCGCGTGGGCGCCGACGGCGCGCTGTCATTCGAGGCGGCGGCGGATGCCGGCCTGGTCGCCGACGGCCAGCCATTCGCCGGCGGGCCGCTGCTGACCCAGTTGGACGAAGGCGGGCCGACCAGCCTGCATGCCGGCCGGCAGCGCTTCTACGTGGTCAGGACCGGCGACGTGCACGGCTGGCGCTTCCGCGATCCCGAATCGCCGGCGCTGCAGGCGTTCGCCGGGGTGCCGCATTTTCCGGTCGATCCGGCCTGGCGGATCGAGGCGCAGTGGCAGGCCTACCCGCAGCCGCGCACGATCCAGCTGGTCACCAGCAACGGCACACTGGAGCAGGCGCGGGTCACCGGGCAGGCCGAGTTCGAGCTCCACGGCCGTCGCCACACGCTGCTGCCGGTGCAGGAGAAGGAAGGCGACCAGCTGTTCTTCATCCTCGCAGACCGCACCAGCGGCAAGGAGACCTACGGCGGCGGCCGCTTCCTGTACACGGCGCCGGCGCAGGACGGCCGGGTGGTGCTGGACTTCAACCGCGCGCAGAACCCGCCGTGCGCGCTCAACGGCCACGTCGTCTGCCCGACCGCGCCGCCGGAGAATCGCCTGGACCTGCGGATCGCCGCGGGCGAGAAGACCTACCCGCTGGCCCACTGAGCGGCATCGCGCCGCCCAGCGCAGCCGCCGCTCAAATGGGGTCAGGTTCATTTTCCCGGCCGCGGTGGTCGGCCCCACGACCGGATCTCCATCGACCGCTGCAGAGCGCTTCTACCTGCCGTTGCCCGCGTTCGATCGGATGGATCAGGCTGCTCTGTGGCGTGCAGGAAATGAACCTGACCCCATTCGGGGAAAATGAACCTGACCCCATTTTGGGGGCTGGGCTTGACTCTGGACCTGGGTCCGGGGTTCAAGCTGGGGGCGTTCCGGCAGGAGTGCGTCCCATGAAGATCGGCGAGTTGGCCCGCAAGGCGGGCGTCAACATCGATACCGTGCGCTACTACGAGCGGCAGGGGCTGCTGCCGCCGGCCCGGCGGCTGGCGTCGGGCTACCGCGAGTACGCCGAGGCCGACCTGCGCCGCCTGCGCTTCGTGCGCCAGGCCAGGGCGCTGGGGTTCACCCTGGAGGACATCGGCGAGCTGCTCTCGCTGTCCAGCCGCGGCGACAACGACATGGCCGGGATGAAGGCCACGGCCGCCGCGCGGCTGGCCGATGTCGACGCGCGCATCGCCGAGCTGGCGCGCATCCGCGACGCGTTGCGCTCGCTGGTGGATGCGTGCCCGGGACATGGCAGTGTCGAGGGCTGCCCGATCCTGCGCGCGCTGGCGGAGAAGGCGGCATGAGCGCGCACGGCCACGGATCGCACGACCACGGGCCACACCGCCACCCGGGCACCGGTCATGGCGGCGCCTGGCGCGGCGACGGCGGATCCGGCGCGACCACGGTGCACGATCCGGTCTGCGGCATGGTCGTGGACCCGGCCGCCGCCCCCGGCGGCGAGGCCGCGCACGAGGGGCGCACGTACCACTTCTGCTCCACTCGCTGCCGCACGAAGTTCGAACACGATCCGCAACACTACCTGCAGCCGCAGGGCGCGGCGCCGGCCGAACCGGCGCCGGCGGGAACGATCTACACCTGCCCGATGCACCCGCAGATCCGCCAGCCCGGCCCGGGCACCTGTCCGCTGTGCGGCATGGCGCTGGAGCCGGAGATGCCCAGCCTGGAGGAGGACGACAACCCGGAACTGCGCGACTTCACCCGCCGCTTCGCCTGGACCCTGCCGCTGACCCTGGCGGTGTTCGTGCTGGCGATGTTCGGCCACCGCTTCCACGCGCTGCCGGCCGACGTCCGCACCTGGCTGGAGCTGGCGCTGGCCACGCCGGTGGTGCTGTGGGGCGCATGGCCGTTCTTCCAGCGCTGCGTGCAGTCGATCCGCCACCGCAGCCCGAACATGTGGACGCTGATCGGCATCGGCGTGGCCGCGGCCTACCTCTACAGCGTGGCGGCGACGCTGGCGCCGGGGCTGTTCCCGGATTCGTTCCGCGAGCACGGGCGTATCGGCGTGTACTTCGAGGCCGCCGCGGTGATCGTGTCGCTGACCCTGCTCGGCCAGCTGCTGGAACTGCGCGCGCGCTCGCGCACCTCGGCGGCGATCCGCGCGCTGCTGGGCCTGGCGCCGAAGACCGCGCGCCGCATCGCCGACGACGGCAGCGAGGCCGACGTGCCGCTGGCGCACGTGCACGTGGGCGACCGCCTGCGCGTGCGCCCGGGCGAGAAGGTGCCGGTGGACGGCACCGTGCTCGAGGGCCATTCGGCCGTCGACGAGTCCATGCTCACCGGCGAGCCGATCCCGGTGGAGAAGGGCGCCGGCGCGCGCGTGATCGGCGCCACCCTCAACGGCACAGGCGGCCTGGTGGTGCGCGCCGACCAGGTCGGCTCGGCCACGGTGCTGGCGCAGATCGTGCAGCTGGTCGCGCAGGCGCAGCGTTCCAGGGCGCCGATGCAGCGCATGGCCGACAAGGTGTCGTACTGGTTCGTGCTGGCGGTGCTGGCGGTGGCGCTGCTGACATTCCTGGTGTGGGGGCTGTTCGGGCCGTCGCCGTCCTGGGTCTTCGCCGTGGTCAACGCGGTGTCGGTGCTGATCATCGCCTGCCCGTGCGCGCTGGGGCTGGCCACGCCGATGTCGATCATGGTCGCCACCGGGCGCGCCGCGCAGGAAGGCGTGCTGTTCAAGGACGCGGCGGCGATCGAGCAGCTGGCGCGGATCGACACCCTTGTGGTCGACAAGACCGGCACGCTGACCGAAGGCCGGCCGGCGTTCCGCGCCGTGCTCGTCGCTTCCGGTGCCGGCGAGGACGCGATCCTCGCCGACGCCGCGTCATTGGAGCAGGGCAGCGAGCATCCGCTGGCCGCCGCGATCCTGGCAGAGGCGGCGCGCCGCGCACTGGCGGTGCCGGCGGCGAGCGGCTTCGAGTCGGTCACCGGGCAGGGCGTGCGCGGTCGGGTCGGAAACCGTTCGCTGGCGCTGGGCAACGAAGCGCTGATGGCTTCGCTCGGCGTGGACATCGCGCCGGTGCGCGAGGCCGCGGCCGCGCTGCGCGGCGAAGGCGCCACGGCGATGTACCTGGTCGCCGACGGCCGGCTCGAAGGCGCCATCGCCCTGGCCGACCCGGTCAAGGCGACCACGCCGGCGGCGCTGCACGCGCTGCGCGCGGAAGGCCTGCGCATCGTCATGGCCACCGGCGACGCCGAGGCCACCGCGCGCTCGGTGGGCGCAGCACTGGGCATCGACGAGATCCATGGCGCGGCCACGCCCGCCGGCAAGGTCGCGCTGGTGGAAGAACTGCACCGCGAGGGACGCCGGGTGGCGATGGTCGGCGACGGCATCAACGACGCGCCGGCGCTGGCCGCGGCCGACATCGGCATCGCCATGGGCACCGGCACCGACGTGGCCATGTCCAGCGCGCAGGTGACCCTGGTCAAGGGCGACCTGGGGCGGATCGTGGCCGCGCGCGCGCTGTCCACGCAGACCATCGCCAACATGAAGCAGAACCTGGGCTTCGCCTTCCTCTACAACGCGCTGGGCGTGCCGGTCGCGGCCGGCGTGCTGTACCCGGCGTTCGGCCTGCTGCTGAGCCCGATGATCGCGGCGCTGGCGATGAGCCTGAGCTCGGTGTCGGTGGTGACCAATGCACTGCGGCTGTCGCGGCGCCGGTGAGCGGCTGGTCGCCGGCGTTCTCGCCGGGGTCCCGTATCCGTGCGCCCGCTATGAAGGCCAGCCGGATGCCGAATGCTGAATCGGAATACGCGCAGCCCCGGCACCTGTAGTAGCGTTCCGTCTGCCGGCGTTCGTCGGCGGGCGGTCGGGCAAGCAAGGGGAGTCGTGGCATGCGCACCTTGGTCTTAATCGTGGTCGGCCTGCTGCTGGCGGGCGTGTCGATGTGGCTGGCCAGGCCGGCCAGCCGGCCGCTGGTGGCCGGCGGATTCGCGGTCGCATGGCTGGCGGTGGTGCTGTGGAACCTGCGTACCGGCCTGTCGCACGGCTACACGCTGGTGCAGGAGCTGCCGATCCAGCTGCTGATCTTCGTGGCGCCGGTGGCGCTGGCGGCGTGGCTGGCGTTCAAGGTGCGCGGGCACTGACGCGCGGCGCGAGGAACCCGGCCGCGTTCTGCCTTCGGATGGCGGCGGATCCCCGCGCGGGCTTCGACGGAGGGGCTATGGGACGGGCATGGATGGTGGGAGCCGTGCTGCTGCTGGCGTCGCCGGTGCACGCGAGCAATCCGTTGCGCGACCTGCAATCCGGCCGCGGCGGAGCGGTCGTGGAGTACGAGCGCGCCACCGCCGGCGACGATGAATTCGCGCGGCTGGCCGGCGCGGCGCCGACGGTGGCGGTGGTGGTGGCCGACGGCACCCCGGACGCGCTCGGCCGCACGGTGGCGGCGGCCTATGCCGAGGGACTGCAGACGGTGTTCCCGGGTGCATCGCTGGCCGCCAGCCGCGGCGAGGCGGCGGCGGCCAACTACGTCGCCGAGGTGGGCGTGGCCAGCGACAGCGCGGTGGTCGAGGGCACCGAGAAGGTCTACAGCACCCGCGCGACCGGCACCCACTGCAAGGTCCGGCCGGACGGGTCGGTGACCTGCGACGACGTCGGCGGCGCGCCCATCGTGGTCGGCACGCGCGCCACCGAGGAGGTCGAGAAGAAGATCGAGGTGACCATCCGCTTTCTGCGCCAGGACGCGGACGGTGCGCGCGCGGCAGTGTTCGAGGACGCGTACTCGGTGCGCCTTCCGCAGGAGGGCTGCAGGAATGAAGCGGCGGCCGCGGCGACCGTGGCCACGGCGCTGGGCAAGGCCGCGCGGTCGCACGAGCCGCTCAACATCCGCCTGTACAGTACGCCCAAGCTGCTGCGCTGCGACAAGAAATAGAGGCGGGTGATCGCCATGGCCTCGATCGAGATCCGGCTCGATTCGCTCGCCCAGCTGTTCGATTCGCTGGACCCGGCGCCGTTCCACGATCGGCCTGGGGCTGCTGTGGAGCGCTTCCCGCCTGCGCGGGGGTGACGGACAAAACCGGAGTCGATCAGGCCCACTGTCCGTCCACCGACGCGGACAGGGCGCGTTCGGCGTCCAGTTCCGCGCCCAGCTGGGCCAGGCGCGCGCCGACCATCTCCAGCGCGTCGCTGCCGGCGGAAAAGCGCAGCGGCGGGTCGGCGCGGTCGGCCAGCTGCAGCAGCGCCTGCGCCAGCCGCACCGGGTCGCCGGGCTGCAGGTGGTTGTAGGGCAGGTAGGTGTTGCGCAGCTGTGCGTCCATGTCGGCGTAGTCCGGGACCGCGATGTCGGGCAGCCTGAACGAGGACGGATCCAGGAAATCGGTGCGGATGAAGCCCGGCCCGACGATGGTCACGCAGATGCCGAACTGCCGCACTTCCTCGGCCAGCGACAGCGAGAACCCTTCCACCGCGAACTTGCTGGCGCAGTAGATGCCGGCCATGGCGAAGCCGGCGATGCCGGCGACCGAGGACAGGTTGATCACGTGGCCGCCGCGCTGCGCGCGCATCAGCGGCAGCACCGCGCGGGTGACGTTGAACAGGCCGAACACGTTGGTCTCGAACTGCGCGCGCACATCGGCGTCGGTGGTCTGCTCGAACAGGCCAAGGTGGCCGTAGCCGGCGTTGTTGACCAGCACGTCGATGCGCCCGAAGCGTTCGCGCGCGGCGTCCACCGCGGCGGCGATCTGCGCCGGCACGGTCACGTCCAGCTCCAGCGCGAGCAACGCCTCGCTCTCGCCCAGCGCGGCGATGACGTCGCCGCGGCGGCGTCCGGTCGCCACTACCTGGTGTCCGGCGGCCAGTGCCGCGCGCGCGGTTTCCAGGCCGATGCCGCGGCTGGCGCCGGTGATGAACCAGGTGCGGGTGGTCATGGCGCGCTGTCCCGTGGCGGAAGGTCGGCGATGGTAGGCACAGGTCCATCCCGGCGGTGTTCAATTTCCGTGTGCGACCTGGCCTTGGCGACGCTGGCCGGGGGCGTGCGGAAGTCAACGGGTCCCGGCTTTTGCCGGGACGACGGGGATCGGTGAGCGTCGCTGTCGCCGTCGGCCGGGATGGCGCCTGAGGCCTGGGCGCAGGTGCCCGCGGGCCGGAATCCGGCGGACCGCATGGGCAGTCGCCACCGGCCGGCGGCGACAGTCAGCGCACGCGCCGCGGGAAGCGGTAGAACAGGCTGCCCACCCCCATCGCGATCGCCACCGCGACCAGGTGCGCGGCGCTGGCGCTCAGCAGCATCGCCAGCGACAGCGCCAGCGCGGCGACCGGCACCAGCGGCCCGCCCGGCAGCCGCCACGAACCGGGCGGGTCGCCGTAGCGGCGGTGCAGCACCAGCACGCTGGCGGCGGTGGTGATGTAGGCCAGCAGGCGGGTGACCATCGACAGCAGCGCCAGCTGCACGAACGAGCCGCTCAACGCCAGCGCCAGGGCCAGCGCGCACTGGAACGCGATCGCCACCGCCGGCGTGTGCCAGCGCGGGTGCACGTGCGCCAGCAGGCGCGGGCCGTAGCCGTCGGCGGCCAGGGTGTGCAGGAAGCGCGGGCCCAGCAGCATGGTCGCGTTGCTGGTGCCCAGGATCGACAACGCCGCGCCGACGGTCAGCAGCAACGCCAGCCCCTCGCCGCCGAACATCGCCGCCGCGTCGGCCAGTGGCGTACTCGACGCGGCCAGGCCGGGCAGCGTGCCCTGCGCCACCAGCTGCACGGATGCATACAGCACGGTGACCAGCACGATCATCGCCACCAGCGCGAACGGCACGTTGCGCCGCGGGTTGTGGTACTCGCCGGCGGCCACCGACAGGTTCTCGAAGCCGGCGTAGGCGAACAGCAGCAGCAACGCGGCCTGGCCCGCCTGCCGCCAGTCCAGCGCGCCGGGCACCGGCCCGCCGAAGGCCAGTCCCCAGTCGACGTGGAACAGGCCGATGCACACGAACAGCAGCAGCGGCAGCAGCTTGCCGAACACCAGCACCATCGACAGGTTCGCTGCGCCGCGCACGCCGGCGATGTTGATCCCGGCCAGCAGCAGCAGCGAACCGGCGATCACCGCGATGCGCCCGCCGCCGTCGCCAGCCTGCGGCCAGAAGCGCGCCACCGCCGCGGCCAGGCCGTTGGCCAGCGTGGCGGCAGTGGCGATCCGGGTGAGCCAGATCGTCCAGCCGACCTGGAACCCGGCGAACGGGCCGAACGCCTCGCGCGCGTACAGCGCGCTGCCGCCCTGCACGTCGAAGTAGCTGCCGGCCTTGGCGTAGCACAGCACCAGCAGGCCCACGGTCACCCCGGCCAGCAGCACGCCCCAGACGCTGAAGGGGCCGAGCAGCGCGAACGCCGCCGCCGGCAGCAGGTACACGCCGCTGCCGACCACGCTGTTGATCGACAGTCCCAGGATCTGCCAGCGGCCGACGGCGCGCAGCAGGCCCTGCGGCGAATGCGGGCTCGGGGCAGGGTGGCTCATCGTCGTCCTTGCATGGATCGGCTGGCGCACCCGGGCGGGGAGGTCGGGGCAGGGTAACCGCTCCGGCCCGTCGCGCGGCCGGCGCGTCTTCCGGAATTGCTACCCTCGGCCCGGTTTCCCGTTGCGAGCCGCCGCGCGCATGGCGCCCACCGTCCTGTCCATCGCCCTGTTCGGCTTCGTCGCGGTCGCCGCGGTGATCATCGGCCTGCTGTTCGCCTGGGCCTGGCATCGGCGGCGGCGCTGGCCGCTGCTGCTCGCCTCGGTGCTGTGGATCGGCTATGGCCTGTGGCAGGCCGGCGTGCAGTGGCTCGCGCCGGAGGCCGACATCGGTGGCGGCCTGCTGCTGGTCTACCCGTTGCTGCTGCTGGCCACCGCGCTGGCGCTGCTGGGACTGCGCCGGCCGCGCGCACCGCGCTGACGCGACCCGGCCGGCGTTACCCGGCTCAGTCGGCCGCAGGCGCCCAGCGGTAGGCGCGCAGCACGTCGTCGAGCAGGAACGGGATCAGCAGCAGCTGCCGGTCCGGCAAGTAGACGTGGTCGGCCGAGCCCTTGACCAGGGTGAGCAGGCGCGTGGGCGTGCCGTCGGCGTCGACGTGCAGCAACGCGCCGTGGGTCCAGTCGGTCACCGTCCAGCCGCCGCGGCCGTCCGGCTCGATCCCGTCGATGTGGCCGATCGGCATGCTGCCGATGCGGCCGACGCTGCCGTCGGCCAGGTCGATGGTGGTGAGATGGCCGAGCTGCTCGCCGTCCGGGCCGGGCACCTGCCAGCTGCCCAGCAGCAGGCGGTCGCCGTCGGCGCGCAGGCCGTTGAACTTGCCGGTGACGTGGGTGTCGACCTTGACCCACGGCGCGAACGTGCCGCCGGACAGGCGGTACACGGTGTCCAGGCGGCGGCTGAAGACGTAGACATTGCCGTCCGCATCGGCGGTGGCGTCGTTGAACTGGCCGGGGCCGCCGTCCTCGGGCGCGTGGCGGGCGACGATCGCCGCGGCGTCCAGGTCGATTTCCACCAGCGCGTCGTCGTCGCCCGCGTACAGGCGGCCGTTGGCCAGCGCCAGGCCCTTGGGATTCTGCAGGCCGGTGACCCACTTCAGCTCGGCGATGTTGCCGTGGCCGTCGAGGCGGCTGATGAAACCGTCGCCCGGGGTGGCGCCCTCGCCGCGGGTGGCCATGTTGGAGACGTAGAACTGGTCGCGATCGCGGTCGTACACCACCGACTCGGGAGTGGCGAAGCCGCCGACGCTCCAGGCCAGTTCGGGCACCGGTTGCGCGGCATGGGCCGGGACCATGCCGGCGAGCGCGATCAGCAGCGGCAGGAGCAGCGAAGCGGTGCGGCATGTGGTCGGGTGCATGGTGTCTCTCCACCGAGGAGGGTGCCAGGGCGCAGGATAGTCGCAACGGCCGCCGCACGATGCCATGCCCCATCGGGGCGTGCGTCGGTTGCAAAAGAGCCCCCTCACTCCAACCCTCTCCCCCATCGCATGGCGATGGGAGAGAGGGAGCATATTTCGCCAGGCGCCCGTACGATGTGGCCGGACACGGCGTGATGCCGGATGCAGCGGGTGGGCGGATGCGGATCATCGGCGTGGATTGCGCCGCCAACGGAAGCAGGTCGATCCGGCAGCGCTTCGGTCACCGCGCGCGGCCGGCCGCGACGGAGGGCGTGCCACGGTGAAATCCCTGCGCATCGCCATCGTCGGCTATGGCAGCGCCGGCCAGGCCGGGGCCGTGCTGCTGTCGCGCGACGGCCACGACGTGACCGTGTTCGAGCGCGTGCCGCGGCCCGGGCCGGTGGGCGCAGGCTTCCTGCTTCAGCCCAGCGGCCTGCAGGTGCTGTGGCGGATGGGACTGCTCGAGCCGGTGCTGCGCCACGGCGCGCGCGTGGACCGGCTGTTCGGGGACACGCCGTGCGGGCGCGCGGTGATGGACATGCGCTACGCGGGCCTGGAGCCGCGCCTGTACGGCGTGGGCCTGCAGCGCGGCGCGCTGTTCTCGATCCTGGACGCGGCCTGGCCGGCGCGTGGGCAGGCCCTGCGTGCCGGCGTGGAGATCGTCGCGGTGGACCACGCCCGCGGCCTGCTGCGCGACGCGCAGGGCGGCGGACACGGTCCGTTCGACCTGGTGGTCGTGGCCGACGGCGCGACCTCGCGCCTGCGCGGAGAGGTGGCCGCGCCGCGCCTCGACCGGCCCTATCCCTGGGGCGCGCTGTGGTGCCTGCTGCCGGCCGGCGACTGGCCGTGGGTCGCCGAACTGCGCCAGCGCTACGTCGCCGCACGGCGGATGGTCGGGCTACTGCCGGTCGGGAGCTGCCCCGGCGACCCGGTCCGCCGGCTGAGCTTCTTCTGGAGCCTGCGTACCGATGCCTTCGACGCCTGGCAGGCGCAGGACCTGGCCGCGTGGCTGGATGAATTGAAACAGCTGTGGCCGGAGGCCGCCGGCGTGTTCGCCGGCATCGCCGATCCGGCGCAGCTGGCGCGGGCGCGCTACCGCGACACGATCGTGCGTGGCTGGCATCGCGGGCGCACGGTGCTGGTTGGCGACGCGGCGCATGCAATGAGCCCGCAGCTGGGGCAGGGCGTGAACATGGCGCTGATGGACGCGGCAGCACTGGCGCAGGCGTTGCGCGGCATCGGGCCGCTCGACGCCGCGCTGGCCGCCTACCAGCGCGAGCGCCGCGCCCACGTGTGGATCTACCAGTTGTGGAGCCGCTGGCTGACCCCGCTGTTCCAGTCCGAGCGCGACACCGCTGCGAAACTGCGCGATGCGGCGTTCCTGCCGCTGGGCCGGCTGCCCGGCGGGCGCGGGCAGATGCTGCGCGTGCTCACCGGCACCCGCCGCGGTGTGTTCGGCGCCTTGCCGCTGGATCCGGGTTTCATCGATGCGCTGGAGCAGCCCGCCGTGGTTGCCGGTTGCGTGGCCACCGCGGACTGACGGCCGCGCATGCTCGCCACGCTCGCGGTGTACGGCGGCCTGTTCCTGGCCGCGTTCCTCGCCGCCACGTTGCTGCCGATGCAGTCGGAGGCCGCGCTGGTGGCGCTGCTGCTGGCCGACTATCCGCCGTGGCTGCTGGTGCTGGTGGCCAGCGTCGGCAACGTGCTCGGCTCGACGGTGAACTGGTGGCTGGGGCGGGAACTGCTGCGCTTCCAGGACCGGCGCTGGTTCCCGGTGTCGCCGGCGGCGATGGCGCGGGCGCAGGCGCGCTACCGGCGCTGGGGCCGCTGGTCGCTGCTGCTGAGCTGGATGCCGGTGGTCGGCGATCCGCTGACCCTGGTCGCCGGGGTGATGCGCGAGCCGCTGCGGGTGTTCCTGCCGCTGGTGGCCGTGGCCAAGACCGGCCGTTACGTGGTGCTGGCCTGGGTCACGCTGCGCTACGTCGGCGCATGAGCCGGCTCACGAGGGCGTCGCCTGTGGCGACATCGTCGGGTCGCGGGCAAGCCCGGCTCCTACAACAGCCGCGACGCCGGCATTTGTAGGAGCACAGCTTGCTGGCGACACGGGCGTCGGGACCACGAGAGCGTCGCCCGTGCCGGCGACGTCGCATCGCAGGCAAGCCCAGCCCCCATGCAACGCCAAACAAAAAACAACGGCCCGGTCCGCGCGTGGCGGAACCGGGCCGTTGGACAGCGTGCCGGAGGTCTGGCGTCAGCCCAGCGCCCGGGCCTTCAGCTTGGCGAACTCTTCGGCATTGATGGTGCCCGCATCCAGCAGCGCCTTGGCTTCGGCGATCTGCTCGGCCGCCGACTTGCCGCCGGCGATGTTGCGGATGTAGGCGTCGGTCTCCGCGCGCGCCTCGTGCACTGCCGCCACCTGCCGCTCGGACATGCCGCGGCCGCGGGCGATGATGTACAGCAGCGCGGTGAGGAACGGCAGGAAGATCAGGCCGATGAACCAGACCGCCTTGGCGAAGCCGCCCAGGTTCTTGTCGCGGAACAGGTCCACGATGATCTGGAACAGCACGAGCAGGTAGGCGACCAGGACGAAGGTCATCAGGATCAGCCAGACGGTATCCCAGAAATTGCTCATTTCGGTATCCCCAAGCAGTGACGACGGAACGGACGCCCGGCCAGTGCCCCCTGTGCCGGACAGGTTGTGTCGCCGGCCACACTAGCACCGGCCCCATGGCAAGTCATCGCCTGTGCGCGGTTGCGGCGTGCCGGCGCATGCTGGCCCCGGGCCCGGCTTTTCAGAGGATTCTGATGGGGCGCTGCATCGGCCGGCGGCACCATCGCCGGCATGCGATGGCGTTCGCCGGATGCCAGGCGCGGCGGCGCCGGATTGGCGCCGCACCTTCCAGGGGCACGCAGGCAGGCGACGCATGGCAGAGGTCAGGACAGTGCTGGCGGTGGGCGCGCATCCGGACGACCTGGAGCTGGGCTGCGGAGCTACCCTGGCCAAGCTCGTGCGCGGCGGCGTGCGCGTACGTGCGCTGGTCCTGACCGAAGGTGTGGCCGGTGCGGCCGCCGGGCAGGACCGTTGCACCGAGACCCGGGCCGCGCTCGGTGCGCTGGGCGTGGACGACCTGCACCAGGCGCGATTGCCCGATACCGGCCTGCCGGGCGCGATCGCCGAGGCGGTGCGCCTGCTGGAGGTGCAGTGCCGGGAATTGCGGCCGGACCGGGTGTACACGATGTTCAAGGACGATCGCCACCAGGACCACCGCGCCGTTTACGAGGCCTGCATGGTCGCCTGCCGCGGCGTGCCGCAGCTGCTGGGTTACGAGACGCCCAGCTCGTGGCCGAACTATGTGCCGTCGGTGTTCGAACCGGTGGACGACCTGCTCGAACGCAAGATCGCCGCCCTGCGCTTCCATGCCAGCCAGCGCCAGCGCAGCTACATGGATCCGGGGCAGATCCGCTGCAGCGCGCGGTTCCGCGGCCAGCAGGTCGGGCTGGGGCCGTGCGAGGGCTTCATCCCGTACCGGATGGTGCTGTAGATGGACCTGCTCTTCTTCGGCATGTGCCTGCTCGCGTTGGCGGCCCTGCTGGGGCGCCAGCGGCGAGGTCCCAGCCTGGCGTTCGGCTCGGTCGACGCGATCGTGCCAGCCTACAACGAGGCGCCGTGCATCGAGCGGTCGCTGCTGGACCTGCTGCGCAACCCGTACGTGCGGCGGGTGATCTGCGTGGACGACGGCTCCACCGACGGCACGGCCGCGGTGCTGGCACGGATGGCCGCGCAGTGGCGCGGGCGCCTGCTGGTGGTCAGCCAGCGCAACACCGGCAAGGGCGGGGCGCTGATGGCCGGGCTGGCGCACGCCACCGCCCCGCAGGTGTTCCTCACCGATGCCGACACCCGGGTGCCGCCCGATCGCGCGGGCCTGGGCTACCTGCTGGCCGAGATCGAGGACGGCGCTGACGCGGTAGGCGGGGTGCCGTCCTCCAACCTGGAAGGCGCCGGCCTGCTGCCCTGCATCCGGGCCACGGTGAAGCTGCCGATGATCGTGATCCGGCGCACCTGCCAGCAGGTGTTCGGCGGCGCGCCGTTCATCGTGTCCGGTGCCTGTGGCATGTTCCGCACCGATGTGCTGCGCCGGCACGGCTTCTCCGACCGCACCCGGGTCGAGGACCTGGACCTGACCTGGACCCTGGTCGCGCACGGTTGCAAGGTGCGCCAGGCCAACCGCTGCATCGTCTATCCGCAGGAGTGCAACACGCTGCGCGAGGAATGGCGGCGGTGGCGGCGCTGGATCGTCGGCTACGCGGTGTGCATGCGCCTGCACAGGCGCCTGCTGCCGACCCGCTTCGGCCTGGTCTGCATCATGCCGATGCTGCTGGTGGTGCTGGTCGGGGTGGCGGTCTATGCGCTGCATTGGACTTCGCTGGCCACCGCACACGGTCCGCTGCGGGGGCTGGCGCTGGCGTTTTTCCCCTGGGTGTGGGTGGTGGCGGTGAGCGGGCTGGGCACGATCAGCGCCGTGCACCACCGGCGCCCGGTGCTGGTGCCGCTGGCCTCGCTGGCGGTGGTCTACGTGCTGCTGGCGTACGCGATATGGGTGGTGCACGGGCTGAAGGGCCTGGTCACCGGGCGCGAGCCGGCGCGCGACAAGCCGACGCGGTACGCGCATGTGGTGGACTGAGCTCCAGGCGCAGGCCGAGCGCCTGCAGTCGTTGCAGCCGCACCGGGACGCGGGCGTGCGGATCGCGCCGGGCGCTGTGCTGGAAGGTGCGGTGCGGGTGGAGGCCGGCGCGGTGGTCTGCCATGGTGCCTGCATCGCCGGTCCGGTGGTGATCGGCGCAGGCTGCCGGATCGGCAACTACGCCATGATCCGGGGCCCGGCGTGGATCGGGCCGGGCACGCGCGTGGGCTATGCGACCGAGATCAAGAACGCCATCGTCGGTCGCGGCGTGTGCATCGGACCGTTGTGCTTCGTCGCCGACAGCCGGCTGGAGGACGAGGTCTACCTCGGCGCCATGGTGCGCACCAGCAACCATCGCCTGGACGGGAAGACGGTCGCGGTGCGGATCGACGGCGCCGAGCACGACACCGGCCTGGAAAAGCTGGGGTGCCTGGTTGGCGCGCGCGCGCGGCTGGGCATCCAGGTCGTGGTCCTGCCCGGCCGCGTCGTGGCGCCCGGATCGCTGTTCGCGCCACGCATCACCATCGAACGCAACCTGCCCGCCGGACGCTACCGGTTGCGGCAGGCACTGGAACGCTTCTGACCGACGGGAGTCCGCATGAACGCCATGCCACGCCTGGTTCCACTGCTGCTCGCCACCGTTGCGGCGCAGGCATTCGCGGCCGACGACAGCCTGAGTGTCGGCTTCGGCCGCACCGATTACAGCAACGGCTATGGAACCCGCGACCTGTTCACGGTCGAGTACGTCAACCGGTCCGGCGCCAACACCGCGGTCGTGCAGGCATCCGCCGCCGAACGCAGCTACGACGACGGCGACGATTTCGACGGCGTCGCCCTGTCGGGCACGCTCTACCGGGACTGGAGCCCGGGGATCTCGACCCGCACCAGCGTGGCGGTGGCCAGCGACGATCCGGTGTTCGTGCGGCGGGCGGTGGACCAGGACGTCACCTTCAAGCCGATGGCCCGCACCACCCTTACCCTGGGCGCGCGCTATGCCGAGTACTACGGCGACAACCACGCCGGCATCGCGTACCTGGCCGGCGCCTACTACTTCCCGCGGCTGATGCTGCGCTACCGATACTCGCACTACCGCCTGTCCGGCAGCGGCTCCAGCCACGGCAACCTGCTGATGCTGCGCTATCGCGACCGCGGCGGCGAGGGCGCGACCCAGCTGTGGCTGGGACAGGGAACCTCGATCCGCGAATACGACTGGTCGCCGATCGTGCAGGCGGGTGATTTCCGCAGCGTGACACTGCGTCGCGTGCAGCCTCTTGCGCCCGGGCTCGCGCTCAACGCCTTGGTCGAGCAGGCGTGGTACGAGACACCGGTGGGCGACTACGAGGGCGTCACCGTCGGGCTCGGCCTGGCCTGGAAATGGTGAGAGGCGGCCACCGGGCCGCGAATGGGTCGAGCCGCAGCGCGCCTGGACCCGATGAGCGTGGCCCGGGTGCGCGACCAGGTGCTGCTGGACAACACCTTCCTGCAGGCGCTGGACGGGCGCACCTTCAGCGTGGCCGGTGCACGCCGCATGGAGCGGTGACAGGCGCCACGGAAAGTGCTGAACTGGCCGCGGACCGCATGCCCGGTCCACTGCGTATGTCCTGTGCAGGGAGGCTTTCGACCCATGAACGCCGCAACACTGGTACGTACCTGCCTGCTGGCCGGCCTGGCCATCGCCTTCGCCCCGCCGGCCGCCGCGGCCGACGTCGCGCTGCTGGCCGCCGCCCGCGCCCAGGAACCGGTGGTCATCCAGTCGCTGCAGGACATGGTGGCGATCGAGTCCGGCTCGGACGATGCCGAGGGCCTGGCCGCCCTGGCCCGCTACCTGGAAGTGCGGCTGCAGGCACTGGGCGCGCGCACCGAACGGGTGCCCGGCGCCACCGGCAAGCCGCCGGGCCTGGTCAAGGGCACGTTCCAGGGCCGCGGCAAGGCGCGGATCGGGCTGATCGCGCACATGGACACGGTCTATCGCCGCGGCATCCTGCAGAGCGAGCCGTACCGGCGCGACGGCAACCGGCTGTACGGGCCTGGCATCGCCGACGCCAAGGGCGGCATCGCGGTGATCCTGCATGCGCTGGAGCTGCTCAAGGCGCGCGGCTGGGACGACTACGCCGAACTGGTGGTGCTGTTCAACGCCGACGAGGAGGTCGGCTCGGCCGAGTCGGGCGAGATCATCGCCGCACTCGGCGAACGCGCCGACGTGGTCCTCTCGTTCGAGCCCACCGCGGCCAAGGCGGTCGCCGGCAGCGAGGGCGTGCTGCTGAAGGCCGCCGGCACCGCGCAGGCCCGGCTGCGGGTCGAAGGTCGCGCCGCCCATGCCGGTGCGGCGCCGGAGCAGGGCCGCAATGCGCTGCTGGAACTGTCGCACCAGCTGGTGCGCACGCGCGACGTCGCCGCCACGGTGCCAGGCGCGCAGATGAACTGGACCACCGCCAGCGCCGGCACGGTGCGCAACCAGATCCCCGACCACGCCGAGGCCGGCGCCGACGTGCGCTTCCTGCAGGCCGATGCGCCGGAGCGGCTGCTGGCGGCATTGCAGGACACGGTGTCGCGCGGGCAACTGGTGCCGGACACGCGCAGCACGGTCACGCTCGAGGTCGCGCGGCCGATGTACGTCGCCGGCGACAAGGGCATGGCGCTGGCGCGGCTGGCGCAGTCGATCTACGCCGAACTGGACGGCCGGCCGCTGCTCCTGATCCCGGAAACCAGTGGCGGCACCGACGCCGGCTTTGCCGGACGCCCGGACCATGCCGCGGTGCTGGAAAGCCTCGGCCTGGCCGGCTGGGGCTACCACGCGCGCGACGAGTACATCGAGGTCGACTCGATCGTGCCGCGCCTGTACCTGGCTGCACGCATGCTGGTCGAACTGGGCCGGCAGGCCTCGCAGGACCCGGCGCGGTGAAGGCGCTGCGCGGTCCGCTGGCGGCGCTGCTGCTGTCGCTGGCGGCGTTCGCCGCCATGGCGGCCGAAGACGATCCGCCGCCGACCTTCGCCTTCGTCGGTCGCCTGCTGTCGATCGAGCCGGAGCCGGATCCGTGCGCGGCGAAGAACCGCCAGTCCGGCGAACTGGCGTGCCTGATGCTGGATTCGCTGTGGCGCGCGCGCTACCGGGTGCTGCAGCCGGTGGCCGGCCGGCAGGCGGACGAGGTCGTCGAGTTCCTGGTCGCCGACCACTACGGCTTCCCGCCGTTCGCCCGTTTCCCGCAGGCGCTGCTGTTCGTGAGCCAGGGGCCGGACGGCGCCTGGCTGCACAAGTACCAGGGCATCGCCGTGTTCCCGACCCGCGACGGGCAATGGGCCTCGTGCGGGCAACCGTTCGCCCGCCGCAGCGACGCGCCGGTGCCTGCGCCGCGGCCCATCGCCTATCGCGACGACCTCGACGCCGGTACCACGATCGATCGCGCGGAACTGCGCCAGCGGTTCGAGCCGGACGACTACACGGTCGTCGACGGCCACCTGCGTTGCCGCCGCGGCCTGCCCCTGCCGGAGCTGTACGAAGGCGTGCGCAGCGGGGTGATGCGGGCGCGCGGCGTGCCGTTGCCGCCGTGGACGGCGGACGGCGCGTCCTAGGCCGGCGACCGACCGTCGGCTCCTCGCCCGTCGTCCCGGCGAAAGCCGGGACCCAGTGCCTTTGTCGCCACGCCAACCTGTCGCGGCAAAGCATTCAAGTCGCTGGGTCCCGGCGTGCGCCGGGACGACGGTGCTGGCTGTTGCAGGCGGCATCTGCGACTCGGCGTCGCGCTTGCATTCGACCTCGTTCGGCTGGGCTGGCGCCCGGCGAATCGCTGCGGGCCTGGTCCCGGATAGGGTGGCGCCAGCCGCTTGCTTCCTTTCGTCGATGGCTGCGCCAACATCGCCGCGGCTTATGCTTCCCGCCCATGACCCTCCGACGCCGCGCCTGGACCGCCTTCCGCTCGCTGCTGGCCGTGCTGCTGGCATTCGCCGCGGTGTTCGCGGTCAATCTCCTCGGCAGCTGGCTGGCCGCGTGGCTGGTCCTGCCGGCGGGCGGTTCGCCGCGCCTGGCCTGGGATCTGCTGTGGGTGGTGCTGTCCGGCATCGCCGGCGCCTGGGTGGCGGTGCGCTCGGCGCCGTGCACGCCGCGCGGCCATGCGCTGGCGTTCTTGCTGCTGATGCTGGCGATGGACACTGCCGCGGTGGTGCGGATGGGCGCCGATTTCCCGCTCTGGTTCAGCGCCGGGCTGCTGCTGACCCTGCCGCTGCAGGTGTGGCTGGGGATGCGGCTGGCGCTGGGCCGTAGCCGCTGACCGGAGATCGCGCGGCCCGGCATCGCGCGGCCGCAGCGCGGCGCCGGGAAAGCCGGCAGCCACCTCAGCGCGCCTTGCCGGCCTTCTTCGCGGTTTTCTTCGTGGCCTTCTTCGCCGCTTTCCTGGCGGGCCTGGCGGCGGTCTTGCCTGCCGCCTTTTTCGCAGGGGCCTTCTTCGCGGCGGCCTTGCGCGGCGCGGCCTTCTTCGCCGGTCGCTGCGCCGGCGCAGCGGGGGTCGGGGCCGCCGGCTGCAGCGCCGCCTCCCAGCCGCCGAACAGCGCGGTCCAGTCCGCCTCCAGCGTCGGCAGCGGCAGCCCCGCCTCGTCCAGCGCGGCGAAGGTGTCGCGCTGCCATTCCAGCAGCGCGTCCTGCAGGCCCTGGGTGAAGGCCGACTGCGCGGCCACCGCGATCTGCGCGGCCGCCTGCTGGTCGCCGAAGCGCTGCTGCAGCTGGCGCCAGAACGCGTCGGCCGGCACCGACGCCAGCTTCTGCCAGTCCTGCGTGTACAGGATCTCCTGCAGTTCGGCGCTGCCTTCGACGATGCCGTCGTTGACCAGGCGCTGGCCCAGTTCCAGCCAGTGCCGGCTGCTGTCCTGGGCCAGCTCGGCCAGGCGCGCCTGCAGGTTGACGTTGGCTTGGTACAGGGCCAGGGGAAGGGCGGTGGGATCCTTCATGCGTGCGTCCTCATGTGGGGAGGGAGGCATGGGCGGCGGACCGGGGCGCGCTTGCACGGTTGCGCGCCGGCACGCGGCCGCACCGCCACGCTAGCCGCTGCAGGAGTGCCAGGCAACGCCGCCGGTCGGTTCATTGGTCGAAGGTCACCCGGACCGAGGCGGCGCTGCGTTCGGCCGGGCCGTGGTACACGGCCTCGATGTTGTTGCCGTCCGGATCGAGCGCGAACGCGGCGTAGTAGCCCGGGTGGTAGGGGCGTTCGCCCGGGGCGCCGTTGTCGCGCCCGCCGTGGGCCAGCGCGGCGGCGTGGAAGGCGTCGACCGCCGCACGGTCGCGCGCCTGGAAGGCCAGGTGGTGGCGGCCGGTGAGCTGGCCCGCGGCGGCTTCGCTGCCGGCGGTGGAGACGAACAGCTCGTCGGCCCAGAACCAGTCCTCGCCGCTGCCGGCCAGCGGGATTCCCAGTACGTCGAATACCGCGGCGTAGAACTCTCGGCTGGCTTCCAAGTCGCGCACCACCAGCTGCAGGTGGTCGATCAGGCGGCCGCGGTGCAGTTCCATGGTTTCCATCGGCGATTCTCCGGTCGAAGTGGGCCCGTGAGTGTGTCGCGGGCGGGTAAAGCGCGCGTGAGCGTCCGCCGGGACGTGCGGGGTCCCGGCCGCTCCGGTGCGGGCCGGGTATGCTGTGCGCACCGTTCCGTCCGAGCCGCAGGAGCCGTCCCTTGAGCACTCCCCGTCTTCGCATCGCAGGTATCGCCGGGCCGCTGCTGCTGTGCGGCCTGCTCGCCGCCACCGCCGGCTGTTCGTTCTCGCCCACCGCCGCGCGCAGCACGCCCGCCGGCAAGGTGACGGTGGTGCTGCCGGCGTCGGCCCTGCCGGGACAGGGCTACGCGTTCGTGCCGATGCCGGCGGTCACCGCGCCGGAGCAGGACGCGCGGGTCCAGGACGCGCAGTTCCGCGCGCGCCTGCAGCAGTCGCTGGACAGCGCCCTGCAGGCCAAGGGCTACCGCCCGGTGGAGCTGGCCCGCGCCGACTTCCTGGTCGCCTGGCGGGTGGGCGTGCGCGACGTGCGCGAGGTCACCGCGGTGCAGGAGGACGTGGGCGGCACCACGCCGATGGCGGCGATCCAGTGCACCGGCGGCCGCTGCTCGCAGCTGGTGGTGCGCAGCGACGACGGCACGCCTGTGGTGCGTTACAACACCCGCGAGCGGACCGAGGGCGGGCTGCTGGTGGAGATGATCGAGCCTGGCTCGATCCAGGTGGTCTGGCGCGCGCTGAACACCGGCACCGTGAGCCCAGGCGATGCCGGGCAGGCGCGGCTGGATGCGATCGCCGGCAACACCTTGTCGCAGCTGCCGGCACATCGTCCCTGACGACGAAGCGGCGCGTCGCCTTTGCGAAGGCCTGATAGCTACCGGCATCCCCATGCAGGCGGGCAGTGCAGCCAAGGCGCTGGGTTCCCGCCTACGCGGGAATGACGAGCAAAAGGCAAACTGACGAATTGAACCGCAGCCATGCACGCCCGGCCATTGGCCGGGCGTGCATGGGCCGGCGTTACTACGGCGTCGGGTCGGGCGACTTCGGGTTGGTGGACGGCACCGGCCGCGCCTTGGCGCGGGTGTCCTTCTTCTCGCCCGGGGTCATGCCGCGCTCCTTGCCGGCATCGAATTCCTCGTCGGTGATGTAGCCGTCGCCGTTGATGTCGTAGCGGGCGAAGTCGTCAGCGGTCTTGCGCCCGCCGGCGGTGAACTCGGCCAGCGACAGGCGGCTGTCGCCATCGGTGTCCATCTTCCGCACCTTGTCGGTGCTGGACAGGTTGCCGTCGCCGGCCGTGGCGCTTCCCGCGGCGAAGGCGCTGGCGGCGGCCAGGGCGATCAGGCAGGGCAGGGTCTTGCGGTTCATGGGGGGGCTCCTGTTGTGGAAACGGGGACACACAAGGCATCCGTGCCGCCATCGTTCGATACATCGCGTTGCCGTGGCGAGAACGCAACGCACAGGTCGCGTGAAAACACCGGTGCCACGCGCCCGTGGCGGGCGTGAGGCCTTTGCGGAACGGACGCGCGGCGCAGCCGCGGTTCAGCCGGCCAGCGCCAGGCGCACGGCTTCGCGTTCGCCGGACAGGACCGGATCCGCGGTCTCGTCGGTCCAGACGCGGAAGTGTTCGAGCGTGTTCGGGCCGAAGGTGCTGCTGATCGCCACGTCCGCCGCGTCGCGGCCGCGCGCGATCAGCACCCGGCCGATGCGCGGGACGTTGTGGCGCGCGTCGAACGCGTACCAGTCGCCGTCCAGCCAGACCTCGAACCAGGCCGAGAAGTCCATCGGCGCGTCCATCGGCGGCACCCCGATGTCGCCCAGGTAGCCGGTGCAGTAGCGCGCCGGGATGTTCAGGCACCGGCACAGCGCGATCGCGGCATGGGCGAAGTCGCGGCACACGCCGCGGCCTTCCTCCAGCGCGCGCAGCGCGCCGCGGGTGGCGTCGGCGTGGGCGTAGCCGAACGCGATCGCGCCGTGCACGTGGTCGCAGATCGCCTGCACCCGTGCCCAGCCAGCCTCGACGTGGCCGAACCGGTCCCAGGCGTACTGCATCAGCGCATCGGTCTCGCAGTAGCGGCTGCCGCGCAGGAACAGCAGGGTGTCGTCGGGCAGCGCCTCCACCGGCACCTGCATCGCCTCGGGCTGCTGCCGGTCGGGCAGGCCGCTGTCGCGCACGATCGCGTCGGCGGTCAGCATCAGCAGGCCGGCCGGGGCGGTCAGGCGGGTGCAGGTGTTGCCGAAGCCGTCGCGGTACTGGCGCAGTGGCACCGCCGGCAGGGTGCCGAGGGGCAGCGAGGCGACGACGTCGTGGCTGCGCGAGCCATGAACGTCCAGCATCACCATCATCGGCGTGGGCTGGACGAAGCGGTAGGCGATCTCGAAACCGAGGCGGATCAGCATCGGCGTGCCCGGGAGCGGAGGGGGGATGGCCAGTGAAGCGGAGCGGCGCGCAACATCGCGTGAAACGGTTCGCGGCAGGCTGTCCGGTTCAGGTCCGCCGCATACGCGCCATTCACGGCTTCGTCGCCAAGGTCGGGCGCGTTCCCTGTGGAGTGTCCGCCATGCAGCATCGCCGATTGCGTTTCGGCCGCGGCTTCCGCGTGCTGTTCGACTGCCGCGGCGTGCAGGCCGCGCAGATGGTGATCGCGCCCGGCGGCTGCGAGGGCGGGCCGGACAACCGCCACCGCGGCGCCGAGCAGTGGCTCTACGTGGTCTCCGGCAGCGGCGTGGCGATCGTCGACGGCGCGCGGCGCGCGCTGGCGGCCGGCAGCCTGCTGCTGATCGAGCGCGGCGAGCCGCACGAGATCCGCAACACCGGGCGCACGCCGCTGAAGACGCTCAATTTCTACGCACCGCCGGCGTACACGCCGGCGGGCGACGAGCGGCCGGCCGGGCGCGCGCCGCGGCGCGGCTGAGGGCGCCGCCGCGGCTCAGTGCGCGACGACCACGCGATTGCGGCCGTCGTGCTTGGCCTGGTACATGGCGCGGTCGGCGCGTCGGACCAGGTGCTCGCGGCTCTCGCCCAGCTGCCGCACCGCTACCCCGGCGCTGAAGGCCACCGTGATGCGCTGGCCCTCGTGCACCGCCGGCTGCGACGCCAGCAGCTTCTGCAGCCGCTGCACCACCGCGCGGGCCTCGGCCAGCGGCGTGCCCGGCAGCAGAAGCACGAACTCCTCGCCGCCGTGGCGGCAGACCGCGTCGCCGGCGCGCAGGCCGGCGTTGGCGGTGGCCACGACGTGGCGCAGCGCGGCGTCGCCGCCGGCGTGGCCGTGGCGTGCGTTGAGCCGGCCGAACTCGTCCAGGTCCAGCACCACCAGCGACAGCGGCCGGCCCTCGCGCTCGGCGCGCGCCGCCTCGGTCTCGTACAGTTCCTCGAAGCCGCGCCGGTTCAGCGCACCGGTCAGCGGATCGCTGCGCAGCAGGTCGCCCACGTCGCGCAGCTGCAACTCCAGTTCGCGGATCCGCGCTTCGGCCGCCTCGACCTCGGCACGCGCGGCGAGCATCTGCTCGCGCGAGCGCAGCGCCTGCTGCTGCAGCCGCGCGGTGTCGTCGAGCACGTCCTCCAGGCGGTGGCCGAGGTCGGCGATGGTGCGCGACTCGCGGATCGCGTGCATGTGCGCCTCGAGCCGGCACTGGTACTCACCGGTGTCGGTGGCCATCCCGTCCAGGCGTTCGACGAAGGAGACCATCATCAACCGCATCGCGTCCTTGGACTGATCGATGCCGTTCTTCAGCAGGCCCTGCTGGTAGGCCAGCTCGCGCAGGCCCTGGCGGGTGGCCTCCAGGGTCTGGCGGTCGGGGTTGCCGGCCAGCAGCTCGCGCACCACCGACACCTGGCCACGCAACCAGCTGCCGTCGTCGAGCAGTTCGAACAGGTTCTCCAGCAGCAGGTCGAACAGGCTCAGCATCAGCGCCTGCTGCTCGGCGGCATCGCCGGCATGCACGCCGACCTGGTGGCACAGCTCGCGGACCCGGCGCGCCAGCGGCGCCAGGTCGCTGCCCGGGCGCCACTGCTTCAGCGCCGTGCCCAGCGCGCTGGACTCGTCGGCCAGTGCCGGCAGCGGCTGCAGCAGCGAGGCCAGGGCCACGCCCACGGCCTGCCGCAGTAGCTCGCGCAGCTGGTCCGACTCGACCAGCGCGCCGCCGGCGTCCAGGCTCGCGGCGAAGTCGCGCAGGTACTTGTCCAGGAACTGGTGCAGCAGGCGCTGGCAGGTGCGCCAGTCGTCCTCGCGCAGCGCCGACTGCAGGCGCCGGCCCAGCCCGCCCAGTTCGCCCGGCAGGAGCGCCATGCCGTCGGCGAACGCCGGCAGCACCGCCGCCGGTCCGGCAGCCACGGTCGCGGCCGCGGGATCGCGGGCGGGGACGGCGGGGCTGGGGTCGAACGGCATGGTCGGGCTCCGGTTGGCCGGCGCGTGGAGGCGGCGCACGGCCGGCAGGCATGCGCAGGGACAGGTTTTGGGATTAGCGGCCGCTCCCGGCCCGGGTTTAGCCCGCGCCGCAGCATGCCGCGGCGGCCGCCGAGGGCGTAGGCTCTGCGGCGCGGCACTGGCGCCGCGGGACGAGGGGAGACCTTCATGCAGACGCAGACCGGGCCGGTGCGGCCTCGGGGCTACTGGTGGGTGGCGATCCTGGCGCTGGTGTGGAACTTGATCGGGCTGGTCTTTTTCGCCGCGCAGGCGACCCTGGATGAGGCGGGCATGGCCGCGCTGTCGGAGGCGGACCGGCAGGTCCATCTGGCCACGCCGGGATGGGTGTACGTGGCTTTCGGCTTCGCGGTGGTAGGTGGCGTGCTCGGCGCGCTGTGCCTGCTGCTGCGCCGGCGCTGGGCAGTGTTGATGTTCGGTGTGTCGCTACTGGCGCTATTGTTACAGATCACCGGTATTTACTTGGTCACGCCGGCTTGGGAGGCCTATGCCTTTGCGGGTCTGAAGATGCCTGTGTTGCTAGTGGCCATCGCCGCGGCGCTGCTGACGTATGCGAAACACTGTGAATCGCTTGGGTGGCTACGTTCCACATGGGGGGTGAAGATAAATTGTCAGAAATGCAATGCACAGATACTAGATTCCTCAAAATTCTGCGCCGCATGTGGCAATCAGGTGGACAGAGCCGGGAATCTTAATGTGTCAACGTCCGTACAAAGACCTGCAGCGGTGCGTGTTGGTGGTTGGCTCACTCTGTTTTGCATCTTGCTCACTGTCATTTTTCCATTGAGTAGTTGTTCGGGAATGGCGGAGTATTCAGATTTAGCCACCAAGCATGGAGTTAGCGCTGATTCTCCGCTTTATGCCGCAATAGGACAAAATGCTTTTGGCGGCGCAATTGCGGGCATATATGCATTTATCGTGGGATTGCGAATCTGGACTGGATCCCCTAACGGAAGAAGGATAGCTATAACCTTTTTAGTTATATATCCACTCATTACGTTTCTATTCAATGTCATTGCATTGAGCATGCTGGGTGATGCGCAAGGCTCCGGGGAAATTCGTGTGGCGCTTATTTCCAGTATTCTTGGATCGTTTTTATTCAGCGCAATTTGGCTTCCTTACTTTAAATGGTCAAAGCGAGTAAAGGCCACGTACGCCAGTGGCGATAACGTGAAGCCAGATAACACCCTTGGCGTGTCCCGCGACGGATAACACAGGCCGGCATCGCCTCATGCAATTACATGCTCCGAGTCCCTGACCAAACGCAGGATCCGTCCGGCTTGCCGGGAGATGCGGGGCAGCATCCCCCATTCTAGGGGAGGCTAATAGTAGTTTAGGGCCATAGGATCGTTCGATGCTCGATGCAAACTTTATAAATCGCTACTCGAGGCTGCTTGAGGCTCGCACTGCCGAACGATTACGGCAGTTTCCCTCTGAGCTTCGACAAATCTCAGCAAGAGCGGCACAAAGAGGCATTTTTCACTCTAGTGTTCACGCATCACAAGTACACCAAGCGCATGAGCGAGAACTCGAAGTTCGCGCCATATTGGCTTGGGAAAGCCTGGCTAGAGTTCAACGCACACTCGGAACTCAGCCGGATGGTACGCTCAGACAAGATCTTAAGCGGCAGCTATCTTCACAGGTCAACTCGTTCTGCGCTGAACTGTCTCAGTCTCTACAACAGCAGCTCCAGCGCCTTCCGAGGAATCAAGTTCTTTCACTTGATGCGATGCGTCAACACTTGATCCAGAAGCACGATGTTGAGATTGATCTCTACGTGGATTCACTGATGAACAGTCCTGAACAAGACTCGGCACAGGCACAGTACAACTTTTACGGTTCTGTTGGTGCAGTGCAAACGGGCGCAAATGCACAGGCAAACGTTGTCCAAAATCTGGGTGCTGATGACCGCGCCGCGCTCACAGAGTCACTAACGCTTATTCGTGACGCATTACAACAAGCGAGCGATCTAGCCGAGACACAGAGACAAGAACTGCTAGAGATTGCTGCAGAGTGTGAAACCCAGGTGGTTGCCGACTCTCCAAATAATACAAAGCTCCTGACAATGCTTACGATACTTGGGACAGCAGTCCAGTCAATTGCGAGTGCGCGTCCCGCGTATCAAGCACTCAGAACGGCCCTTTTCCCACTAGGCATTACTCTGCCATGATGGCCCTTGGCAATTCTTTCAAGCCGATGTCGCTTCGCGGCACATAAGGCGTTAGTTCCTTCTGTAGGAATAACACGTGACCCGATTTTTGTCGCTCGCACTCTTGCTCGCGCTGTCGTCCCCTGCCAGCGCCATCGTCATCCGGCATGATGTTGACGACTCGAAGTATCGCATTACGGCCTCTGAATTCCCTGCGCTCGTCGATATGCCCAGTGAGGGGCACGGCGTACTGATTGCCCCGCAGTGGGTGATCACCGCTGCCCATACGATCCCGCTGCACTCCGAACTCAAACAAGTAGGTATCAACGGAAAGCCCAGGGACGTTGAGCGCACCGTCATCCACGCTGGATACAAGCCGCTGCCACAAGAACTGATCGACCACGCGATGGCCAGTGGCGAAGCAATTTTGATCGTGGTGTTTATTTCGTCGTCTGACGACATCGCGCTGGTCAAGCTGGTCGAGCCCGTCACGGATGTCGTCCCTGTCGCACTCC
The DNA here is from genome assembly GCF_000972865.1 of Pseudoxanthomonas suwonensis. NCBI lineage: Bacteria > Pseudomonadati > Pseudomonadota > Gammaproteobacteria > Lysobacterales > Lysobacteraceae > Pseudoxanthomonas > Pseudoxanthomonas suwonensis. The sequence goes on from NZ_CP011144.1 coordinate 2,519,724, forward strand.
ACGAAGACAGCGTGCGGCCCGGCGAGATCGTCAAGATCATCGGGAAAGGGGCGACCGGCAACGGCGCTGCAGGATACAGTCTCGGTGGGCGTAACCGGACGGAGCTTCGTCGTGCCTACAACGAGATCACCAGTGCTTACGACCGCTGGTTTTGCTATCGGTTCGACGAGCCGTCATCGGCTTTGCCCCTAGAGGGTGCCCTTGGCAACGGGGACAGCGGTGGTCCCGCGCTTATCCAGGTCGAAGATCAATGGCTTTTGTCCGGGTTGGCCTCTTGGAAAGTGATTGAGGGCCATGTGGTGAGTGCCAAATACGGTCGCTATGACCAGGTGACCTGCAATGTGCGTTTGAGCCATTACGCCGACTGGATTGAAAGTGTAGTGTCTGGACAGCCGTAGGTGAATTGACACTCGAAGTGCAACGCCCCGCATAGCTCTTGGATTCCCGTGGAATTCGCTGTCGTTGTCCGCTCGTCGCATCGTCGGCCTTCCGGTCGCTACACTGCGTGCCCGTTTCCCCGGCGATTCCCATGACCGCTCCGGTTCGACTGGCCCAGCGCGTGGCCGGACTGTTCAACCTCTCGCGCGCCGAAGCCGAGCAGTTCATCCGCAACGGCTGGGTGTCGGTGGACGGGCAGGTGGTGGAGGCGCCGCAGCACAAGGTGACCGTCGAGCGGGTCGAACTCGACCCGGGCGCCCGCCTGGAAGCGGTGGAACCGGCCACGATCCTGCTGCACAAGCCGCCCGGTTTCGATGCGATCACTGGCCCCCGGCCCGCCAGTGCCCTGGTAGCGCCGGTGTCACGCTGGGCCGACGACCCCAGCGGCGTGCGCCTGCTGCGGCGGCATTTCCATCGCTTGACCCCGCTGGTGCCGCTGGAGACCGAGGCCAGCGGGCTGATGGTGTTGACCCAGGACGGTCGGGTGTGGCGCCGCCTGAGCGAAGACGCGGACCAGATCGAGCACGAGTACATCGTCGAGATCCGCGGCGGGATCGCCCCTTACGGCCTGCATCGCCTGTGCCATGGCCTGACGTACGACGGCCGGGTGCTGGCGCCGTGCAAGGTCAGCTGGCAGAACGAGACCCGGCTGCGCTTCGCGATCAAGGGCGTGCGGGAAGGGCAGCTGCACGGCATGTGCGAGCAGGTGGGCCTGGAGGTGGTGTCGATCCGCCGGCTGCGCATCGGCAAGGTCGCATTGGGCAAGGGTCCGGACGGCGCGATGCCGCCCGGCGCATGGCGCTACCTGCCGGTGGGCGAGCGGTTCTGAGGCCGGCTCGCGCGCGGCTGCACCGCTTCGTCGACCGACGGCCCGTCTGCTGTTCCGCGTGGACAGGACCGGGTCGGTCGCAACCGCCCGGTCGCCTGGCCTAGTTCCCGTCTTCCGCCGCCGCCTCGCGGCCCTGTTGCCGGATCAGCGCTTCCTCGCGCGCATCATTGATGGCGTGGCGGACGCTGTCCAGGTCGACCGCGCCCTCGTCCGGCGTGAACTCGCCGGTCAGCTCGGTATCGGGCCGCAGTGCGCCGGCCTCGAACAGGGCCCACATCTCCTCGCCGTACCAGGTGTCCAGCAGCTCGGGCGCCCAGCGGCCGAGGCTTGCGGTGAGGTTGTTGACGTCGCGCAGCAGCATCGTGCGCGCCGCGTTGTTGCCGCCGGCGCTGACGACCTGCGGGAAATCGATCACCACCGGCCCGTCCGGGCCGACCAGCACGTTGTAGGCGGACAGGTCGCCATGGATCAGCCCGCAGCACAGCATCAGCACCACCTGCCGGACCAGCACGCGGTGGTATTCGCGCGCCTGCTCCGCGCCCAGCTCGACCTCGCCTAGGCGCGGGGCGGAGAAGCCCTCCGCGTCGGTGACCAGTTCCATCACCAGCACGCCGTGGAAGTAGCCGAACGGCTCGGGCACGCGCACGCCGGCGGCGCGCAACTGGTAGAGCGCTTCGACCTCGGTGTTCTTCCAGGCGGTTTCCTGCTGCTTGCGCCCGTACTTGCTGGCCTTGCCGATCGCGCGCGCCTCGCGGCTGCCGCGCACTTTGCGGCCTTCCTGGTACTGCACGCGTTGCTGGAAGCTGCGCTGCGCCATGTCCTTGTAGACCTTCGCACAACGCACCTCGTCGCCGCTGCGGACGACGTACACCGCCGCTTCCTTGCCGCTCTTGAGCGGTCGCAGCACGTGATCGATGACGCCGTCATCGATCAGCGCCTGCAGGCCTGGGGGAGTCTTCACGGGTTCTCTGGGGGAGGTGGCGCGGCGAGGCCGGCCATGAGGCGGCAGATTTTCGCATCTTCGGGCAGGTGTAGCCATGGCGGGATGCGGCTGCCTGCAGGCAGCGCCCGGCACGGGCCTGGGGGAGGCCGCGCCCGGCAGTCTGCGGCCTCCCGGCTTTGAACGGTCCGCATGCCGGCGTGGCGGTCGCGGTCCGCCCTGGGTGGCCGCCGTCTGCGGATGCGCCTGTGGCATGCGCCGGCGCCCCATGCAAGGCTGTACCCCACGTACGCAGGAGGTCGCATGGACATCGGCATGATCGGACTGGGGCGGATGGGCGCGAACATGGCCGCGCGGCTGCAGCGGGACGGACACCGCGTGGCGGGGTTCGATCCCGGTGCGGCCGCGCGCCAGGCGGCGGCGCAGGCGCACGGACTGGAGGCGTTCGATTCGCTGCAGGCGTTGCTGGCGGCGTTGCCGGCACCGCGCGCGCTGTGGCTGATGGTGCCGGCGGGTGCGCCGGTGGACGCGACCCTGGAAGCACTGCGGCCGCTGCTGCAGGTGGGCGACGTGGTGGTGGACGGCGGCAACTCCAACTACCAGGACAGCCAGCGTCGCGCCGCGGACTGTCGCAGGGACGGCGTGCACTTCCTCGACTGCGGGACCAGCGGCGGCGTCTGGGGGCTGGCCGAAGGCTACAGCCTGATGGTCGGCGGCGACGCGGCCGCGTGCGAGCGGCTGCGGCCGCTGTTCGAGACCCTGGCGCCGGCGCCCGATCGCGGCTGGGGCCGGGTGGGGCCCAGCGGTGCCGGGCATTTCGCCAAGATGGTCCACAACGGCATCGAGTACGGAATGATGCAGGCCTACGCGGAAGGCTTCGCGATCATGCAGCGCAAGGAGTCGCTGGCGCTGGACCTGCCGCAGCTGGCGGAGATCTGGCGGCATGGCAGCGTGGTGCGCTCGTGGCTGCTGGACCTGGCCGCCGAGGCGCTGCATGACAATCCGTCGCTGGAGGGCATCGCGCCCTACGTGGCCGACTCCGGCGAGGGCCGCTGGACGGTGGCCGAGGCGATCGAGCTGGACGTGGCCGCGCCGGTGATCACCCTGTCGCTGCTGGAGCGGCTGCGCTCGCGCGAGAAGGACTCCTTCGCCGACAAGATGCTGGCGGCGTTGCGGGACCGGTTCGGCGGGCATGGGGTGAGGCAGGGCTGAGGTGCATGTCGCCCTGCCTTCTGTAGGAGCCGGGTTCAGCCGGCGACACGCCACCTCGGCACAGGCGACTCGCTCATGGTTCCGACGCCCGTGTCGCCGGCTGAACCCGGCTCCTACAAAAGAGCCTGGCGACATGGCCGTTGTAGGAGCTGGCTTCAGCCGGCGACATGCCACGCAGGCACAGGCGACTTCCTCGTATTCCCGACGCCCGTGTCGCCGGCTGAACCCGGCTCCTACAGGGACGCCGCTGGTCAGGGGAAGGGGATCTCGCGGCGCTGGGCGTCGCTGAGCAGGCCGGCTTCGATCACGCGCATGACCTGCAGCGCCTCGTCGGCGGTGACCGGCGGCGGTGCGCCGCGGAGGATCGCGTCGCGCATGCCCGCGTAGAAGGCCAGGTAGTCGCCGGCCGGCGCGGGTGATGGCGCTTCCTGCACGCTGCCGTCGTCGCCCGCCCGCAGCAGCGTGCCCGGGCGCGGGTCGCGGCCCCAGCCGGCGGCGCCGGGCACGGCGCCGGCGCGCAGTGCGTCCTCCTGCGGGTCCAGGCCGTGCTTGATCCAGCTGCCGCCAGTGCCGTGCACGGCGAAGCGCAGGCCGTGGCCGGGCACCAGCGCGCCGGCGTGCAGGACCGCGCGCAGCCGCGGGTAGCGCAGCTGCACGTGGAAGTAGTCGGTGGCCGAGGCGCCGCTGCGCTGGCGGGCCAGGTCGGCGGCGACCGCCAGCGGCGGGCCGAACAGCTGCAGCACCTGATCGACCAGGTGCGGACCCAGGTCGTACCACAGGCCGCTGCCGGGGCCTTCGCGGTCGCGCCAGCGGTCGGGCACCTGCGGCCGGAAGCGGTCGAAGTGCGAGTGCAGCTCGGCCACCTCGCCCAGCGCGCCGTCGTCGAGCAGGGCGCGCAGGGCGAGGAAGTCGGCATCCCAGCGCCGGTTGTGGAACACGCCCAGCACGCGGCCGGTGCGCGCGGCCGCGTCGCGAACGGCCTGCGCCTGGGCCACGTTCAAGGCGAACGGTTTGTCCACCACCACGTGCTTGCCGGCGGCCAGCGCAGCCAGTGCCAGTGGTGCGTGGCTGTCGTTGGGCGTGGCCACGACCACCAGGTCGATGGCCGGGTCGGCGAACGCCTGCGCCGGATCGGCGAGCACGCGCGCCTGCGGGTACGTGGCTGCGACCTTGTCCGCCTGGCGCGAGACCACCGTATGCAGGTGCAGGCCCGGCGTGGCCGCCAGCAACGGTGCGTGGAAGACGCTGCCGGCCAGGCCGTAGCCGATCAGTGCGACATGCAGGTCGTTGGCCATCGGCGGAACTCCGTGATTCCGGCCCGGCATTACACGCGGCGATGACGCCATCGTGCAAGCGCGCTCACCGCGCTGAACGCAGCACAACCTTCACGCCTGGATTCACTGCTGCTGTACGCGGCGCCGCCGAGACTCCCACCACACCCACCCGACGAGGAGTTACCGATGCGCAAGCAAGCTTCCATCCTGGCGGTCGCCATGGTTGCGGCCCTGAGCGGCGCCACCGCACTGGCCAACGACGACAACAAGCCGGCCAAGAACCCGGCCGCCGAGAGGGAATCGGCGCAGCCGGTCAACGACACCTGGATCACCACCAAGGTCAAGTCCAGCCTGCTGGCCGACACCGACGTGTCTGGCACCGACATCAAGGTCGACACGGTCAACGGCGTGGTCCACCTCAGCGGTACGGCCGCAACCCAGGTCCAGGCCGACAAGGCCAAGAAGATCGCCCGCGACATCGAGGGCGTGGCCAGCGTCGACACCTCGGCGCTGCGGGTGGCCGGTCGCTGATAGCCGGACACACGGTTCTGGCGCACCGGAGTGACGACGGGCGCCATGGCGGCGCGGAGCTTCGCGGCTCCGCGCCGCTTTCTGTTGCATCCGCCAACCTCCCGCAAACCTTCTGTTACATCGGGTTACATGCCCGCGCATGCGTGGTGCAGTGCCCGTTTATGCGTACGCGTTGACCGCCGCGGCGGATGCCTCCGCTAGAATCGGGTCGCCCCCGTCCCGCCCCCCGCCCCGATGCCGAGCGACCCCAAGCCCACCGACGCGAGAGTCGAGTCCCTGCTCGCGCGCATGACCCTCGAGGAGAAGGTCGGGCAGCTGGGGGTGTTCGCCGACATGGTCCGGCCATTCGCGCCGGACGTGAACCCCGACGCCAACGTGCACAACGCCGCCGAAGTGCTCGAGCAGGTGCGCGCCGGGGGCGTGGGCGCGCTGTTCAATGGCGTCGGCGCCGCGCAGGGCCTCGAGATCCAGCGCGTGGCGGTGGAGGAGAGCAGGCTCGGCATCCCGGTGCTGCTGGCCGCCGACGTGATCCACGGCATGCGCACCGTGTTCCCGATCCCGCTGGGCGAGGCGGCCAGCTTCGAGCCGGCACTGGCCGAGCGCACCGCGCGCGCTACCGCGGTGGAGGCCACTGCCGCCGGCATCCACTGGACCTACGCGCCGGCGGTGGACATCGCCCGCGACCAGCGCTGGGGCCGCGGTGCCGAGGGCGCCGGCGAGGATACCTTCCTCGGCTGTGCGTTCGCCGCCGCGCGGGTGCGCGGCTTCCAGGGCCAGGACCTGCGCGCCGCCGACTCGCTGCTGGCCACGCCCAAGCACTTCGTCGGCTACGGCGCGGTGGCCGCGGGCATGGACTACAACTACGTGGAGATCGCCGAGGGCACGCTGCGCGACGTGCACCTGCCGCCGTTCGAGGCCGCCCTGGACGCGGGCGCGCTGGCGGTGATGACCGCCTTCAACGACATCAACGGCGTGCCGGCCAGCGCCAACCACGCGCTGCTGACCGGGGTGCTGCGCGAGCAGTGGCGGTTCCCCGGGGTGGTGGTGTCCGACTACACCGCCGACATGGAGCTGGTCGCGCACGGCTACGCCGAGGACGACCGCGACGCCACCCGGCGCGCGTTCCTGGCCGGGATGGACATGAGCATGCAGAGCGGCTTCTACGCCGCGCACCTGCCGGCGCTGGTCGAGTCCGGTGAGGTACCGATGGCGGCGCTGGACGCGGCGGTGCGGCGGGTGCTGTCGCTGAAGGCCGCCATCGGCCTGCTCGACGATCCGTACCGCTCGCTGGACCCGGCGCGCGAGGCCGACACTTCGCACTTGGCCGCGCACGAGGCGCTGGCCCGCGACGCGGCGCGGCGCTCGATCGTGCTGCTCAGGAACGAGGGCGAGCTGCTGCCGCTGCGCCGCGATGCGCGCATCGCGCTGGTCGGCCCGTTCGCCCGCGACACCGACAACATCGAAGGTTGCTGGACGCTGTTCGGCGACAAGTCACGCTACGTGACCCTGGAGTCCGGTATCCGCGCCGCGCTGCCCGACGATGCCGTGCTCGAGGTGGTCGACGGCTGTGCGCTGGAGGCGCCGATGGAGGGCGGCATCGAGGCGGCGGTCGCCGCCGCGCGCCGCGCCGGGGTGGTGCTGCTGGCGGTGGGCGAGCCGCAGCGCTACAGCGGCGAAGCACAGTCGCGTACCCGGATCGTGCTGCCGCCGGCGCAGCAGGCGCTGGCCGAGGCGGTGGCCGCGACCGGCACGCCGGTGGTGGTGCTGTTGCGCAACGGGCGTGCGCTGGCGCTGGAGGGCGCGGTGCGCGACGCGCAGGCGATCCTGGTGACCTGGTTCCTGGGCAGCCAGACCGGGCATGCGGTGGCCGACGTGGTGTTCGGCGACTACAGCCCCTCGGGCCGGTTGCCGGTGAGCTTCCCGCACGACTCCGGGCAGCAGCCGTTCTTCTACAATCATCCGCGCACCGGGCGGCCGGAAACGCCGGCGATGTCCGAGTTCAAGGCGCGCTGGCGCGAATATCCCAATACCGCGCTGTATCCGTTCGGCCATGGCCTGGGTTATAGCCGCATCGAATACGGCGCCACTTGCGTCGATGCGCCGGCGATGGCGTGGGACGGCAGGGTGGTGGTGCGCGCCACGGTGCGCAACGCCGGAGACCGTGTTGCCGAGGAGGTGGTGCAGCTGTACGTGCACGATCGGGTCGGCAGCCGGGTGCGGCCGGTGCGCGAACTGAAGGGGTTCCGCAAGCTGCGGCTGCAGCCGGGCGAGGCGCGCGAGGTAGTGTTCGAGCTGTCGCGCGCGCAGCTGGCCTTTACCTGCGCCGATGGAAGCCGTGGCGCCGAGCCGGGGACGTTCGATGTCTGGATCGCGCCATCGTCCGCGACCGGCGAGCCGGCGCGATTCGAACTGCTGCCACCCTGATCTCCCCCGCGACTGTGTAGGAGCCGGCTTCAGCCGGCGACACGAGCGTTGGAACCATGAGGGCGTCGCCTGTGCCGACGGCGTCGCGTCGCGGGCAAGCCCGGCTCCTACAACAACGGTGTGGCTGCTGTTCTGTAGGAACACAGCTTGCTGGCGACTCGGGCGTCGGGATCATGAGAGCGTCGCGTGTGCCGACGGCGTCGCGTCGCCGGCTGAACCCGGCTCCTACAACAGTTGCGGCGCGGGCGCCTTCTGTAGGAGCTGACTTCAGTCGGCGACACGGGCGTCGGGACCACGAGAGCGTCGCCTGTGCCGATGGCGTCGAGTCGCCGGCTGAACCCGGCTCCTACAACAGTTGCGGCGCGGGCGCCTTCTGTAGGAGCTGACTTCAGTCGGCGACACGGGCGTCGGGACCACGAGAGCGTCGCCTGTGCCGACGGCGTCGGGTCGCCGGCTGAACCCGGCTCCTACAGGAAGCAAAGAGCGGCGGGGTCAGGTGCCGTGCGGCTCGCCGCGTTCCCAGGCGCGCAGGACGGCCTGGCGTGCGCGGTTCCAGTCCAGCCGCGACGGGCCCTTGCTGGTTTCCCATTCGTGCTGCAGGTCGCTTTCCAGGCTGTTGAAGTCGCGGTCGGCATAGCGGCGCCGCGCACCGTAACCGAGCCGGTAGGCCGCGTCGTAGTCGTCGTAGCTGTCGCCCTCCAGGAAATACGGCTCGCTGGTGAACTTCTGGTTCCAGTACCCCGAATCGGGGAACGGCTCGACCGGGGCGCGTCCGGGAATCTGGTAGCCGGGTTGCGGGCTCATGATGCGTCTCCTCGTGCTGATCGTCGATGACCACACCTTAACGACGCGACGGTTAACCACCGCGATAGGCGGCGTGATCGTGAAGTTATGCGGGCAGCCACCATGCACGCGCGTGGCGCGTACATGTTCCTGCATGCGCAAGCGCATCAACTCACCGCGCTGGCTGCCTCGTACGGCAGCGGCACCGCGCCGGCCTGCATCACCGCCGCCTCGGCGCGCTGCAGTGCTGCCTCTTCGGCGTCGATCACCACCAGGATCTGCCCGGCCTCGATCGCGTCCTCGAAGCGGCGCCGCACCGGATCGGGCACGGTGGCGCCCACCAGCGCCGCCGACCAGCTGCCGACCAGCGCGCCGACCGCGGCCATCAGGCCGGCGCCGGCCAGGGTGATGCCCAGCGGTGGCACGGCCACCGCGACCAGCCCGGCGACCAGGCCGACCGCGCCGCCGCCGGCGGCGCCGCGCAGCGCGGCCGGCACCGAATCGGTGTGCGCCTCGCGCAGGTCGTCGGGCACCGACTCCATCTCGATGTCGGAGCGGGCGATCAGCGACAGCGAGTCGCGGTCGATGCCGGTATCGCGCGCGGCCGCCAGGGCGGCCTGCGCGGCGGCGAGGTTGGGCGTGGCGTAGATGCGGCGGGTCTTCATGGTACGGGCGCTCCGACGGCCTGCGGCCGTCACTGTGGAGCGTCACTGTCGGCCCGCCGCGGTGATCCGGGCGTGAGCGCGAGGACGCCGCGGTTCAGCCGGCGTCGGACGGGTCGGCAGCCTCCGGGCTGCTGCGCGCCACGATCGCGGTCGCGGTCAGATCACCGGTGACGTTGCCGGTGGTGGCGAACACGTCGGGGATGGTGTCCACCGCCAGCAGCAGGCCCAGCGGCTCCACCGGCAGGCCCATCGACTGGGTCACCGGCATCACCGTGGCCATGAAGCTGACCTGGCCAGGCAGGCCGACCGAGCCCAGGCTGATCACCACCGCCAGCGCCGAACCGGCCGCCAGCTGCATCGCGCTCAGCTCGATGCCGTAGGCCCAGGCCACGAACGCCGCGGCGACGATGTACTGGATCGGGCTGGTGATCCGGAACAGGGTCACCGCCATCGGCAGCACCAGCGCGGCCACCGCGCGCGGCAGGCCCAGGCGGTCGCGCGCGCTCTCCAGCATCGCCGGCAGCGAGGCCAGCGAGGACTGGGTGCTGGCCGCCACCACCTGCGCCGGCAGGATGCCGCTGGCGAACGCCGCCGGCGAACGCCCGGCGAACATCGCCACCAGCCCGTAGCAGATGAAGATCGCGCCGATGTACATGGCGCACTGCAGGACGATGTAGCCGGCCAGCGCGCCGACCACGCCCAGCCCGGCCTGCGCGCACACCGCCAGCATCAGCGCGAACACGCCCAGCGGCGCGGCCAGCAGCACCCAGCGCACGATCACGATCATGGTGTCGGCGATGCCGTGGCACAGGCCGATGACCTGGGCGCGGCGCTCGGACTCGATCCGGGTCAGGGCGAAGCCGAAGAACAGGGCGAACACCACCAGCGGCAGCATCGCGCCCTGCGCGGCGGCCATGATCGCGTTGGACGGGATGACCCCGCTGATCCACTGCGCCAGGGTCGGCGCGGCGCCGGCCTCGACCGTGGCGGCCGAGCCCTGCAGGGTCGCGGCGAGCGCTTCGCTGCGCGGCACCAGCGACAGCAGCGCCGGCGCCGCCAGCGCCGCGTAGGCGGCGAAGAACGACAGCATTGCCACGAACACCGTCATCGCCCGCCGCGCCACCCGTCCGGAGGCGGCCGCATCCGAGGCGGTGGCCACGCCCAGGATCACCAGCGCCAGCACCAGCGGCACCACGGTCATCTGCAGCGCGCTCAGCCACAGCCGGCCGACCGGCTGGGCGACGCCGGCGGCGGCCAGCGCCGCGTCCGGGTGCCAGTGCGCCAGCGACAGGCCGACGATCGCGCCGGCGGCCAGCGCCAGCAGCACGCGCGCGGTCGCGCCCGGCCAGCGCATCAGCGCACTCCCAGGAACGGCAGGTGCCAGGTCGGCGCCAGGCGCCGGTACTCGGCCTCGGGCAGCAGCACGAAGCGCGGCGCGCGGGCTGGGTCGAGCCAGGCCAGCAGCGCTTCCATGTCGGCGTCGGCCATCGCCGTGCAGCCGGCGGTGGCCTCGCCGGGCGTGCGCCAGAGGTGGGCGAAGATGCAGCTGCCGCCGCCGGGCGCGTGCTCCGGGTTGTGCCCGATGACGAAGCCGAGGCGGTAGCGCGGGTCGCCGTCATGGTGCAGGTCCAGGCGCATCGGCTCGGTCGAGCCGGCCACGGCGGCCTGGCCGACCACGCGCGCGTCGACGATGCGGTTGTAGAGCGGCGAGTCGGGCACGTCCATGCACCAGTCGCTTTCCCGCATCGCCTGGTAGGGCAGGGCGCTGGCGGTGGCGTCGGCGTAGCCGAAGGCGGTGCCCAGCGCGAACACACCGGCCGGGCTGCGCCCATCGCCTTCGCGCTTGCGCGGCCCCTGGCCCTGGTCGGTCTGCGGATGCAGGCCCACGCCCCAGGCGCTGCCGTTGCGGCCGAGGCTGACGTCGAAGGCATCCACCTCGCGCCACACCGCGGTCTCGCCGGCGCGCTCGAGCCGGTGCAGGCGGCCCTGGTGCTCGTCCCAGCCGGCGGTGGTCACCACCACCAGCTGGCGGGCGTCGTGCAGCGGCTCGACGGGCATGGATGCCGGGTCGTGCGCCATGGCCGCGATGCCCCAGGCCAGGGCCAGGGCGGCGGCCACGGGCCAGGCGAAGCGGGATGGGCGTGCGGGTCCGGCGTGCGATGCGGCCATGCGGTCTCGTTCGTTGTCGGGGGATCACGTGTCCAGCAGGTGCCGGATGCGCTCGAGGTTGATGCCGAGCTGGCGGTGCCGGTCCGGGTTGGCCTGGCACAGCAGCACGAACAGGAAGTCGAGCAGGTACTGCAGCGAGGAACGGTACAGCAGCGCCTCGATGTGCGGCGAGGAGTCGTGCGCGGACACCACCAGTGCCGCGTCGGCGTGCGCGCGCAGCGGGTTGGCGGTGTGCCGGGTGATCGACACCACCTTGCCCTCGCAGGCCTGGAACTGGCGGCTGATCTGCGACAGCTGCGGCAGCTGGCCGAACTCGGAGAACACCAGCAGCACGTCGCCGGGCCGGGCCGCCGACAGGTTGGCCATCATCAGGATCGGGTCGGAATGGTGCACCGTGAGCACGCCCAGCAGCGACAGGCGCATGCCGAACTCGCGCGCGAACAGGCCGTCGTCGCCCAGCCCGCAGACGAACACCTTGCCGGCGCCGTCGACCAGCCCGACGATCCGCTCCATGCCCTCGCGCGGGTTGAGCAGGCGGGTCTCCTCCTCGGCGGCGGCCTTGCTGCGGCGCAGGCTCTCCTCCAGCCGGGTGTACTCGTCGCCGTCGGCCGCCGGCGCGGCCTGGGCCGGAGCGTCGGCGCCGTTGCGCGCCACCGCCTGGCCGATGCTGTACTTCAGGTCCGGGTAGCCGCGGAAGCCGAACTTCTGGCTGAACTTGACCACCGACGACTGGCTGATCCCCAGCGCGCTGGCCAGCTGCTGCGAGGAGTAGTCGCGCAGCAGGTGGGCGTTGTCGAGGATGAAGTCGGCGATGCGGCGTTCGATCGCCGACATCTGGTCGCGTTCTGAGCGGATCTTCACCAGCGGCGGCATGGGTGCGATCTTCATCCGGGACGGGCGCACCTGGCAACCGGCGCGGCTCAGCGCGCCAGCAGCTCCAGCCCGCGGATCTCGCGGATGCCCAGGCCGGGCGCGTCGGTGACGGTGATTTCCGACTCGTCGAAGATCACCCCGCCCTCGACCGGGTTGAACTGGCCCAGCGAGGGGCCGTCCAGGTCGACCTTGGTGATGACGTCGGCCTTGGCCACCGCCAGGTGCACGGCGGCGGCCACCGAGATGGCCGACTCGATCATGCAGCCGATCATGCACTGCACCCCGTACAGCGCGGCGATGTCGGCGATCCGGATGGCGTTGGACAGGCCGCCGGTCTTCATCAGCTTGATGTTGATGATGTCGGCGGCGCGGCGCTCGATCAGGTCGAACACGTCGGTCGGGCCGAACACGCTCTCGTCGGCCATGACCGGGGTGTGCACGCGCTCGGTGACGTACTTCAGGCCCTCGATGTCGGCGGCCTTGACCGGCTGCTCGAGCAGTTCCAGCAGCACCCCGGCGTCCTCCAGGGTGCTCATCGCGTACACCGCCTGCTTGGGGGTCCAGCCCTGGTTGGCGTCCAGGCGCAGCAGGGCGCGGCCCTCGACCGCGGCGTGGATCGCCTTGACCCGCTCGATGTCCAGGCCGATGTCCTTGCCGACCTTGATCTTCAGCGAGTCGAAGCCGCGATCGACCGCGGCGATCGAGTCGGCCACCATCTTGTCGATGTGGTCCACGCTGATGGTGATGTCGGTGGTGATCACCGGGTCGCCGCCGCCGAGCATCTTGTACAGCGGCGCGCCGTAGAGCTGGCCCCACAGGTCGTAGACGGCGATCTCCACCGCGGCCTTGGCGCTGGTGTTGCGCTCCAGCGCGCCCTGGATCAGCCCGCAGACGCGGTTGAGGTTGGCCACGTCCTGGCCGATCAGGCGCGGCTTGATGTGGCGGTCGATCGCCTCGACGATCGAACCATGGGTGTCGCCGGTGATCACCGCGGTGGCCGGCGCCTCGCCGTAGCCGGTGTGGCCGCTGTCGGTGCGCACCAGCACCACGATGTCCTCGACCGTGTCGACGGTGCGCAGCGCGGTCTTGAACGGGGTCTTCAGCGGCACGCGCAGCATGCCGAGTTCGATGTCCGTGATCTTCATGGAGTGGCCGGATTGGGGGAGGACACGGGCCGTATCCTCTGGATGCTGGTCATGCGGTCGACGTAGGTCTCGGTCTCGCCGAACAGCATCGGCTCGAGCGGGGTGACCGCCACGCCGTTGAGGCCGGCGCGCACGCGGGCGCCGTCGGCGCCGCGCCAGCTGCCGCCGTTGGTGTCGTGGATCACGAACGCCAGGCCGCGCTGGTGGCCGATGGCCATCATCACGTGGCCGGGGATGTATATCAGGTCGCCGACCTGCAGCTGGCGCACCGCGGCCATGCGCTTGTCGCGGCCGTCCTCCGGGGCGAAGCCGATCCGGTCCAGCGCCGGGCTCACCGCCTGGTCACGGGTGTTGCGCGGGACCAGGATGCCGAAGCTGCGGTAGATCTCCGAGACGAAGCCGCTGCAGTCGCGCGCGTCGTAGCTGTGGCCCCAGCCGTAGCGCTCGCCGAGGAACTTGAACGACTGGCGGACCAGGTGCGCCGGGGTCAGCGGCAGGTAGTCGTGGGCGACGTCGGCCGAGCGGGCGATCAGCGCCGGCGCCAGCGCCAGGCTGCCGTCGGCGTTGCGCACCGGCAGCTCGACCACGTGCGAGGCGTAGGGATGCTGGCCGTTGACCGGCCGGTCCGGCGGCAGGTCGGTGCGCAGCGGCAGGCGCACGCCCATGTCCAGCTGCAGCGCCGACACGCGTGGTTCTTCCGGCGTGTAGTTGGTGCGCACGGTGGCGCCTGTCATGACCAGGTACGGCGCGCGCTGCGCGTAGCCGAGGACCGTGCCGCGGTCGCCGGTGGCCACGTGCCGGGCCTCGATCCAGGCCGCGTAGCGCTCGCTGGCCACGAACAGCCACTGCCGGTCGCGGCTCTCGTGCAGCACCGCCACCGCGTCGCCCGGGAACAGCGCCGATTCCTGGAAGCGGTCGATGTCGGTCTCGCCCGCGCTGCTGAACGCCCGCAGCCGGGTCGGGAAGGCGCGCAGGTCGGCGCGGTGCACGACCAGGCCGTAGCGCAGCGGGCGGGTGGCCGGGATCGCGTCCAGCGCCAGCGCGCGCTGCAGCGCGGCCAGCTCGCGCGGCGGCAGCGGCTTGCCGTGCACGTCGTACAGGGTGCGGGTGGGCGGCGCCGACAGCGCCTCGATCTTCTCCCGCACCAGCGCCCGCGGCAGCGGCTCGGGCAGAGCGGCGATGTCGACGATCGACTTGTCTTCGCTGCGCATGCGCGCGTTCTGCGCGGCGATGCCGGCGCGGTCGAGGATCACCCGGTCCGGGTCGGCCAGCTGCGCGAGCCAGTGCCCGGGCGTCAGGTCGGCGTGGCGGACCTCGACCACCGCGGTCGGCGCATCGGCGGCCGGCGGCGCGGCCAGGGCGGGCAGGGCGGCCGCAAGCAGCGCAGCCAGCAGCGGCGCGGACAGCCACGGCCGGGCGCACCCGTGGCGGAGCGGGTACGGCCGTGCAATCGAAACCTTGTTCGCGGCGCTCATCTGGCCGGTCCTCCCCTGGGGGCGCAGTGCGGAAGAATAGTTATTCCGAATATTCGCGCAGTCAAGAATAAATTATTGACCCGCTACCGGACCCGTGTTACACCAGCGCTACCACCGGCCGGGGAAGTGTCGTCGTGGAAGCCCGCTGTTGCCAGCCTGTCGCCTCGAACCCGCCGCCGCGCCCCCCGCGCCGCGGCCGGCGTGCCGTGTGGCCGGCGTTGTGCCTGCTGGCCGCCGCGATCGGGGCCAGCGCCCAGGCCGGCGCGCCGGCGTCGGCCCTGGAGACGACCGTCGCCGCGGTGGACCGGGGCGATTTCCTCGGCGCCGAAGCGGCGATCGAGGCGGCGCTGTCGCAGCCGGGCCTGGCCGCCGCCCAGCGCCAGGCGCTGCTGTTCGAGCGCGAGCGCATGCGCCGCATCCGCCTGGACTTCACCCTGGACCGCGCCGCCGCGCTGGCGCAGCTGCGCCGGTCCATCCCCGACCTGCGCGAGGCCGAATTCGACGCCTGGGACCAGGCCGGGCTGGTCGAGCGCATGGACATCGATGGCGAGCCACGCTACTTCAAGCGCGCCGTTTCCAACCTGTTCCGGCTCAGCCCGGAGGCCGCCGCACGCCGCGCGCCGCCGGTGCGGCCGTTCAGCGAAGGGCCGTATGAACGCCTGCACCCGCACCACGCCGAAGTGCTCGCCGCCGCGGGCGGCGGCGCGACCAGCGTGGCGCCGCGCCGGCTGCGGGTGACCCAGTCGCTGGTGGTCGACGCCGACGCGGTGCCGGCCGGCGAGACCATTCGCGCCTGGATCCCGTACCCGCGCGCGATCGCGGGCCAGCAGGAGGACATCCGCCTGCTCGGCAGCGTGCCGGCCGGCGGCCAGGTCGCGCCGGAGTCGGCGCTGCAGCGCACCGCCTACCTGGAGCGCACCGCAGTGGCCGGCGAGCCGACGCCGTTCTCGGTGAGCTACGAGCTGACCGTGTACGGCCGCCACTTCGCGATCGACCCGCAGCACGTGCAGCCCACGCCCGGCGACCCGGCGCTGGCGCCGTACCTGGCCGAACAGCCGCCGCACATCGTGTTCACCCCGGCGCTGCGCGAGTTCTCGGCGCGGGTCGTCGGCGACGAGACCCATCCCTACCGGATCGCGCAGAAGCTGTTCGCGGCGGTGGACGACATTCCGTGGGCCGGTGCGCGCGAATACTCGACGATCTCCAACATCAGCGACCACGCGCTGCACGCCGGCCACGCCGACTGCGGCCAGCAGACCCTGCTGCTGATGGCGCTGCTGCGGCTCAACGGCATCCCCGCGCGCTGGCAGTCCGGCTGGGTCTACTCCGACGACGCGGTCGGCTACGACAACATGCACGACTGGGGCTGGCTGTACCTGGCGCCCTACGGCTGGGTGCCGATGGACGTGACCACCGGCCGGCTCGACAGCGACGACCCGGCGCTGCGCTGGTTCTACCTCGGCGGCCTGGACGCGTACCGGATCGCCTTCAACGACGACTATTCGCGGGACTTCGTTCCGGCCAAGCACCACTTCCGCTCCGAGACCGTGGATTCGCAGCGCGGCGAGGCGGAGTGGCGCCGCGGGAACCTCTATTTCGACCAATGGGACTACCGGTTCGAATGGCAACTGCTGCCGGCAGGCAATGAAGCCACCAAGGCGGGCGGGGACAACATCAACACCACTGTGGGAGAGACACGGGGATGAACAGCAGGACTTTCAGGAAAGCCGCACTGTGCGTGGCGCTGGGTGCATGCATCGGGGCGATGGCGCCGATGGCGATGGCGCAGAGCGCCACCGGCGCAGTCGCCGGCCGTGCCACCGCGGGCGACCAGATCACCATCATCAACACCGCCACCGGCACCAGCCGGACGGTCACCGTCGGCACGGACGGCAGCTACCGCCTGACCCAGCTGCCGATCGGCGACTACCGGTTGCAGCTGGTGCGCAACGGCCAGCCGGTGGGCGACGGCGTCGTCGTCAACGTGACCATCGGCGGCACCACCGCGGTCAACCTGGGCACCGAAGGTGCCCTGGTCAACCTGGACGTGGTCGAGGTGGTCGGCTCGCGCGTGATCAACCGCGTCGACGTGTACTCCACCGAGGTGTCGACCACCATCAACCGCGAGGAACTGGCGCGCCTGCCGGTGGCGCAGAGCCTGACCTCGGTGGCCCTGCTCGCGCCCGGCGTGATCACCGGCAACTCGTCGTTCGGCGGCATCTCCTTCGGCGGTTCCTCGGTGGCCGAGAACTCGGTGTTCATCAACGGCCTGAACGTCACCGACTTCTACCGGCGCCAGAGCTTCTCCACCGCGCCGTTCGACTTCTTCCAGGAGTTCCAGGTCAAGACCGGCGGCTATTCGGTCGAGTTCGGCCGCGCCACCGGCGGCGTGCTCAACGCGGTCACCCGCCGCGGCAGCAACGAGTTCGACGGCGGCGTGACCTTCACCTTCGAGCCGGCCGCGTTGGAGTCCACCGCCAAGGACCACTACTACGACGACGGCAACATCAACGTCCGCTCCAGCCGCGACCACGACAGCTTCATGAAGGCCAACGTCTGGGCCTCCGGTCCGGTGGTCAAGGACCGGGTGTTCCTGTTCGCGATGTACGAACAGCGCGAAGGCAACGCCGGCTACACCAATGCCCTGGGCAGCACCTGGACCGAGACCGAAGGCAGCAACGGTTTCTGGGGCGCCAAGCTGGACTGGAACATCACCGACAACCACCTGCTCGAGCTGCTGGCATTCTCCGACAAGACCGAGACCGGGCTGAACGCCTACGCCTACAACTGGGCCAACGCGACCACCACCAGCTTCACCGGCAGCAGCACGTCGCAGGGCGGCGGCGACAGCGGGTCGATCACCTACACCGGCCGCTTCGGCGAGAACTTCACCGCCAAGGCCATGTACGGCGTGAACCAGAGCCGCGCGCTGGTGTTCTCGCCAGCCGACGGCGCCTGCTCGCAGGTGCTGATCGACAACGCCAGCTACGGCACCGCCTACGCCGCCATGGGGCGTCCGCCGGTGAGCTGCCATCCCAGTCCGAGCAGTTCGGTGGTCGACCACCACGACGAGCGCGAAGTGGGGCGTCTGGATTTCGAGTGGTCGCTTGGCGACCACCTGGTGCGCTTCGGCCTCGACCGCGAGCTGATGAGCACCGAGCGCAGCACCTTCTATCCGGGTCCGACCCAGCAGCGCTATACGGTCTACGGCCGGACCACTCCCTTCCCGAACCAGGTGCTCGGCAACAACGTGCCGCTGCCCGCGGGTGTCGATGCCTTCGTCATGGGCCGCAGGCGCATCGACGGCGGCAAGTTCGACACCACCGCCAACGCCTGGTACGTGGAGGACATCTGGAGCGTCACCCCCAGCCTGGTGCTGAACCTGGGCGTGCGCGTGGATGCGTTCGAGAACAAGACCGCCGCTGGCGGCAGCTTCATCAAGATGGACAACCTGGTGTCCCCGCGCCTGGGCTTCTCGTGGGACGTGAAGGACGACGGCCGGATGAAGCTGTTCGGCAACGCCGGCCGCTACTACCTGCCGGTCACCAACAACATCAACTACACCTTCGCCGGCGGCCTGATCGACGAGTACACCTACTGGGCGCTCAATGGCTGGCAGCAGGCGACCAATCCGGTCACCGGCGCGTCGTACATGACGCCGGTGCTGGGTGCGCAGATCGGACCGGTGGACGACGACATGAACGTCACCGTCGGCGACCTGCGCCAGAGCGTGGACCGCGACCTGGAGGCGGTCTACCAGGACGAGTTCATCCTCGGCTTCCAGGGCATGATCAGCCAGACCTGGTCGTGGGGTGTCAACGGCACCTACCGCAAGATGGAAGGTGCGCTGGACGACGTCCGCATCAACGCGATCTGCGGCGTCCGCCACGGCACCCTGTTCCCGATCGCCAACCCGGGCGACGAACTGACCCTGTGGGGCACCACGGCGATGGGCTGCGCCCAGGACGGCTGGGTCACCATCGATACCTCCAAGGAGGGTTACATCACCGTCGGCAGCAACCGCATCGTCGGCTACAAGGACCCGCGCCGCACCTACAAGGCGGTGGAGTTCCAGATCGACCGCGCCTGGGACGACAAGTGGGCGTTCAACGCCTCCTACCTGTGGTCGAAGCTGGAGGGCAACCACGAGGGCCCGGTCAACTCCGACACCAACTACGGCGACACCGGCATGGTCCAGCACTGGGACCACCCGGCCAACAACGAGCGCTACGGCGACCTGTTCAACGATCATCGCCACCAGGTCAAGCTGCGCGGCAGCTACAAGCTCAACGAGATGTGGACCTTCGGCAGCACGCTGACCGCGCTGTCCGGCGCCCCGATCACCGCCTTCGGCGTGACCTGGCCGGACGAGAACTTCGCCGTGGCCAGCTTCACCACCGAGGGCAGCGGCGGCGGCACGGGCTGGATCTGCGTGGCCAACTGCGGCGTCTGGGACCAGCGCGTGCACGAGTTCACCGAGCGCGGTGCGTTCGGGCGCATGCCATGGACCTACAACCTCGGCGCCAGCGTGACCTGGACTTTCCCGGTCGACGGGATCGACCTGAGGGCACGGTTCTCGATCTACAACCTGCTCAACGAGCAGGAAGTGATCAACGTGCGCCAGCGCTATGAGTCCAGCCCGGGTACGGTCCGCCCGTACTTCGGCACCGGCACCCGCTGGCAGTCCCCGCGCTACGCGCAGCTGGTGGTGAGCTGGAACTTCTGACCGGCATTCCGGTGCCACGCCGCGCGGTCCGTGCGGCGTGGCACCGGAGGCGGGCACGAGGAACGATGGTCATGCGTTGTCCCCTCCCTTTTGCGGCCGCCCTGGCGGCCGCCCTTGTTTTCGCCGTCCCGCCGTCCCGCGCCGCGACCGACGAGGCGGCACGCATCGCGCGCGCGGTGGACGACACCGTCGCCCGCTACGGTCTGCCCGGGATCGCGGTGGGCGTGGTCCGCGACGGACGGGTCGTTGCGGTGGAAACGCGCGGCGAACTGTCGGCCGGTGGCGGCGAGCCGGTCTCCCCGGACACCTTGTTCAAGATCGCCTCCAACACCAAGGCGATGACCGCCGGCGTGCTGGCACGGCTGGTCGATGCCGGCAAGCTGCAGTGGGACGACCCGGTGACCAGGCACCTGCCGCAGTTCCGCATGCACGACCCCTGGGTTACCGCGAACATGCAGGTGCGCGACCTGCTGATCCACAACAGCGGGCTGGGCCTGGGCGCCGGCGACCTGATGCTGTGGCCTGAGCCCAACGACTTCACCCGCGCCGACATCATCGCCGGGTTGCAGCACCTCAAGCCGGTGGGCAGCTTCCGTTCGGAGTACGCCTACGACAACCTGCTGTACGTGGTCGCCGGCGAGGTCGCGGCGGCGGCAGCCGGCATGCCCTTCGACGAGCTGGTGCGGCGCGAACTGTTCGAGCCGCTGGGCATGGACGGCTGCCGGGTCGGCCAGTGGCGGCTGGACCAGGCCGGCAGCGTCGCCCAGCCGCACCGGCGCGTGGACGGCCGCAGCGTGCCCGTGCGCGAGGACGGCGCGGTGGTGCCCGACATCACCTCGATGGCCGCCGGCGGCATCCGCTGTGGCCTGGACGACATGCTCAGGTGGGTCGGCATGTGGCTGGACCCTGCGCATCCGTGGCTGTCGCCGGCGCAGCGGCGCGCGGTATGGACCGCGCACATGCCGATGCCGGTCAGCGAGCGCATGCGCCAGTGGGACAACAGCCACTTCTCCGCCTACGGCTACGGCTGGCGCCTGTCCGACGTGCAGGGCCAGTGGAAAGTGGCCCATACCGGCACGCTGATGGGCATGTACTCCTCGGTGATCCTGCTACCGGACCTGCGCACCGGCATCGTGATCCTGATCAACGGCCCGGGCGAGGCGGCGCGTACTGCCCTGGGCCAGGTGCTGATGGAGCAGGCGATCGACCCGGCCTCGCGCTCCGACGTGGCCCACTACGCAGGGCTGTTGGACCAGGAGCGCGCGAACCGCGCCGCGCGCCAGCCGCTGCCGGATACCTCGTCGCGACGGCCGGCCGGAGCCGCCGAAGCCGCGGCCCTGCTGGGCGTCTGGCGCGATCCGTGGTTCGGCGAGGTGGCGATCTGCCCGCGCGCCGACGGGATCGGCGTCGCCTCGGCGCGTTCGCCGCTGATGCGCGGCCGCCTGATGCGGGTCGGCGAGCGCTGGCTGGTGGACTGGGACGACGACAGCGTCGATGCCGAAGCCTGGCTGCACCCGCCTTCCCGCGACGGTGGCGACGGCGCTACCCTGACCGTGTCGCACGTCGATCCGGATGCGGACTTCAGCTACGACTATGCCGACCTCGCCTTCGCCCGCCAGCGTGATTGCCCCTGAGCCACGGCGCCAGACCGGCGCGGCCCCATCGCGCCGTCGCGGTACCGGCGTGGCGGCGCTGCTGCTGTCCGTGCTTGCCACGGGGTGGGCCGCGGCGGCCGAGCCGCCGCGCCTGTCATCCGCGCGCGACGCCGGCGAGGCCGGCATGGTCGACGTCCTGCAGCTGGCGCCGGACATCGAAGTGGAGATGCGCTACGCCGGCAGCGACAACTTCACCGGCGCGCCGGTGCCCGGCTACGACGCCAACCGCTGCTACCTGCTGCAGCCGGTCGCCGAGGCGCTGGCCCGGGTGCAGGCCTCGCTGCGCGCTGAAGGCCTGGGCCTGCGCGTGTACGACTGCTACCGGCCCACGCATTCGGTACAAAGCTTCGTGCGCTGGATCGAGCGGCCAGACGATCCGGCGCTCAAGGCGCGCTGGTACCCCAACGTCGACAAGTCGGCGCTGATGCCCGGCTACATCGGCCAGGTCTCCGGCCACAGCCGCGGCGCGACCGTCGACCTGACCCTGGTCCGCTGCGACGGGGACGGCTGCACGCCGCTGGACATGGGCACGCCCTACGACTTCTTCGATCCGCTGGCGAACACCGACGACCCCGGGATCGACGCGCGACAGCGCGCCCACCGCCACCACCTGCGCGAGGCGATGGCCGCGCAGGGGCTGGCCAACTATCCGATGGAGTGGTGGCACTTCACCCTGCGCCCGGAGCCGGACCCGCACACCGCCTACGACTTCCCGGTGCGCTGATGGCGGACTGGGTGGAACGGTGCTGTCCGTACTGCGGCGAGCGCATCGACCTGGCGATCGACGCCAGCGCCGGCGACCAGGACTACGTCGAGGACTGCCAGGTCTGCTGCCGCCCGATCGCGATCCGGGTGCGGGTGGAGGACGCGGATGGCGGGCCGCGGGTCAGCCTCCGGCGCGACGACGAGGCCTGATCCGCGCGCTGCAACCGAGGCCCGGTACGCGCAATTTCCCGCAGCACACTGCGGGCGTTCCGTTGGCTTGCGAAGGCTCGAACACCCACCACCCGTCATCCCCGCCTTCGCGGGGATGACGGGTGGTGGGGACGCGCCCGGCGCGATGGGCGCGGCCACGCTTCGCTGCCCGCTCGTCTAGACTGCACCCGGCTTCCAATGCACCCACTCATGAACCTGCCACTGCACACAGGCTTGCTAGGCGCCCTCGAAGCCGGCCTCATCGCCTTCGCCATCGGCGTGCTCGTCTACGCGCTGTGGGCCTGGATCTGCCGCCGCGCCGGTTTGGCCATCGGCCATGCGTTGGGCTGGGGAATGGCGATCGCGGTCGTCATCGCCGCCGGCCTGGACAGCTGGAACCTGTTCTACCTGGGTATTGCCCGACTGGAATCACCGCTCTACGCGCGCCTGGCGCTGGCCGGTATCCACGATCCGGATTTCCTCGGCACCCGCGTGTTGCTGCAGATCGTCGGTGCGCTGTCGGGCACGGTGCTGGGCTGGTGGCTGTTCAGCGGGCGCATGGCTGGCCGGCACGACGTTGAAGTGCCGGGTAGCGGCGAAAATCCGCCCGGACAGGGCCATTGAACCGGCCGCTAACCGGCCACTGACGGGATCCTAACCAAGCCCATAACCGCATCGGCGCGTGTTGTGGTTAACGCTGCGTGCATGCCGCGATTGCGGCGCAAGCGTGGTTCATGGCGACCGCGGCAATGTCCGCTTCGTGCACTGCCGATGGCACGTCACGCAACTTCCACCCGATTGCAGGAGCAAGCCATGAGCAAGAAGAACAAGCGCCTCACCACCGGTTTCCTGATCCTGGGCATGGTCGCCGCGGCCCCGCTGGCCTTCGCGCAGACGCCCACCGAGGCCGAAGAGCAGACGCCGCCGGCCACCGGCGCCGCCGAGCAGCAGCCGACCCAGTCCTCGGCCGCCGGCCAGGGCCTGAGCTGGGCCGACCTGGATGTCGACGGCAACGGCAGCCTCAGCCGCCAGGAGGCCCAGGTCCATGCCGGCCTGAGCAATGTCTTCGCCGAGGCCGACGTCGACGCCAACGGCGAACTGACCGCCGACGAGTACCGCGGCTTCATCCAGAAGCAGCAGGACGAGGCGACCCAGGACTGATCATCTCCTGAGTTGTCCCACAGCGGAGCGGGCCTGCGGGCCCGCTCTTTTTTGTCCGTTGGTCCGGGTATAGGCCGCACGGCAACGGCAAGAGCGTTTGGGGTGCTGGGCTTCGGTCTGAGCCGCGGCAGGCCGGGTGTGTTGCTGGTCGTCCCGGCGGCACATTCATGTGCCGACTCGCCGACGCGGCCATCCCTGGCCGCTGCCGCAGCACACCCGGCCCGCACGTCTTCGGGGCGCCCACCGTTCGTGGCTTCGTTCGATGCGTGGGACGCACTGCTATCCTGCGCGCTATTACGCATCGGCCGGTGCCCCACATGCACGACATCCGCCTGGTCGGCTTCGACGGCGACGACACGCTCTGGCGCAGCGAGGACTACTACCGCGCCGCCGAGAAGCAGTACGAGGAAATCATCGGCCGCTACATCGACCTGCACGACGCCGGCACCCTGCGCCACCTGCTCGAGGTCGAGCGGCGCAACCTCCAGGTGTTCGGCTACGGCGTCAAGGGCATGACCCTGTCGATGATCGAGGCGGCGATCGAACTGACCGACGGCCGCATCGCCGCGCGCGACCTGCAGCAAGTGGTGGAGATCGGTCGCGCCACGCTGCAGCACCCGGTCGAACTGATCGACGGCGTCCGCGAGGCGGTGTCGGCGATCGCCGCCGAACTGCCGGTGGTGCTGATCACCAAGGGCGACCTGTTCCACCAGGAGGCCAAGATCGCCAGCTCGGGGCTGGCCGACCTGTTCCCGCGGATCGAGATCGTCTCGGAGAAGGACCCGCCGACCTACGCGCGCGTGCTGGCGGAGTTCGGCATCGACGCGGCGCAGTTCGTGATGGTCGGCAATTCGCTGCGCTCGGACATCGAGCCGGTGGTGCGGCTGGGCGGCTGGGGCGTGCACGTGCCCTACGCACTGACCTGGGCGCACGAGGCCGAACATGGCCTGGCCGAGGCGCATCCGCGCGTGCTGTCGGTGGAATCGGCGGCGCAGTTGCCGCCGGCGGTGCGCGGCATCGTCGAAGCGGCGCGCAACGGCGGCTGAACACCTTCGGCGGCCGTCGTGGCCGGTAACGTTTTCAGCGGCGTGGGTTAAATCCCGGTTCACCGGATCGGCCGCAACGTCATCGCAACGTCACCCGCCACGGAGCGCTGCCATGAATGACATGCCGTCGATCAAGTCCGCATCGGTCGCACGCTGGAGCAACAGCGCCTGGATCCGGGGCGCGCTGCTGGCCGGCGCGCTGGGTGCGAGTGCCGCGCTGTTGCCCGCCAAGGCGCAGGCGGCGGACGTGCAGGTGCGCTTGCTGGTGGATGTGGCCGACCTGATCTTCCGCAGCGGCCGGCCCTACTACTACGACCACGGCCACTACCACCCGGTAGTGGTGGAGTACGACCGCTGGCACCGTCCGGTCTACTACCGTTATGCGCCACCGCCGCCGCCGGTGGTGATCTACCGGTCCGCGCCGCCGCCGCGCTACTACGCCCCGCCGCCGCCGCCGCACTACCGGGTCAGCTACCGCTACGACGACCGGCATCGCCACGGCCACAACAAGCACCGCGGCTACGACAAGCACCGCGGTCATGGGCGCGGCCATGACAAGCGCCGCGGCCGCTAGGGGCAACTGAATCCGCTTCAGCAGCGGCCGGCACGTCCATGCCGGCCGCTGTGCTGGTCGATGCGACGTCGTCCGCCGGCGCGGCAGGGCCGCACGCGCCTGACAGCCAGCGTGCGCTACGGCAGAATCCGCGCATGCCTTTCCTGTCGCGCCCGGCGCAGCTCCCGTTGCGGATCGTCCTGGCCACCGTCCTGGCACTGTTATCCGCCGGTGCGGCCAGCCAGCCGGAGGACGTGTCGCCGGTCCCGGCCGTTGCAGCAGGCTACGCCACCGGCGACGCCTGGATCGACGGCCGCCTGGCTGACATCGACGCCTATGCGGAGCGCCATCCCGAGGCATTCGCCGCCGAACTGGAGCGCTATGCCGGCGTGCCGCGCGCCTACGTCGCCGGGCTGCTCGAGCAGCCGGGATGGCGCGCCGGGGACGTGTGGTTCGCCTGCTTCCTGGCGCGCGCGACCGAGGCCACCTGCCGCAGCGTCGTTCGTGGCCGCAGCCAGGCCGGTGCCGCGGCCGGCTGGCGGCCGGTTGCCGAGGATTTCGGCGCGGCGCCGGGATCGAAGGCCTACGCCGACCTGCGCCTGGCGCTGGCCGACAGCTACCGGCGCTGGGCCAGGCCGCTGCAGCCCGACCCGGCGCTGACCCGGGCGCTGAGGCAGCGGGACGCCGATTCGACGCCGTAGGAAGTCTTCCCGCGGATGCGCGGCAATTGGCGGCGTCGCAACCGCCGCAAGCTGCCGACGACGGTCGATCGACCGCGGCGCGAGCGCGCGTCGCGGATGCGCGCCTCGTCGCGAATGGCCGGACTCAAGGCCGGGCGAGGCTCCAGCGCCCCCATTCGTCGTCGATGTCGTCGCCGGCGGTACGTGCAGCGCCGAGGTCGCCGGCATAGCGGTACAGCGGTTGCCCGCGCCAGGTCAGCTGGGTCTGCTGGCCTTGCCGGTGCGTGCCGATGCCCGCCGCGTCCACCCCTGCGCCGCCGGTGGCGATGCCCTGGTCGTCGACCAGGACCGGCGGCCACACCGCCTGGCAGGCGGCATCGCACTTGCTGCCGTCGGCGTTGCCCTCCAGCACGTAGAGCGACGCGCCGCTGGCGTCGACCAGGTGCGGCACCGGTGCGTCGGCCACCGACAGGGTCGTGCGGCTGGCGCCGGTCCCGCCGGTGGCATCGATGGGTGGCGGGGCATCTGTGGTGGGGGCGGCCGGTTGCGCGTCGCCGGCGCCGGGCGCGGCCACGTCGGTGCCGCATGCGGCCAGCGACAGCACGCACAGGCCGGCGAAGACGTTGCGGTGGATGGGCTTCATCAAAGACTCCTTGGCTGGGCCGGGCGAGTGGCCGCGACGCTGCGGCATCACTGCGGCGGCGGCGGGGTCTGGGTCGGTTGCGGCTCGATCGGCACCCGCGGGTCGTCCGTTGGGGGACAGCCCTCGGTACCGGCGCGGCCCTCGCAGTCGGGATTGGTGGTGGTCGGCGGCGGCAGGACCGGCGGCGTGGTGGCGGGTGCCGGATCCGGTGTGGTGTCGATCAGCTCGCCCGGCGGCGTGCTGCTGCCGGTGCTGGCCGGATCCACGTTCGGATCGGCGCGACGGTCGCAGCCGGCGGTGGCCAGCAGCAACACGGCCGTGAGCAGGATGGCGCGCATCGTGTTTCTCCTCGTCCGCTTCGATGTGCCCGCCATGCGCACTGCGCCCGCGCATGTGGCCACCGCATCCAATCGCGGCGGCGTGTACGGCGCAGTGAAATGCGCGTGGACGACGGATGAAGGACGTGGCGCTGCGGTACGCCCGTCATATTCGTGAAAGAGCGATGCGGATGCGAAAGATCGGTTTCGCCCAGGAGCGATCCATTCTTGCGCCGCCGGGAGGTATGCGCCGTGCTGTCGGACCGGGACTGTCGCGCCTGAGGCGAATAGGGTGTGGTGTATCTGGTTGCAAGGACGCGTGTGCAGTTTAAGCACATCTGATTTGCATACGAACAAACAACAATGAGCGCCACCCAGCAAGTAGCAAGTAGCTGGTCAGCCGCGCGCCGAAACGCTCACTCTTGGTCCAGGCCTGCGGACCGCAATCCTTCCGCGATCCGGCCGACGGAAGCCCGAAGACGAACATGCTTGCGTTGTCACGACATCACTGATACTTTGATATTCAAAGTACTTTGGAGCATGTCGATGACGCGCGACGATTTGGCCGAGGATCTCGCCTATGTCCGCACCCTGGCCGAGGAAGGGCGGAACGCGCCGCTGATCGGGGGGCGCTATCTCGTGCTGTTCGGCGCGCTGCTCACGATCGCCTATGGCATGCACTGGGCGTTGATCGCCGGCGCGTTCGGCCCGACGCATTGGACCTGGATACTCGGCAACTGGTCCGGTTTCGCGATTTGCGCCGGCATCGGGTCGCTGATGGTCGGCCGGCGCGTGCGGGCGTTGCCGGGGCGTGCGGCGGTGGTCAACCGGGTGGATGGCGCGGTCTGGCGCGGTGCGGCGCTCGCCATCGTTGCGGTTGTCGTCGGCTCGGTCGCGCACGACGCTATCAACGATCGAGGCGTGGCGCAGAACGCGATCATGGCGGTCGGCTTCGCGGTCTATGGCGTCGCGCTGGGCGCGACGGCGGTGATCGCGCAGCAGGCCTGGCTGCGCTGGTTTTCCTGGCTTTCCTTCGTGGCGAGCGCGGTGTTGTGGACGTTCCTCAACGAGCCTTGGGCCTATCTGGTCGCAGCGGCGGCCAGCGTCGCCGTGCTGCTGGCGCCGGGCCTGGTGATGATGCGCGGCGAACCGTCCCGCGTGGTTTGAGCCGTGTCCGATTTCGATCACTCGCAGCTCGACGACGTGATCCATGGGCGTTTGCGCCTGGGAATCATGGCTTTTCTCTCGACCGCCAGTCCGGCCAGCTTCGCCGAGATCAAGGCCAGGACCAACGCCACGGACGGCAATCTCTCGACCCATCTCGGCAAGCTCGAGGACGCCGCCTACGTCCGCATCGAGAAGAGCTTCAATGGCAAAAAGCCGCTGACACTTGTGCATCTGACCGAGACCGGACGCACGGCTTGGCTGACCTATCTGACGCAGCTCGAAAGCATGATCGCAGCGTCGCGCGACTAGGAGAATGACTATGACCCACGCTTCGCCGTCGAAAGGGTTCGCGCTTGGACCCGCCCTTGCTTACTTCGCGATCGCCTACGTGCTGGTGACAGTTCTGGCGGCCGCGCTCACGATTGCCTACGGCACGATCTGCCAGGTGCCCGTCGATGCGGCGGCGGGCCAGAGCATTCTGGAAGCGCCAGCTTTCGTCGCGACCGTTCCCTTTCACGTGCTGATCATGGTGCTGGTGTGGCCAGTATTCGCGTGGCTCTATTTCCGCAAGCGCGTGCTTGACCCGCGCGCGGAGGTACACGAAACGTTCGCGCTTGGCCTGCTCTGGCTGATCGCCGCGATGGTCGTGGATTACGTCGGCTTCGTGCTGATCGACAATCCGTGGTCGCTGACGCCGCACGAACTCTATGTCGTGTACCAACCCTGGATAAGCCTGATCTATCTGGCAATCTTCGCGAGCCCATGGGTCCACCTGGCGCTGAAACGCTCGCTGAGGAATCGCACGACGTCCTGAATGCCTCTTGTATCGACAGAAGAGCATCCGGATCACCGCCAGTGGGCGCGTTCGGCGTCGCGGACCGGGGTCGGGTTCGCTTTCATTCAGCCGTCCGATTCGACCCGCCGCCAGCGACCGGAGAGAATAGTGGCCTGTCCGTTTCTTGCCCGCCCGTTCAAACCATGACCGCTCCCGGCCAGCCGCTGTCCAACCCGTCGCCCGACGCGGCGTCACTGCGCTTGTCCGTGGCCCCTATGATGGACTGGACGGCACTTCAAAATTCCCTGCTGTTTTCTCGAATGTGCACCTAGCTTCGTGTGCACAGAGTTACCCAAACGGCTCTTCGGCACCCCTGATTTTGTCGCATATATTTGACATACCGTGAGGACGGGGCTAGTATGTCCCTATGAGCACCATCCATGAGCTCGGAGACGCTTTGCGGGTACGCCGCGCAGAGATGGGGCTAAGCCAGGCCCAAGTGGCTGTGCTTAGCGGTTTGTCGCGGCAAACGGTCAATCAGGTCGAGACGGGTGCGGTTCCGGACTTGGGGCTCAACAAGGCCGAGCGGCTTGCCACGGTGCTCGGGCTGGCACTACGCGTGGATGTGGGCCGTCCCGCACCCATCAGGGCGCGTCGCAAGATGACCCCGCTTGCGCGTGCGGCAGCTACCGCCAGCGTGAGCTACAAGACTCCGATTTCAGGCGCGACGCTAAAGAAGGTGCTTGCGACGGGACAAATGCACGAGAAGTACATTCCGCACGTACATGCTTTGCTGGACGACGCGCCGGTTTCCCTGCTGGCGGCGGTAGCCGAACAGCTTCACGATGAGACGGATATCGGCCGTGACCTCGTCTGGAAGAACTATCGGAGCTTGGCACGCGAGGTGAAAAGCAAGCGCGGAATCTGGGAATGAGCCAGCTTGATCTGGGTAGGCCGGGCCCTTGGACTCGCTTGTTTCCCCATGCGTTGGAGTTGATGTCGCATCTGGAGCAACGGGTTCCTGGTGCAACGTGGACCTTCGGTGGAGGCACCGTGCTCATGCTGCGCATCGCGCATCGGCAGAGTAAGGATATTGATCTATTTGTCCCAGATCCCCAGTACCTAGGTTACGTTAACCCTCGACTGAGCGATGTCGCTGAGGGTATCAGCACCGACTATGAGGAGGCAGCGGAGTTCGTCAAGCTGTACCTTCCAGTTGGCGAGATCGACGTGGTCGTTGGTAAAGCAATGACCAGTGTTCCGTACGAAACGGTCGACTACCGTGGGCGGATGATTCGGGTCGAGACGTCCGCGGAGATTATCGCCAAGAAGATGTGGCATCGCGGGGATCGTGCAAAGGGGAGGGATCTGTTCGATCTATGCGCAGTTGCGAGTGCAGAGCCGGAACAGTTGGAGATGGCAAAGCCTTTTATGGTTCGCCATGGCATTGCTTTTCTGCAGACACTATCTGAACGCGAAGATGTTATTAGACGGGAGTTTTTGGCAATCGACGCCATTGGAGAAACGATGGACTTCAATCAATGTCTGCTCCAGGCCGAGTCGATCATCGAACCCCTGCTTTAGTCTTCTTGTGAAGGCCCACAAGAAGGGGTATGCGACGTGAGCATACTTAGCCTGATCGTAGGTATCACCCATAACTGGTTTCGACCCAAAGTGGCCATCGGCAGCGAGTGGGTCACTCTCGGGAAACTGCCCCTGACACCTTTAGTTCCAACGCCCTCCAGCCGTCAACCGGGCGAGGACTTGGGATCGGCGCTACGCGGGTACGTGCGCTCTTCTTGGTAGCGGCCGTTTTCCTTCTGGATTTTCACCGAGCCGCCGCCCGTACCGACCGCATGCTTGAGCACGCCACCGGCCGTGGCGTCTTGCTTGTGCTCAAAGGTACGCACCACCCGGTTAGTGGCGTCGTTCTTGAGATCCCAGCGCTGCTTCTTGTCGTTGTGCGACAGGGTAAATTTTGGCAGACGTGGCATGACGCTCTCCTTAGGAATAGGCGCCTACGTCGAACGGCGCAACCGGGCAGCCGCCCGGACGGCGAGGTTCTGGGCCTGGAAACGCGTGGACAACGTGCGCGCCATCTCGTCGTAAACCGCCACGCGGCGCGTGGGGTCGGTGATGGTTACGATGAGCGCGAATGGCTGGCCGTTGAAGGCGGACAGATCGTCGATGTGATGGCGCGTGAGCAGCTGCACCTTCAGGCGCCAGCGATCGCCGCGCTCGCCCTTGTCACCCAGGTCGCCGAAGTAGGTGCGCACCGGCGCCCACTTGCGCAGGTGCTGGATCTGGAAGCTTTCGAACAGCTTGCCGGGGTTCTTGTGCTCGGGCGGCACCAGGCCCTTGAACTTGCGCTTGATCTCGCCGGTGTCGCGCTTGACGACCTCGTGGTAGACGCCGAAATGCGCGTCGATATGGGTTTCGCAGTACTCGCTGCCCCAACGAGCCCCGCGCGAAGGTGCGAAGGCTACGGTCATCGCGATCTGGCCGAAGTAGCGGCCGTTGCGCTTGAGCGAGGGCGGGTACGGGAAGTCATCCCAGTCCAAGTAAAAACCCGGGCGCAGGATGTCTTCGAAGACCAGCGTGGACGAGTACGGGCTGCACTCCAGGCAGTAAGGCACGGGAGCCGGCAAGCCGAAGCCGAAGAAGTCTTCCTCGCCATCGGGCACGCGCAGTCCCGTGCGCGGATCGCGGGCGTGGTGGGTGAGCAAGGCGCGGGCCAGCACCGGCGAGGGCGTGGGCGTGATCTGGTGGTAGATCTGGGCCAGCGTGCGCGAGACCAGCGGCGCGGCAAAGCTGGTGCCCAGATCCTCCGCGCTGCCACTGGCCGAGATCGAGCGCACGCCCGCCGCGTGGCTGCCGTCGGTGGCGCAGGTGCCGCCGTAGTGCACCAGGTCGGGCTTGATGATGTGGTTGGGACCGGCGCCGTGGCGGGAGAAGGACGATGGTTCGTGCGCCTTCGGGCCCTTGTGCTGGTAGTCCATGTGCGACACCGAGCCCACGGCGATTCCCAGCACGCTGTCAGCCGGCGCCGTAATGCGGCCGGCATCGATCTGGCCGGCGGAGCGCGGGAAATCGAGCAACGGCGCGGTGATGTAGTTGCCCGCGCTGATCACGAAGGAAACCCGATACTTTTCCTGCAGGTTGTCCAGCTCCTCGGCAAACTCGGAGAACTCATCCATCCGGCAGACCGCATCGGTGCCCAGCGACAGGTTCCACACCTTGTACTCATTGGCGTGCGCCTGCAGCGCGTCCTCGAGCGAGATCAGGAACTCCTGTTCTCGCACCGCGTCGGTATCGCCCACCTGTGGATCGTCGTTGGGAATCAGCTGCAAGTCGAACACCGCGCAGGGGCTGGCGTCGATGCCGGCCAACTGCGGGTTTAATTCGGCACCGTGGCAGATCAGGCCTGCCACGAAGGTGCCGTGGCTGGGGTTACGGTAGGTCGGGGCGACGTGGCTTACGCGGCCGACCACCCAGGAGTTGAGTGCCTGCGCGTGTTCGGAGATGCCCGAATCGACCACCACCACTACGGGCACATCGCCTTCGATCTGGTCGCGAGTAGTCAGCGGCGGCAGCGGCTGCGGGCGGAGGTTGCTCGGGCGCAGCGTGCGCACCAGCGGCATACCAGCTACCGAGCGTACACTTACCAGCGACGACAGCGCTTCGACCTGCTCTTCATTGGTGAAGCGCACCCCATAGACGAAGCTGGCATCGGCGTAGCCGGTGCGATCGAAAGGCACCTTCAACTCGCGGCAGCGCTGCTCGAACTCGCGCACCAGCCTCAGCTGCACCGGATCCTCGCCGAAGTTGAACAGGCGCACGCGACCTGCGAAGCCGTGCTCGGCACGCGGCGAGCGCTTGAGCACGTCATGCGCCTTCAGGCCCTTGCGGCGAAAGCTGGGCGTGATCGGCTCGATGATCTCCACGCAGGACAGTTCTTTGACCATGCGCGCCGAGGTGTTGTGCAAGATCAGTGCCTGCAACTGGTCCAGGCCGTGCGGCGTGGCCTTGATGAACAGCTCGCCCGGGCCGCCGGCGCCGATGATCGGGCACGTAGTGTCGGTGAACAGGTGCTCGGGGCGGTGGCTTTTGGCCGCGGCCTTGGGGATGACCTTGACGCGGACCGGCGCGGCACCGACGCGGGCGATGGGGTCGGCCAGGCCCTGCTTGATGGCGGCGACCTGGTTGGAGAGGGCTTGCCGATAGGCCGGCGTCACCGGGCGGAACGGCGTGGGCGGGTTGCCGCCACTGGGAACGCGCCGTTCCTTGCCTTGCTTGGGAAGAATCAGCTTGATGGGCAGGCGCTCGGCACGCGGCGCGTCCTGCCCCGAAGGATGTGTCGGTCGATCAGCCATCGTCTATTGCTCCGCTTTGAGAGCGCCGGTGGGCCGTGGCCTTGGACAGGCCAAACAACTGCCCCACGACGGCGTTGCTGTACAACTTTCCGTTGCGTGCCTTGAGCATCTGCATGCTCTCGGCTTCGCCCTTGCCTACTAATCCCGACAAGAACCGCCGCGACTCACCTTCGCCGGTGCTCAGGTTGCGCAAGATGGAGAAGGCATCGCGCATGGTCGGGTTGTCCTTCTGTGTAATCGTCCGGCGGCGCAAGCGCCGCGCGACTTCCTGGATGTCCGAGCCACTGAAGCCATCGGACAAATCGACCAGCAGTTGGATCTCCTTATCGGTGAACTCGATTGGCGGCAGGAAGGCGGTCCACATTCCTTTGCGCATCTCGGCCGATGGGTAATCCAGTTGCAGGCGGTAGCCGAAGCGCCGCCACACGGCCGCGTCGAGCAGTTCCTGGTGGTTGGTGGCCGCTAGTACGATCGAACTGGGACCTAGCGCATCCAGATTCTGGATGAAACTGTTGACCACGCGCTTGAGTTCGCCCATCTCCTGGCTGTCGCCGCGCAACTTGGCGATCGCGTCGAACTCGTCGAGGAATAGCACGCACGGCGTGCGCGAGGCGAAATCGAACAATGCACGGATGTTCTTCGAGGTGCTGCCCAGAAACGAGGAGATCACCCCGTCCAGACGGGCAACGTACAAGTCCAGGTCCAACTCGCGGGCGATGTAGCGCGCCACACGGCTTTTGCCCGTGCCCGGCGGTCCAGACATCAGCAGGCTGAGCGAATCGCCCATGCCCGAAGCTTCCAGTTGGCCGAAGCTCTTAGCGACGCTGACGAACTCGTGAACAACGGCCCACTGCTCATCGGCCAAGAACACGTCCGGCTCGAGGTTGGCCGCCAAGTTGACCTTCTCGATCAGGGGAAAGCGGCTGTCGGCATCCACCGGCAGCGCCCGGCTGAACTTGGCGTCAGTGGGGCGAAGCTGGTGGTCGGATTCTTGTAGCAGCTTGCGAAGGCGGCCGGCCGGGACGGTTTCGCCATGCTTTTCCAGTCGGTCCGCGAGGAATTCCGTATAATTCCGCACCTTATCGATGTCGAGACGAAGCGCCCCGTTGACGATACGAAAAAGCTCATTCATGAACATATCGACGTCCTTCATGAGACGATATTGTAGATTTGTGAAACGATTGTCAAGCTGGTGTCCAGCTTCGTGCCTCGGCGTCTAATATCCTGCGACCCGCCGCGCTTTCCTACTAACTTTCCGCCGGCGGCATCTGGCCGCTCCTCGACCCTCTCAGGTTGGGTCCCGGGGAGGACTTCCGGTTTTTTCACCCATGTTTCGACTCGAGGGACACCCCTTGAGGACGGGGCGCCGGCGGGGCTTCCGGTTTTTTCGCCGACGCTTCGACTGGGAGGGAAACGACCCCAATGCGCGTTCGACGCTGGCCGTGGCCTAACCGCGATCGCGTAAGGCATCAGATCGAATGGTTCGGTCTTGCACTCGAAGAGGTCGGAAAGCCTGGAGGAAAATAGCCGTATGAAGGCCGACCTAGAACCACCCGATAGCGAACCGGGGAAGCAGCCCCTGGGCCGCCTCCCCGAAGTGACAAGCCAAATCGACGCGCTCGGAGCGCTCAGCCGCGATGAGCGACTGGCTCGCCTGAAGCAAGCGGCACGAAAAAAAGACCTGCGCGCCGAGACGCTGCTGTACAGCGTATGTGCGGGCCACGACGCGAAAGACCAGGAGTTGTACTGGGCCGCGTTCGAGGCCTTGGTCAAAGCCGCCACCCCGATGATCGCCGGCCGCATGCGCCGGTTGTACGGCATCTCCGATGACGACCTGCTCGATCACCAGCAGTTGATCTTCGAGAGCGTGCACAAGAGCGTAGAACGCAACGATCCGGGCCTCGAGTACGGCATCCGACGCTTCTCCTCGTACCTGGTGCGTCGTTCAATCGATGCCATGCGCTCGCGGCACCACCCCTGGGCGTGCAGCCTCGAACTGGCTCTGGAAAAAGTCGACCAGCATTACGACAGCGAAGGCAAGCTGATCGAGCCTGACTGGGATCCGCCGGATGTGGAGTTCGAGCCGCAAGTCCGTGCTCTGGCCCGTGAAGAGCTCGAAGCCCTCCAGCGCCGCGTGGCTCATCTGCCTAAAAAGGCCGTCGAAGCGTTCTTGCTCTCGCGCGCGCTGCAACGAACTCAACCCCAAATTGCACAGCAGCTGGGCGTCTCCGATCGCACCGTCCGCGAGTGGATCGGCAAGATCGCTAAAGCGCTTGGTGAAAGGAAAGATCTATGAGTTACAAAATTATTCTCGACGACGTCCTCGGCGCCTTCGCCGCCGCGGCAGACCGCCCGTCCAAGGCCTTGGTGGACGAATGGACCGAAAAGTACCCGCAGTTCGAGACCGAGATTGTCGAGTTCGCCCTCGAATGGGCGGCGACGGTGCTAGTCGGCAGCGAACTGCTGACCGTGGAGGAGGAAGACCACCTTGTCAGCCACACCATGAGCCATCTGCAGCGTGTGAGCCAAAAGCAAGATCACGTCGCGGCCGCGCCGTCGCCAGTGCGATCGGCCGGCGCGACCCGCGACCAGATCCGACGCGTGGAAGCAGCGTTTCGTGCGCGCGGCCCCCAGGCCGCGTGGACGAAGAGCTTGGGCATCGACGAGTCGATCCTGGCGCTGTTTGAAGAGCACATGATCTTGCCGCCGGTGCCTCAACGTCTGCTCAACGCCTTTTCATCCGCGCTTAACGAAGGCGTGGACGCCGTCAGCGCCTGGTTGTTTCAAGACAACAGTAGGGTGGTTTTGGCCCGCTCGGCGGCCAAAGCCCCCACCCGTACACGCTGGACGTTCGAGCAGGCCGTTGAGAACTCCACACTGTCGGACGAAGCCAAGCAGCAATGGCTTCGTGAGACCATCTAAAGCGTATTTGCCGTGGATGCGTTCACTTCGGTTCGGCTAAAGGCGCAACAGGTGCGTCAGCGCCTGCAGGAAAAAACAAGCTGCGGCCAGGCGGCCCCTGCGTTGTTGAAGGCGGCGATGGAGGACGCCGAACTCACCGTCTTGCACGTGCCCGCCGACTACCCCTTGCTCGGGGGCGGTATGGGCGCGTTGCAACGCACCAGTCAGCGCATCACCCTTTCCAACGCGCTGGATCCGGAAGCGAAGGTCTTCGTCCAGGCCCACGAGTTCGGTCATTGGGTGATCGAATCGCCCGCCGATCCGGTGCTGGTGAGCTTCGATGTCGACGCCGAGGGGCCCGAACAGGCCACGCCCTTGGGCACGGGGCGCGTGGAAGGCTACAGCGCGCTGGAGATGCGCGAGCGCTATGCCAACGTGTTCGCTCGCGAATTCTTATTGCCGGTGGACCTGGCCCGGCACCTGTTCGTCGAGCAGCAGTGGCCGGCCTCGAAGATCGCCAGCGAGCTGGGAATCGCGTCGGGCCTGGTCTACCAACAGCTGCAGTACGCACTGCTGGTGCCCGATCCGCCGCCTGCGTCACCGGACAAACCGCTCGCGGAGCTGGATCCGTCGCAGCACATCGCCGCCCACCACGTGGGCACGCCGGCGCTGGTGGAAGCCGGCCCGGGCACGGGCAAGACGCGCACGCTGATTGGACGCATCGAGCACCTGCTCAAGGCGGGCACCGATCCGCGGTCAATCCTAGCGTTGACCTTCTCCAACAAGGCGGCGCGCGAGATCAAAGAGCGCATCGCACGCATGATCCCGACCGCGAACGAGCTGTGGGCCGGGACCTTCCACGCCTTCGGCCTGGAATTGCTGCGCAAGCATGCCGCCCAAGCCGGACTGCCCGAGCCGGTGCGCGTGGTGGACCCAGCCGATGCGCTCGAGCGCCTGGAAGCGGTGCTGCCGAGCCTGGAGTTGAACTACTACCTGCGATTGAATGATCCGCTCGCCCAGATCCAGCCGGTGCTGGGCGCGATCTCGCGCGCCAAGGACGAGCTTTGCACGCCGGCGCAGTACGCCGCGTTGGCGGCGCAAATGGCCCAAGGCGCGCAAACCGATGCCGAACGCGAGGCCGCTGAGCGGGCCGACGAAGTGGCTCGGGTCTATGCCCGCTACGAGTCGATGCTCGAAGAAGCGGGGGCGGTAGATTTTGGCGACCTGATCTGGCGTGCCATCCGCCTGCTGGAAGATCACCCCGAGGTGCTGGCCGCGGTCCGCGACCAGTTCGCCCACGTGCTGGTGGACGAGTATCAAGACGTCAACCGCGCCAGCTCGCGCCTGCTCAAGCTGATCGCGGGCGAGGGAGAGCGCTTGTGGGTGGTCGGCGACGTGCGCCAGGCGATCTACCGGTTCCGCGGCGCATCCCCAGGCAATATGCGCCTGTTTACGACCGAATACCCCGGCGCCAAGGTGTTGCCGCTGGAGCGCAACTACCGCTCCGGGCAACGTATCATCGATACCTACACGACTTTCGCCCGCAGCCTGGACGATCCGGTCTGGCGCGCTGTCACGCAGCTCAAAGCCGATCGCGGCGACGGGCACCGCCCTCAGCTCCTGGTCGCACCGGACCTGGATTCGGAAGTCAGCGCCATCGCGCAGGCGATCGAGGCCCATCGCCAACAAGGCGTGGGCTACCGCGACCAGGCCATCATCGTGCGAACGCATACCCACGCCGAGCGCGTCGCCGTGCGTTTGCAGGCGTTGGGCGTGCCGTCGATGTATCTGGGCGACATCTTCGAGCGCGCGGAAGTGCGCGATTTGCTGGCGTTGATTTCGTTCGTCGCCGAACCCAGCCGCGGCGCCTTGTTGCGGCTGGCGGCCACCGGCGCCTACGGCATGCCCCTAGAAGACGTGCGCACGTTCTTGCAGCACGCGCACGCGGCCCAGCACATGCCACTGGCGGCGTTGTCCGACCCCGCGGTCGTCGCCGCGTGCTCGCCGGCCGGGCGCACGGCCTTGGAGCGCTTGCGCGATGACCTGGCCAGCGTGTCATTCGAATCGACCGTCCCGCAGGTGCTCCATCACGTACTGTTCGAGCGTCGCGCCCTGATCGATGAACTGCTAGAAGGCGAGCGTAGCGCTGACCAGCAACGCCGCTTGGCTGTCTTCCAACTGCTGCAGTTCGCCGCTGAGCATTTCGACCCGCGCAAGGGCAACTCCAAGAAGAACCTGCTGCGCTGGATCCGCCGGCTGGAGCAATTCGGTGAGGAGCGAGCGCTCCGCGAGTTGCCAGCGGCCGCCGCCTCGATCGATGCGGTGCGGCTGATGACGGTCCACGCCAGCAAGGGCCTGGAATTTCCGGTGGTGTACCTGCCGTACCTGGCCACCACCCACTTTCCGCAATCCGGCCGCTACGTCCCGTGCCCGCCGCCGACCGGCATGTTGCGCACCGAGGATGTCAGCGACCGGTTCGAGGAAGAAAGCCTGTTTTACGTGGCGCTCTCGCGCGCACGCGACTATGTGCATCTGTCGCGATCCCAGCGGCTGGGCGCCCGCAATGCCTCCGAATCTAAGTTCCTGCCGTCCATCGTGGGGCAGGTCACGCGCACCGACGCCCCCCAGTGCGCGCCGTTGCCGATCGCTGACGAGTTGCCCGCTCGCCCGGAGCTCAAGCTCGAGCCGTCGATCCACGAGGCACGCGAGTTGGATCAGTACGAACGGTGCCCACGCAAGTACGCCTACTCCCGGAGCCTGGGCCTGCACGCCAGCGGGGACGATGACGGATACGCGCGTTTTCACCGCTCGGTCTACGCGGTGTTGTCGTGGGTGCTGCAGCAGCGGCAAACGCGCGAAGTTCCGCTGGAGGAGTACTGGCCCCAGCTTGAGCAGGTGTGGGCGACTCAAGGACCGGGGGATCATCCGTTTTCGCCGGTCTACAAGGACTTCGCCGTGCGCTTGCTCACTAAGGCGCAAGAACATCTGCGCGCGCCCGAGGCGACCTCCCAGCCAGTGGAAATGGACGTGGGCGGCGTGCGCGTGCGCGTGGAGCTCGACCAGACCGAGCCAGGCAACGGCGGCCTGGTGCGCCGCTACAAGACCGGTCGCCGCCCCAAGAAGGTGAAGGTGGAACTGCCTGAGACCTTGCGACTGCTGGCCGGCCAACAGCTCTACGGAAAAGATGCGCGTTTGCAGATGCATTATCTGACCTCCGGCGACACCGTCGATCTGGAGATCACCGGTAAGCAGCTCGATGCCACCGTGGCCGAGGTGCGCACCATTGCCAATGCCATCGCCGCCGGCGAGTTCCCGCCGAACATCGGCGACCAATGCCCGCGTTGCCCGTTTTTCTTCTTGTGTCCGGCGATCCCGCCGGTCGCGGTGGCTTCCTGATTCGGGCGCGCCTGGCCAAGTTTCTTCGCCGCTTTCAAAATCATCTTCCGGTTTTTTCTCGCGCTACGCGACTAGCTGTGTGACGGCGTTGGAATTCCCCAACGACGAATGACACAGAAGGTGGTGAAGCGTGAAAAACATCAAGATCGTATTGCAGCGCGAGGGCGCTGCGCAGGTGCTGGTCGGCGACTTGAATGGCCAGCAGACGGTGGGCGAAGCGCTCAAGGCGCTTGGCGTTACCCACATCGGGCAGGACCTCCTCCACGCCGAGGATCACGACGGCCCGGTGGAGCTGAAGACGCCGGTGCAGGCGCTGGTATCGGGCAAGGGCGAGGGCGGACCGGCGCTGGTGCGCTTGCACCAGGGCCGCTGCCGGCGCGTCAGCGTCAACGTCACCTTCAACGGGGTGACGAAGTCGCGCGACTTCCCGCCGGTGACGCGCGTGGGCCACGTGCATCAGTGGGCGACGCACAACGCCTTCGAGATGTCGCCGCGCGACGCGGCCGAGCACGTGCTCGAGCTCGAAGGTGGCGACGAGCGCCCCGATTCCGACGCCCAAATCGGCACGCTGACCGATGGCGTGCTGTGCGCGGTGGCCTTCGACCTGGTGCCCTTCAAGCGCGTGGAGGGCTGACATAATGTCCTTGGACCAACAGGCCTTCGAGGCCGACGTCAACTCCGGGGCTTTCCTCAACGGCTCGTTCTCGGGCCGTTGGGGGCTGGACTCGATTGCCTGGCCGCACGCGCTGATCTGGGTGCGTGCCGGCGACGGCAGCCGGCTGCTGCTGCGCTTCGAGCTGACCAACTACCCGCGCAACGCGCCCACGGCCCAGCCGTGGGATGTCGAGTGCAACGCCAACCTGTCCCCGGCGCGGTGGCCGCGCGGCCACGAGCGGATCAACGCCGCCTTCAACCCGAACTGGAACGCCAGCGCGCTGTACATCCCTTGCGATCGCATCGCGATCCAGGGCCACGAGGCCTGGCGCCAGCAGCATCCGTCCATGCTGTGGGATCCGGCCGTGGGCATCCACCGTTACGTGCGGGTCGTGTCCGATCTGCTGGGGTCGCCTGACTATGCCCGCGCCCAGTGAACTTCGGATGCCACGCCGGCTGTGGGACGGCCTGATCGCGCAGCTGCACGCACGCACTGGCGGTGAGACCCACGAATCGGGCGCCTTCCTGCTCGGGCAGATGACCGAGCACGGTCGCCGCGTCACCGACGTGCTGTACTTCGATGACCTGCACCCGGAAGTGCACGCCCGTGGCGTCGTGGACTTGCCTGCGGCGGCATTTCGTCGCCTGTGGGCGATCGTGCGCGAGCGCGGTGTGCAGGTGGTGGGCGATGTGCACGTGCACCCGTACAGCGCCCGACAGAGCCGCATCGATCGACAGAACCCGCTGATCGCCGCGCGCGGCCACGTCGCAATCATCTTGCCCAACTTCGCGCGGCCGCGAATCCGCCGCTGGTCGGTGGGCGTGTACGTCTACGAAGGCGACCACCAATGGCAGGCGGTGGGCGGCTGCGGCCGTCGGTTCTTGGTAATGGAGGATGACCATGAGTGAGTCGATGGAGGAGCTGGGCGAGCGCCTGAGTCGGGTGCTCAAGATGGTGCTGGACACCGGCGAGGCGGCCTCCGAGGCCGAGGCGCTGGCGATCTTCGCGCGCTATCGCGTGCAGTTGGTCTTTGGCGCCGACCTAGGCGAGATGGCGCAGGCCGCCCTGCTGACGGCCGCCGCCACTGCGTTGCCGTGCCTGCTGGGCGGCGTGAGCTACTTGGGGCCCGAGCAGCCGCTGCGCGCACGCTGGCGAGGGCATCCGGATACGCCGGCGCCCGCGGGCTTGGCCGCTACCCTGGAAGCCTTCGGTGTCACGCGCGCAAGCGCGCGGGATCCCCAAGTGCCGTGCCTGGTGATCGGACGCGTGCACGCCGAAGGCTTTGGCATTCGCGCCAGCTTCAATGGCTGGACAGCCGCGGTGCTGTCGCTGGACGACGAGCCACTGGCCGAGCAGGGCAACTGCGCAGCCGCGGCGGTGCTCGCCGGCGCGATGGCGGTGAGCGAGATCTTTCAGTTCTTCCGCGGAACGCAGGCGCTGGCCTGCCATCGCCGCATCGGCTGGTCATTGTGGGATCCGACGGTGCCGTGGACGGCGGCCGCGTCAGGTCCGGCGCTGACGGTGCTGCCGCAATCGGCTTGGCTGGTGGGCGTTGGTAACTTGGGCCAGGCCTACCTGTGGACCTTGGGCCTGCTGCCCTACGGCGCCTACCCGTGCGAGTTGGTGCTGCAGGATTTCGATCCGGTTTCGCTCGCGAATAAGAGCACCTCTTTGCTCAGTCGCGAGATCGATGTGGGACGCCGCAAGACTCGCATGGCGGCGGACTGGGCTGAGCACCGCGGCTTTCGCACGACGCTCATCGAACGGCGTTTCGGCGCTGACTTCACCGTGGCTAGCGACGAGCCGGCCGTGGCGCTGATGGGGGTGGACAATCCGGCGGCGCGACGGCTGGTCGAGCAGGTGGGCTTTTCCCGAGTGATAGAGGCCGGCCTCGGACGCGGCCCCGGCGATTACCTCGGCATCAACGTGCACACCTTCCCGGCCCCGCGCTCGGCGCTGGATTGCTGGCCGGACCCGGCGACCGCGCCCGCCGATGCGAATCCCGGCCCCTTCAACCAGGTGGCCTACCAGCAGCTGCTGGCCGACAGCGGCGATCGCTGCGGCGCGCTGCGCCTGGCGGGGCGCAGCATCGCCACGCCTTTCACTGGCGCGGCAGCGGGGGCGCTAGTGATCGGCGAATTGCTGCGGCTGTGTCACGGCGGAGCGCGAGTGGAGTACATTGCGCTGCATCTGGCTCGGCCGCTCGAGAGCACGGCCGTGGCTGGGATGCCGTGGCCAGTCAGCAACCCCGGGCTAGTCGCAGCAGCGCTGTCGGTGTAGGCGAGCCTGGAACGTTCGGCGCGGCTTGGCTCAGGCGTTAGGCTCGAAGCTGCTTTGGCATCGTTAGACAGCCGTTTCGGATGTCCGCTTATGGCCGGTAGCTGTCGTAGAAGTGTCCGATTATGGAACTCCGACAATGCAAGCTCGAATCCGCTCATCGGGATGGTGCGGTGCCGGGATCACTCCGAAATGTCGTCGAACAGCTTCAAGTACCCAATCGGGTCGTTCGAGCAGATCGCTGCGGATGTCCTCCAGTAGCAAGGGTCGCGATCGTTTCTCCCGCAATCGTTCAAACCAGATCGGACGAATGATGTCGAGCCAGCGTGCCGCGATCTCATTCCAGTCTGGTAGGCGATCCTTGCTGGGATGGCTGAGAAGATCTTGCAGTTTTTCTAGGAACTCAAGGTCTTCGGCCTGTTGCTTGCTTGACGCATACGATATGAGATGACTGCAAACATCGAGAAGTTGGTGGATTGCTCGCTGTTTCTTTCGGGAGAGTAAGTGGCGTTCCGCCATGGGCAAGCGTTCAAGGAACATGTTCATTGTCCTGGCCGACCTGTCGTCAAGCGGAAGGTTGTGAACGTCAGGTCCAAGCTGCTCACGAAGCATGGCGACTATGGCCGTAAATTCTGATTGGATATCCTCATTAGCAGAGGACATAAAAAGCCATCGTGGTGCGTTGAAAGCCCCGGCGCTAAGGCAGAAGAAAGCCCAAGGTTGTGTCGCAGAAACAAGGCTGACCCGGGAAAGCACTTTTTCAGTGACGATGCGATAGCGCTCATATACGTCTTTCGAGATCAGCGAATCTGGGCCCTCCAATAGGCCGCGAATTGGAGAGAAGGCATCATCAATACCGTCCCATGCATTTCCTGCGCTGTTCTCGTACTCTTCAACCATCTGCCTCGCAGTAACTTTTACGGGAGAAACGTCGGCTTGGCGTTGAAGGTGTTCTGGCAATGGAACATTCGATCCCAGAAGCCTTTCTACGGTCTCGAATCTCTCGATCAAGCGCTCATCTGAGCTCAACGCAAACTCATCGGCGTCATCGGGCCACCAGACATGAACAGTTGAGTGGGGGCTATCCAGCCGGTCTATGCGGCCGGCACGTTGTTCAGCGACACGCACGACACTGGGCATATCCAGGTGCACTAGGACAGATGCCCTTTGCATGTTGACGCCTTCAGACAAGCTGTCAGAGCACAGGCCAAGAACCTTGCTTGCAGGGGATCCCAGGGATAAAGCACTTAACAGTTGATCACGATCTGACTTTGCGTCTCCAGTCGCGAGCATGGCGCCAACCCCCTTGCTGCGAAGCATGCCTTGGAGCAGGGCAAGCGTTATGGGACGGCTGTCGAAGGCGAGTACGGATTCCGATTCCTCTAGAAGAGTCGTGAGAAGCTCAGCCTTCTTGGTCTCGCGGTGAGCGGTTATCTCGCGTACTAGTCTGCTGATCTCGAGGTAGATGCTGGCATCATGCCGACAGGCTTCGGAGTGAGCCGATTCGTTAGATAGCCAGTCGGGGAGATCCACACGCAGCTTGTTCTCGGGGATACGTCCCGCAATATCCTGTACTTTCTGATACTGATTCCCGGTTTCATCCTTTCTGAAGCTTTGGGTGAGCGAGAATTCTTTAAGTGTGTTGGTTGTTCCATGAATGTGTTCGAGAAGTGCCGCACGCGAGGAGCGTAGAGCTTTCATGATTGCGTATCTCGCTAGCTTCTTTGCCGAGGAAAGGCGGCCATGGAGATACTGTGCTTCTGTGACGCCTTGCCTGTGGAGCAGGGTAGGCATCTCAATTGGGCGGACAAAGTGAGTAACGCCATATAGCGTGTCGGCAAGATCCTTGATGCGATGCGCAAGCTCCCGATCGGATATAGGCTCTTCTAGTTTGTACACGTTGGGATTGTGTTTCGGGAACCGGCATTCCCTTCCATCGGTGCTTCGATATGCGGAAGGTTCGCGATCAATCAGGACGTTGAGCATGCTCTTGGTCCGGCGAACTGTAAATTTGCGCAACTCTAGACGCAGCTGATCAACTTCTGGGGATGTCAGTGACCGGGTGAAGTCTTTCGCCCTCAACATCTTGTGGAATGTCTCGATGGTGGAAGGTTCCAGGTTGTCGGCCCCCAGGACATCTGCAATGCGCAACAGATCAGTGATGCCGCGGTTGATTGGCGTTGCTGTTAGCATCACTACATGATCCGCCATGTTTCCTAGGATTAGCTGCGTGCGTTGAGCCTTCAGGTTAAGAAAGTTATGCCCTTCGTCTACAC
This sequence comes from Pseudoxanthomonas suwonensis, assembly GCF_000972865.1. Classification (NCBI taxonomy): domain Bacteria; kingdom Pseudomonadati; phylum Pseudomonadota; class Gammaproteobacteria; order Lysobacterales; family Lysobacteraceae; genus Pseudoxanthomonas; species Pseudoxanthomonas suwonensis. Next base: position 2,563,998 of record NZ_CP011144.1, read on the forward strand.
ACAGGATTTGGGCGCGCTTTAGCTCTTCGACACGCAACGCATGGCGCCGACTACCACGATGGCTAAGCTCGCCATGGGAGCGTACATCCAGCTGGACATGGGTCCTGAGCACTTCCCGTTCCCATTCTTCGACAACGGTAGGCGGGGCGATCATTACCGCCTTCCCGTGCCACAACCTTCCGGAACGAACGATGTTGTCGTGGACGGCACCAACCAGATGGGTGCCCATGCGAGTCTTGCCGGCACCAGTCGCGTCTGCAATAAGCACGCTGCCCTGTTGGTCAAGAACCAGTAGGGCTTGAGCAATGCCCTGTTTTTGGCTTGGCCAAAGCGTATCGGCATCGCCCAGATAGTCCCCATGTAGATAGATGCTCGCCCAGTCGCCCTCGAGCACCTCGGCGCAAGCGCGAGCGAGTGCTTCATCCCAATGGACTGGCCTCAGCAACCTTTCAAGAAGAGAGATAAGTTGATGTGAATAGTCAGTTCCTAGGGACCAGAAGCCTTCCGCAATTTTTGTTAGTTCGTGATAGCGATCCGCATCGACGCCATTTCGTTCGAAGCGCGCGTTGGCTTCATGTTGATTGACAAGCCCTGGTTCTGTGAAATTACTTGAGCCTAAGGTTGCCGCTTGATCACTACAGTAGATCTTTGCATGGAGCATGTTGCCGCCACGGAGATATCTCGCCTGTACGGAGCCTTCCTTCAGTCGTTCGATTGTCCGAATCAATGCGGCCGAGCGGATTAGGGAGACGCCACGACCCAGCCAATACTTCTCTGCGAGCGCTGGAAGCTCATCTTCAAGAAGTTGGAACTCCTGCCGCCGTGATGCGAAAGGTTCATTTCCGACCAGTAGTCTTACTTGCGCTTCACGGTCGCTGACCGATGCAAACTCAAGGAAGCGATCCAGGCTGGAGTAGCCGCTGATGATCAATGGGCTACGCGATCTCTTGAGATCGTTCCAGACCCAGTTCTCGACCTTGTCTCCGCCGTCATTGAGGGGAAATCTCCCACCATGCGGCCAATCAATCGCTATGCGCTCGCTAGCTCCTTGGGCAGAAGCGAACAGTAAGAGAGTTCGATCGTCTCCTCGCTTGCGCACGGCACAACCCCATCCCCCTGCCTGAGGTTATATTCCATCGTGCCGCGGTGGTACACAAGCGATGTGAACGCTTGAGTGGAGTTCCGTTTGAAGAAAGCGTTGTTAAGTCTCTATCTGATCAAGGAACGAAGGGCTGAAAAAGCATTACCTTTGCTTTCGTCGTGCCTGATCCTTGACGAGCTGCGGTACTTTTTTGGTGCCACTGCCTTCTAGCAGCAGACCAGCCAATTGTTGCGTGCGATCCGAGGTTCCATCACTTGGCTGGCGTGCATCTATGGCGGCATCCGCGCGGCTCGCCCATTCCGCCTGCAATTGAACCGCAAGCAGATATGCGGTTGCTTGGGCCGCCTTGGCCAGGCTCGAAGATCTGCTATGCGACTCGTGCAGTGCTTCCGGACGCAGATGGGTATAGCGCTTGAGGATCTTCCAGTCACGATGACCAGTGACGAGTGCGACCTGTTCGATGCTCATGCCTGCCTCGAACAGCCGATTGGTCGCCTCGTGTCGCAGGTCGTGAAAGTGCAGGTCATGGATCTTCAGGAGCTTGCACGCACGTCGGAATGCAGTGCCAATCGAACGCGAGTTGTATGGAAAGATCAAGTCGCCACGCCGGCAATACTTGCGTTGTACCCGAATTAGACGCAGTGCATCGAAACCGGTCAGATTGAGTAGCGGTACGAACTGGTGGTTGCCGTCCTTCTCTCGCGGATCCTTGCGATCGCGTACAAGGACAACGCGCCGCTGTACGTCGACCTCGCTCCAGCGGATACGACAGATCTCCTCCTGACGCATCGCGCTGGCAATAGCAAAGCGCACGACCCGACCCATTGGAATTTGCAGCTTGGAGTTGTCGTCGAAGTGGTCGAGCAGGCGCTGGAGTTCATCGGCGGTTGGGCGCCGGTCGCGCTGTCGCGACTGTCCGATCAGGCCCAATCGTTTGAGGGCGAACCGTGCTAGATCGACGGGTTCGGCCTTCACATTGACGCCATGCACGGCCGCCGCATGGGTGAGTACGAGCTTGAGGTAGCTGAAGTCGGTGCTGAGTGTCACCGGGCCGGCGCCTTCCTTTGCACGATTCTTGCCGAATTGGATCAGCCGCTCGCGCGTGAGATCCTCAAGCCTGACCTTGCCGAGCTTGTCTTTCAGCGCGTCGAGCGTGAATGCCTTGGAGCGGCGCGGCGCCTTGCCCACCTCGCACATGTCTTCCACGTGCAGATCGACCAGATGGGCGAACGTGGTCGGGTCGACTTTGCCTCGCTTCAGCGGTGGTTCGCCACGATCAATCCGGTGCTCGGTTTCAGTGGCCCACCTTCGCGCGTCCTCATGGCGCAGGAAGGTCTCGCTGGCATACGATTGTTTTCGTCGAACCTGGACCCGCCAGTGGCCCGACGGCAGCTTGGTGATCGTGGCCATTTCGTGTGCGCTATGTGTGCTGTAAGAGGGCGTAGAGGGGCGAAATCGGGCAAATTCCAGTGCACATGAGAGTACGATTTTCGTCTCACATGTTTTTGATTATGATACGTAAGTAAATGAATTACAAGAATAAAATTCTCGCCACGGCCCCTATGATGGACTGGACGGACCGCCACTGCCGGGTGTTCCACCGGCTGTTGGCGCCGCATGCGCGGCTGTACACCGAGATGGTCCATGCCAACGCGGTGGTGCTGGGCAACCGCGAGCGCCTGCTCGGGTTCGACCCGGTCGAGCATCCCGTCGCCCTGCAGTTGGGCGGCAGCGAACCGCAGGCGCTGGCGCAGGCCGCGCGGATCGGCGCGGAGTGGGGCTACGACGAAGTCAACCTCAACTGCGGCTGCCCGTCCGACCGGGTCCAGGCCGGGCGCTTCGGTGCCTGCCTGATGCGGGAGCCGGCACTGGTGGCCGACTGCGTGGCGGCGATGATCGCGGCGGCGGCCGTCGACGGACGGACGGTGCCGGTGACGGTGAAGTGCCGGCTGGGCGTGGACGACGAGCACGACTACGAGCGCTTCCGCGGCTTCGTCGACACCGTGGCCGCGGCCGGCTGCGGCACCTTCGTGGTGCACGCGCGCAACGCCTGGCTGCAGGGCCTGTCGCCGAAGGAGAACCGCGAGATCCCGCCGCTGCGCTACGAGTGGGCCTGGCGGCTCAAGCGCGAGCGCCCGGACCTGCGGGTGCTGGTCAACGGCGGCGTCGCCGCGCCGGACCAGGCGCAGGCGCAACTGCGGCACGTCGACGGGGTGATGCTCGGCCGCGCCGCCTACCACGACCCGTACCTGCTGCACCGGCTCGAGGTCGACCTGTACGGCGGCGAGTTGCGCGGGCGCGGGGAATTGCTGCGCGCGCTGCGCCCCTACGTCGAGGCGCAGCTGGCGCGCGGGGTGGCGCTCAAGCACATCACTCGCCACGTGCTGGGCCTGTTCCACGGCCAGCCGGGCGGACGCGCCTTCCGCCAGGTGCTCAGCGAGGGCGCGCACCGCCCCGGCGCCGGCTGGGCCCTGGTCGAACAGGCGCTGGCCGCCACCGCGGCGCAGCGGCGCGCGGCGGCGTGATCACCCGCGACCCCGGCGCGTTCCTGGCGCTGGCCCGCGGCTGCGCGCCGGACTTCGGCCCGGCCACCGCGCGGGCCGCGTTCCTGGTCACCCCCGAGGGGTTCGCCCGCGCCGAGGAATCGGCCCGCGACAACCGCTACATGGCCGCGGCCGAGTGCTACCGCGGCGATGCCGCGCTGGCCGAGCACCGCGCGCTGCAGCAGGCGCTGGCGGCCGACGTGCCGGTGTTCGCCTTCGCCGGCGATCCAGCCGCGCCCGACGCGGTGTTCCCCAACAACGTCTTCGCTACCGCGCGGCCGGACGCGCGGGCGTATCCGCAGGCGCTGCCGCGGCTGGTCGTCGGCCGCATGCGCCATACCGTGCGCCAGCCCGAGGCGGCGCGGGCCGACATCCGTGGCTTCTTCCGCGAGGTGGTCGGGACCACCGAGGTGGACCTGTCGCAGCAGCCGCACCCGTGCGAGCTGACCGGTTCGCTGGTGGTCGACCGCGCCCGCGGGCTGGGCTACTGCGGCCTGTCCGAGCGCTGCGACGAGGCCGGCGCGCGGCTGATGCATGAGGCCTTCGGCCTGCGCGCCACCCTGCTGTTCGACCTGGCCCCGGGCGAGTACCACGCCAACGTGGTGCTGGCGGTGCTGGCCGGTCGCGCGCTGCTGGCCAGCCCGGCCGGCTTCGCCGACCCGGCCGTGGCCCACGCCATCGCCGCGTTGTACGCGCCGCATGCGGTGCTGTTGACGCCCACCCAGCAGGCCGCGTTCGCGGGCAACGCGATCGCGCTGTCGCCGCGGCGGGTGTGGATGAGCGGGGCGGCCGCCGCCTCGCTCGATCCGGCGCAGCGGCAGGCGCTGGCGGCGGCCGGATTCGAGCTGGGTCAGGTGCCGCTGGCGGCGATCGAGGCCGGTGGCGGCTCGCTGCGCTGCTGCGTGGCCGAGGTGTTCTGAGTGGGCCGCCGGCTGAACAGGGGCGGCCCCGGGTGTGGATAAGTTCAGACCGGATTCACCGCTTTCTAACGACCATCGTCTTCCAGCCAGCGCCTTGGATTCCGCCCCCGGCCTTGGGGCGGGATTTGCCATTAGCGCCAGAGTCCGTTAGGTATTCAGTAATGTCCCGCATGTTCCGACTCGCCATTGCCATGTTGCCGCTCGCCCTGGGCGTGGCGGCCAGCGACGTCGGCGCGCAGGAACCCCCGCGCCCCGCCGGGCAGGAAGCCGGGCCGAGGTCGCAGGGGCCGCGCGAGGTGCGCCCGCGCGAATCGCTGATGCAGCGCGGCCGCGATGTGCCGCCGCCGCCTCGCCGGGAGGCCGGCCAGGAGTCGGCCCGCCAGGACGGCCGCTCGATCTCCGAGGCCGTGCGCCGGGTCCAGCGTTCCACCGGGGGCCAGATCCTGGGCGCCGAGCAGGTGCCGTTCGAAGGGCGCAGCATCACCCGGGTGAAATACATGGACGATCGTGGCCGGGTCCGCTACATGGACGACCCCGGGGCCGAGCGGCGCAGCGCGCCGCCACGCTCCGATAACGACGAGCGCTAGACACTGGAACGGTCGGCCCCGGGTCCGCGGGCCGCCCACACGAAAACCGCAACTCAGGGAGAGTGCATGCGTATCCTTCTGGTCGAAGACGAGGCGCCGCTGCGGGAAACGCTGGCCGCGCGCCTGAAGCGCGAGGGCTTCGCGGTCGATGCCGCGCAGGACGGCGAGGAAGGCCTGTACATGGGCCGCGAAGTGCCGTTCGACGTGGCCATCATCGACCTGGGCCTGCCCAAGATGTCGGGCATGGAGCTGGTCAAGGCCCTGCGCGACGAAGGCAAGAACTTCCCGGTGCTGATCCTGACCGCGCGCTCGAGCTGGCAGGACAAGGTCGAGGGCCTCAAGCAGGGCGCCGACGACTACCTGGTCAAGCCGTTCCACGTCGAGGAGCTTCTGGCCCGGCTCAACGCGCTGGTCCGCCGCGCCGCCGGCTGGAGCAAGCCGGTGCTGGAGTGCGGCCCGGTCGCGCTGGACCTGGCCGCGCAGACGGTCAGCGTCAACGGCAGCAACGTCGACCTGACCAGCTACGAGTACAAGGTGCTCGAGTACCTGATGATGCACGCCGGCGAGCTGGTCTCGAAGGCCGACCTGACCGAGCACATCTACCAGCAGGACTTCGACCGCGACTCCAACGTGCTGGAGGTCTTCATCGGCCGCCTGCGCAAGAAGCTGGATCCGGACGGCGAGCTGAAGCCGATCGAGACCGTCCGCGGTCGTGGCTACCGCTTCGCGATCCCGCGCACCGACGGCTGACCGGCTGGAACCGGGGCAGACGTCGGGGCAACCCGTGGAGCGCAGCCGCATGGGGTTCCGGCCATGGCGGCCGCGCTCGCTCAAGGCACGCCAGCTCACCGCGGCCAGCATCAGCCTGGTCGCGTTCCTGATGCTGGCCGGCTTCGCCCTGGACCGCGCCTTCGCCGAGACCGCCCAGGCCAACCTGCGCCAGCGGCTGGCGAGCTACGCCATGGCGTACGCCGACAACATCGATTTCGGCCGCGACGGCTCGCTGTACACGCCCGAACTGGGCCCGGATCCGCGCTTCCACCGGCCCGGCAGCGGCCTGTACGCCGAGGTGGTGATGCCGAACGGGCACTGGGCCTCGCTCTCGGCCGAAGGCCCGCTGCTGCCGGAGGTCGCCGGCCAACTGGAACCGCGGCAGGAGCGCTTCGACGGCCCGCTGGCGATGACCCAGATCGACGGCAGCGGGGGCGAGGTCTACCGCTACGGCATCGGCCTGGTCTGGGCCGAACGCGGCCCGGACAACGAGTTCCCCTACACCATCTTCGTGATGGAGGACGCGCAGATCCTGGCCGCGCAGGTGCGTGTGTTCCGCGCCGCACTGTGGGTCTACCTGGGTGGCGCCGGCCTGATCCTGCTGCTGCTGCAGGTGGTGATCCTCAACTGGAGCCTGCGCCCGCTGCAGCGGGTGATCGCCGAGCTGACCCGGGTCCAGCGCGGCCAGCTGCAGCGCATGAGCGAGCGCCATCCGCGCGAGCTGGAACCGCTGACCGAGAGCATCAACGCGCTGATCGACAGCGAGCGCGAGAACCTGGAGCGCCAGCGCAACACCCTGGCCGACCTGGCCCACAGCCTGAAGACGCCGCTGGCGGTGCTGCGCACCCAGCTTGACGCCGATACCGACGGTGCCGTTGCGCACGACCAGGCGCTGCGCGAGGAAGTGGACGTACAGCTCAAGCGCATGAGCGACCTGGTCTCCTACCAGCTGGCGCGCGCTGCGTCCGGCGGCCACAAGCTGTTCTCCGCGCCGGTGCCGATCGAATCGAGTGCCGAGGAGATCGTGCGCGGGCTGGAGAAGGTCTACGCCTCCAAGAACGTGCTGTGCGAGTTTGAGATCGAGCCCGGCGTGCAGTTCTACGGCGAGGCCGGCGACCTGCAGGAACTGCTTGGCAACCTGCTGGAGAACGCGTTCAAGTGGGCGCGGCACCGGGTGCTGCTGACCGCGCGCTCCGGCCCGTCCGCGCCCAACCGCCGCGCCGGCCTGCAGCTGGCGGTCGACGACGACGGCCCCGGCATCGTCCCGGAGGACGTGGCCAGGGTGCTGCAGCGCGGCGTGCGCGGCGACGAGCGGGTGCAGGGCCACGGCATCGGCCTGTCGATCGTGCAGGACCTGGTCCGCGACTACCGCGGCGACCTGCAGGTCGCCCGTTCGCCCGAGCTGGGCGGCGCGCGCTTCGAGGTCACCCTGCCGCCGGGGCTCTGATCCCTGTGATGCGTCGGATGTGTGCAGGCGCCCGTCTTGCGATGACACACCTGCCGGCCCGCGCGCCTTCCGCAGATTCCCGACGCCCGTTGCCGTTGTAGGAGCCGGGTTCAGCCGGCGACCCCCGCCACGTCGGCACAGGCGACACCTCATGACTCCGACGCCCGTCGCCGACTGAAGTCAGCTCCTACAGAACAGCGCCGAGCCGCAGAAGGGGAAGGCCCCGCGCGGTTTGCTGTTTGTAGGAGCCGGGTTCAGCCGGCGACGCGACGCCCTCGGCCCAGGCGACGTCCTCGTGGTTCCGACGCCCCGGCCGCCAGCAAGCTGTGCTCCTACAAGGGGCGGGCGGGGCCGTAGAAGCGCGCCAGGTGCGCGGCCACTTGCGGCATCGCCTCGGCCAGCAGCGCCGGCGCAGAGAAGTGGTACTCGGTGGCGACCGCGAAGAACTCCTCCGGCGCCTCGGCCGCGTACGGATCGATCGTGGTCTCGCGGCCGGCGTCCACCTCCGCGCAGAACGCGTCGTAGGCGCGCTGGAAATCGCGCGCCCATTCGCGCTGCCAGCGCGCCGGCAGCGGCGGGGTGCCGTCGAGTTCGCCGTCGAGCACGTCGAGCTTGTGCGCCATCTCGTGCACGGCCACGCAGAAGCCGGCATCGGGCTGGGCCAGGTCGGCCTGCACGTCGGCCCAGGACAGGATCAGCGGACCCTGGTCCCAGGCCTCGCCGGCCAGCTCATCGTCCCATTCGTGCAGCACCCCGGCGGCGTCGACGTGGCTGCGGCGCACGCGGAACGCATCCGGGTACACCAGCAGCTGCGACCAGCCGCGCAGCCCGGCCTCGCCGAACTCCAGCAGCGGCAGGCAGCACAGCGCAGCCAGCTGGACCCGCTGCACCGGGTCCAGCTCGAGCCCGGACAGCGGGGTGATGGTCTTCTCGTGGAGGAAGCGCGCGGCCAGCGGGCGCAGGCGCTCGCGGCGTTTCGGTTCCAGCGCGGCCACCCACGGCAGGGGTGCGCAGGCGGCCTGCCAGGTAACGTCGTCGATGCTCGGGGAAGCCGGCCGCAGCCAGCGCGACAGCGCCCTGATCAGCGGAACATGCCCGGCAGGAAGCTGTGCCAGCGGTTGCCGCGGGTGCGCGGTGCCACCGCATCGCCGTCGCTGCCGCCACCGCCGGTGGCGCTGGTGCGCGGCGTGCTGCGCGCCGCCGGCGGCGTGGCCGGGCGCGCCTGCGGTGCATCGCCGTCGGCCACCAGGGCCGGGGCCGGGCGTGCATAGACGCAGGCGCCGCGCTTGGGCGCGGGATCGGATTCGGAAGCCGTCGCCCAGCACATCGCCGGGGCGGCGAGCAGCAGCAGGAACGGGAGCAGGCGGCGCATCGGCGGATCCATCGACCGGCAGCGGAGACCCCGGACTATAGCGCGCCTGCGGGCCGTCGGCATGTGTCTGGGCCACGCCGGGCCGGCGGGCGATAATCGACGGCCTGGACTGGCCGGTCGGCCTGGGGGGCACGTGGACGATCGCGAACTGCTGGTCCGGCTGGGTGCCGGCGCGGTGTCCGGCGACGCGCTGGCGCGCGAGGCCGGGGTGACCCGTGCCGCCATCTGGAAGCGGATCGAGGCGCTGCGTGCGGCCGGGGTCGAGGTCGAGGCCCGGCCGGGGCAGGGCTACGCGCTGGCGCAGCCGCCGGACCTGCTGGACGTGAAGGCCCTGCGCGCCGCGCTGCCGGCGACCGTGGCCGCGGGCATCGGTTCGCTGGAGGTGGCCTGGAGCCTGGACTCGACCAACAGCGAGCTGCTGCGCCGGCCGGCGCCACCCGGCACCGCGGTATTGCTGGCCGAGCGCCAGAGCGCCGGCCGCGGCCGCCTGGGCCGGGCCTGGGCCTCGCCGCTGGGCGCGCAGGTGTGCCTGTCGGTGCGCCGCGGCTTCGAGGGCGGGCTGGCCCGCCTCGGCGGGCTGAGCCTGGTGGCCGGGGTGGCCGTGGCCGAGGCCCTGCGTGGGCACGGCTTCGACACCGTCGGGCTGAAGTGGCCGAACGACCTGGTTGCCGGCGACCGCAAGCTGGCCGGGCTGCTGGTCGAGGGCGGCGGCGAACACGCCGGGCCGGTGCACGCGGTGGTCGGGATCGGCATCAACGTGCGCCTGCCGGCCGCATCGGCGGCGACGATCGAACAGCCCTGGACCGACCTGGCGCAGCTGCGCGGCGGCGCCCTGCCGCCGCGCAATGCCATTGCCGCGGCGGTGCTGGCCGGCCTGCTGCCGGCGCTGGACGCGTTCGACCGCGACGGCCTGGCGCCTTTCCTGCCACGCTACGCCGCCCTGGACGCGCTCGCCGGCCGGCAGGTGCGGGTACTGGCCGGCCGCGAGGAGCTCGCCGGCCGCGCCGCCGGCCTGGCTGACGACGGCGGCCTGCGGGTGCTGACCGCGGCGGGCGACGAACGCATATTCCATGCCGGCGAAGTGAGCGTGAGACCGCAATGAGCGACTGGCTGTTCGACCTGGGCAACTCGCGTTTCAAGGCCGCCTCCTGGCACCACGGCGACGGCATCGGCGAGGTGCTGGCCTGGCCGCACGGCGCCGATGCGCTGGTTGCCGGCGACGCCAGCCAGGGCCCGCTGCCTCGCGGCCGCGAGGCCTGGGTGGCGAGCGTGGCCGCACCGGCGCTGACCACCCAGGTGCTGGCGCTGCTGCGCGAACGCTTCGAACGGGTCCACGTGGCCCGCACCGCGGCCGAGTGCGCCGGCGTGCGCGTGGCCTACGCGCAGCCGGAGCGGCTGGGCGTGGACCGCTTCCTGGCCCTGCTGGGCGCTCGTGCCGGCGGCGGCGACGTGCTGGTGGCCGGCGTCGGCACCGCCCTGACCATCGACCTGCTCGATGCCGACGGCGTGCACCACGGCGGCCGCATCGCCGCCTCGCCGACGCTGATGCGGCAGGCGCTGCACCAGCGCGCGGTGCAGCTGCCGGCGGCCGGCGGCCGCTACGGCGAGTTCGCCGACGACACCGAGGACGCGCTGGCATCCGGTTGCGACGGCGCGGCGGTGGCGCTGGTCGAGCGTTCGCTGCAGCAGGCGGCGCAGCGGCTCGGCCGCGTGCCGGCGCTGCTGCTGCACGGCGGTGGCGCCGACGCGCTGCTGCCGCTGCTGCCGCAGGCGACGCTGCGCACGGCGCTGGTGCTGGAAGGCCTGGCGCTGTGGGCACGCGCGAATGGCGGCGACCGGCCTGCGCCGGCCAGCGGCTGACCGGCCCGCTCAGCCGCGTCGGATAGAATCGCCGCCCATGTTCTCCCGTGCCCTGATCGTCGTCCTGGTCGCCCTCAACCTCGGGGTCGTCGCGTGGTGGCTGCTGCGCTCGCCGCCGCCGCCGGCGCCCGCACCTGTGTCGGACAAGGGCGGCGCCGAACTGCGGCTGCTGCCGCCGCCGGCTTCGCAGGCGGCGGAGCCCGCCGATGCACCCGTGGAGGAACCGGCGGTCGAACCGCTCGCCTGCCTGCGCCTGGGACCGTTCAGCGAGCGTGGTGCGGCCGAGGTCGCACAGGCCGGCCTGGGTGCGCTGCTGCGCGATGGCGCCATCCGCGAGCAGCCCGGCGAGGCCGCCGGCTACCGCGTGGTGCTGCCACCGGCCAGCGACCGCGCCGCGGCGCAGGCCACGGCCGCGCGCATCGCCGCCGCGGGCTTCGAGGATTTCTTCGTCCTCAACCAGGGCGCCGACGCCAACGGCATTGCCCTGGGCGCCTACCGCAGCCGCGACACGGCCGAACGCCGCGCCGCGTCCTTCCGCGCTGCCGGCTTCCCGGCCGAACTGCGCGCGCAGGGCGCCGCCGGTGCATCGCGCTGGTGGCTGGAAGGCGCCAGTGGCGACATCGCCGCGGTGCGCACCACCTTCCCCGGCGCCCAGGAACAGGACTGCGCCGCGCTGGGACGGAACACGCTGCGCTAGAATCCGATGCGCGACGCCGCCTTAGCTCAGCTGGTAGAGCAACCGCCTTGTAAGCGGTAGGTCATCCGTTCGAATCGGATAGGCGGCACCATCTCCGCACGCGGCTGCGCGCCTGCATGCGGATTCCTTGCCGCACTCCTGAAAGCTTCCAGCGCGCGCGGCGTGCGTGCGTGCGCGTGTCTGTCGCGCAGGCGCGCGTGCTCGCTGCACTGCGGCGGGTCCGCGGCGGCGCGGCTGACTAGACTGTACGGCCCACGCAACCGATCGCGATGCCCATGGCCCGAAGCTATCCGCCCGTTTCCCTGATCGGCGCGCCGACCGACATCGGCGCCGGCCACCGTGGCGCCTCGCTGGGGCCGGAGGCGCTGCGCATCGCCGGCCTGGCCGAGGCGCTGGCCGGGCGCGGGGTCGACGTGCGCGACTGCGGCAACCTGGCCGGGCCGGCCAATCCCTGGCTGCCGCCGGACGCCGGCTACCGTCACCTCGAGCAGGTCGTGGCCTGGAACGGCGCGCTGATGGAGGCCAGCCTGCGCGAACTGCGCGCCGGACGCATGCCGGTGATGCTGGGTGGCGACCATTGCCTGGCGATCGGTTCGATCACCGCGGTGGCGCGGCACTGCCGCGAGACCGGAAAGAAACTGCGCGTGCTGTGGCTGGACGCCCATGCCGACTTCAACACCAGCGAGGTCACGCCCTCGGGCAACGTGCACGGGATGCCGGTCGCCTGCCTGTGCGGGCTCGGTCCCGAGGCGCTGACCCGGCTCGGCGGCGATGCGCCGGCGCTGCTGCCGCAGGAGATCCGCCAGATCGGGATCCGCTCGGTCGATCCGGAGGAGAAGCGCCTGGTCAAGCAGCACCGCCTGGACATCTACGACATGCGCTACATCGACGAGGTCGGCATGAAGCGGGTGATGGCGCAGGCGCTGGACGGCGTGGACGCCGATACCCACCTGCACGTCAGCTTCGACGTCGACTTCCTGGATCCGGGCATCGCCCCTGGCGTGGGCACCACGGTGCCCGGCGGGCCGAACTACCGCGAGGCGCAGCTGGTGATGGAGATGATCGCCGACACCGGGCGGATGGGCTCGCTGGACATCGTCGAGCTCAATCCGGTGCTGGACGACCACAACATCACCGCCGAACTGGCGGTCGACCTGGTGGAGAGCCTGTTCGGCAAATCGACCCTGATGCGCGACTGAACCGGGCCCGGGCGCATTCACACCGGTTCGACGGGCAGCCCGCCAGATTGGCCGCCAACCCGCACGCAGTGCGGCCGATCCGTCACGAGGAGCCCGAACATGAAGCGCATCATCGCCCTGACCCTGCTCGCCCTGTTCTCCGCCGGCACGCTGTCGGCCTGCAACACCGTGAAGGGTGCGGGTCAGGACATCCAGAAGGCCGGCGAGAAGGTCGAGGACAAGGCGCAGGACTGCAAGGACGGCCGCTGCTGACCGCCGTCGGCACTCTGCCGCATGAAGGGCCGGGTTTTCCCGGCCCTTTTTTTCTTGCTGTCCACGACACCGCATCGTGTGGCGCCGGACCGGAATACGTTGTGGATGATCCCAGCCAACCGTCGTCCCGGCGTGCGCCGGGACGATGCATGCATGAAAGGTTCAGCCGGATAACTTCGCCTTGACGCGCGCTGGATCGGCGCCGAACGCCCCGCGGGTGACCCTGTCGCCACGGTCGCAAACAACGAAGACGACCGTCCGATCAAGCCAACCACAACGGAGCAGCACATGAATCGCGACATCATCGGTGGCAACTGGAAGCAGCTGAAGGGTCAGATGCAGGCCAAGTGGGGCGACCTGACCAATGACGACTTCGACATCGCCGAAGGCAACGCCCAGTACCTCGCCGGCAAGCTGCAGGAGCGCTATGGCTGGGAGAAGGACCGCGCCGAGAAGGAAGTGCGCGAGTTCGAGAGCACGCTGGACGACCGTTATCGCCACTGAGGCGGGTACGGGTATACGACGTCCAATGCACGAAGAGAGGCGGCCCAGGCCGCCTCTCTTCGTGTGTGGCGCGGCATTTCCGCGCGTCAACGCGGGTCGGGGACGAAGCCGCCGGGAAAGGCGCGTGGCCGGTCCGGATAGGACGAATGGCGATGACCGTAGTAGGGCTCGACAGGGATGCCGCGCGCCAGCAATGCGCCGAACGTGTCGTAGCGCAGCTCGGTGACCTGCACCGGCCGGCCCTGGCGCTCGAATGCGGTGTAGTAGGCCTGCGAGCCTTCCAGGCTGCCGTGACCGGTGCCGACACTGGATTGCGGCGCCGGGGCGCCGTATGCGCCGCCGGGCCGGCGCGCCTCGCTCCGCGCCGCCGCGTCGGCGGTCGGGGCTGCCGCTTCCGCGGCCTTGCCTTCGGCGTCCCGCGCCCGGCTCCCGGCGATGCCGGTCGCCGGGCGCGGGTAGTACGCCGGCGGCTTCTCGCGGAACACGGCCACGCCGATCACTCCCAGGTTATCCGGGCGCCCGGTACGCGCGCCGTAGCTGGCAGCCGGATCGACGAACACGAACTGGGCCACGGCGTGCAGCGACTTGCGCCAGCCGTTCACTTCCAGCGTCTGCCACGGTTCGAGCACGTAGCCGGCCTGGCACACGTCGGCGGTGCGGCCGTCGATGGCGTTGATGCCGTCCACCGACAACACCACCAGCACGCGCGCGCCGCCGAGGTTGCGCAGGCGCACGGCATAGCGGTGCCCGGGCTCGGCCGCGAGCCAGTCCTGGCCGCGGTGGCGGTGGTGCGGCAGCACCTGCCCGGTTTCGCGGTCGACGATATCCACCTGCACGGGCGAGCCCGGGTGCCGGATCTGCCCGGCGGCTGCCGGAGGCGACGTGGCGCACAGCAGCGCCAGGAACAGGGTCAGGAGCGCAAGGGATCGGTGCATGGCGGCAGTCCATCGGTGGGTTGCCGTAATCAACGCGCGGATGGGCGTGGTGGGGTTGGCGGATGCCCGTGCGGTCCGATCGACGGACCCGTGCGCGGGCCAAGGTAGAATCGCCGGGTCTTTCCCGCTGCATCCGCCATGACCGTCCGCGTCCTCACCGGCATCACCACCACCGGCACCCCGCACCTGGGCAACTACGCCGGCGCCATCCGCCCGGCGATCGCCGCCAGCCGCGATCCGGGGGTGGAGAGCTTCTTCTTCCTGGCCGACTACCACGCCCTGATCAAGGCCGACGATCCGCAGCGCGTGGCCCGCTCGCGCCTGGAGATCGCCGCGACCTGGCTGGCCTGCGGCCTGGACCCGCAGCGGGTGACCTTCTACCGGCAGTCGGACATCGTCGAGATCCCGCAGCTGACCTGGCTGCTGACCTGCGTCGCGGCCAAGGGCCTGCTCAACCGCGCCCACGCCTACAAGGCGGCGGTGGACAAGAACCTGGCGTCCGGCGAGGACCCGGACTACGGCGTCACCGCCGGCCTGTACATGTATCCGGTGCTGATGGCCGCCGACATCCTCGCATTCGGCGCGCACAAGGTGCCGGTGGGCCGCGACCAGATCCAGCACATCGAGATGGCGCGCGACATCGGCCAGCGCTTCAACCACCTCTACGGCGACCCCTGGCGCCAGGCCACCGGCAATGGCGGCGAGCCGCTGGTGCTGCCCGAGGTGCAGATCGACGAGAACGTGGCCACGCTGCCCGGCCTGGACGGGCGCAAGATGTCCAAGAGCTACGACAACACCATCCCGTTGTTCGCGCCGCCGGCGGAGCTGAAGAAGCTGGTGATGTCCATCGTCACCGACTCGCGCGCGCCCGGCGAACCGAAGGACACCGAAGGTTCCACCCTGTTCCAGCTGTACCAGGCCTTCGCCACTCCGCCGCAGACCGAGGAGATGCGTCACGCCTTCGCCGAGGGCATCGGCTGGGGTGATGCCAAGCAGCGCCTGTTCGTCCTGGTTGACGAGACCGTGGCGCCGATGCGCGAGCAGTACGCGCAGCTGATCGACCGGCCGGCGCAGCTGGAGGAGATCCTGCTGGAGGGCGCGCGCAAGGCGCGCGACGTCACCGTGCCGCTGCTGGACGGCCTGCAGCGCGCGGTCGGCCTGGGACGGTTCTCGGCGCCGGGCGCCGCCGCCGCGAAGAAGAAGGCGACGGCCGCGAAGCTGCCGCAGATCAAGCAGTACCGCGAGGCCGACGGCCGCTTCCACTTCAAGCTGGTCGACGGCGATGGCCGGCTGCTGCTGCAGGGCGACGGCCACGGCTCGCCGCGCGAGGCCGGACAGGTAATCGCCCGGCTCCGGCGCGAGGGCCTGGATGCGTTGCACGAGATGGAGCTGCGCACGGTCGGCCTGCTCGGCGAGCGGATCGGCACGCTGGGCGGGGATCTGGCCGGCGTGGACGAGATCCTCGATGCGTTGCGCCAGCTGGCCGAAGCGGAGGCCTGATGGCCTGGCTGTCGCTGCTGCTGTTCCTGCCCTGGTTCGGCCTGCTCGGTGTCCTGTACTGGTTCTACCCGCGCACGCCGCGACCGCTGGCGCGGCGCGCCTATGACACGACGGTGCTGCTGCTGGCCCTGGCGCTGAGCATCGCCGGCATGCACTGGGGCTACGCCGAAGGCGTGGCCGACGCGCTCAGCGGCCCGATCTGGCGCCAGGTGCTGGCGGTGCTCTACGCCTACGGCGCGTTCCTGGCGGTGCTGGCGCTGGCGATCCCGCTGCGCATGCGGCTGCTGGCCGGCTGGCGCAATCCGCCCCTGTAGGAGCCCACTTCAGTGGGCGACACGGGCGTCGGAACCATGAGGACGTCGCCTGTGCCGACGGCGCCGGTCGCCGGCAAGTCCGGCTCCTACAACAGCGGCCGCGTCGGCATTTCTGTAGGAGCCCAGCTTGCTGGCGACACGGGCGTCGGGATCTGGGGGCGTCGCCTGTGCCGGAGTGGCGGGGGTCGCGCCCTGAAGTGCGCTCCTACAGGGCAGCGGGATCGGCTTTTCGCCTACGACCAAAGCGGGATCGCTGCCCCGCGCGCGCCTGGCATAGGATGGCAAGCGCGTTGCAGGAGACGGGCAGCAGGGAAGGGCGGCACATGCCGGAACATGGCATCCACACCATCGACACGGGTTACGTGCGCCCGCGCTTCGACGCGGCCTACCTGGTGGTGGAGCAGGGGCGCGGCGCCTTCGTCGACTGCGGCACCAACCACAGCGTGCCGGTGCTGCTGGCGGCGCTGGAACAGGCCGGTCTGGCCCCGGCCGACGTCGACTGGCTGGTCCTGACCCACGTCCACCTCGACCACGCCGGCGGCGCAGGCGTGCTGATGCGGCACCTGCCGAACGCGCGCCTGGTCGCGCATCCGCGCGCGGCGCCGCACATGGTCGACCCGGCGCGCCTGGTCGCCGGCGCGACCGCGGTGTATGGCGAGGCCGAGTTCGCGCGCCACTACGGCGAACTTGTGCCGGTGCCGGCCGAGCGCGTCGTGGTGGCCGAAGACGGGCACGTCGTCGACCTGGCCGGTCGCCCGCTGCGCTGCATCGACACGCCCGGCCATGCGCGCCACCACCAGTGCGTGTGGGACGCGCGCAGCAGGAGCTGGTTCACCGGCGACACCTTCGGCCTGTCCTACCGCGAGCTGGACAGCGAACGCGGCGCCTTCATCCTGCCCACTTCCTCGCCGGTGCAGTTCGAGCCGGAGGCGATGCAGGCCTCGATCGCGCGGATGATGGGCGCGTCGCCGCAGGCGATGTACCTGACCCACTTCGGCCGCGTCGGCGACGTGGCGCGGCTGGCGGCCGACCTGCATGAGCAGATCGATGCGATGGTCTCGCTGGCGCAGGCCTGCGACGGCGGTCCGGACCGGCACCGCGCGCTGGTCGCCGCGCTGTCGGAGTACTACCTGGAGCGCGCGCAGGCGCACGGCTGCCCGCTCGACGCCGCTGCGGTGCTGGGCGTGCTGGAGATGGACATCGAGCTCAATGCGCAGGGCCTGGAGGTCTGGCTGGACCGCGCGCGGCGCGTGTAGGAGCCGGGCTCGTCCGCGACACGCGCCGTCGGCGCAGGCGACGGCGTCATGATCCCGACGCCCGTGTCGCCGACTGAAGTCAGCTCCTACAAAGGAGTGGCACGGGCGACGCCCTCGTGGCTCCGACGCCCGCGTCGCCAGCAAGCTGGGCTCCTGCAAGAAGTGGCGCGACGATGAACGCATGAGCCGCATGTCACTCCCAACGGTTGAGGTGCGGGCCGAACGGCTTGCGCTGCTGGCGCACCACGCAGAAGCGGTGGCCGGTTGGCGCCTCCATCACCCACCAGCGGTGGACGAAGGCGACCTTTTTCGCGCCCAGCTTCTCCAGGCGCTCGACTTCGGCGTCGATGTCGTCGGTCTCGATGTCCAAATGCACGCGCGAGTCGTGCTCGACCTTCTGCAGCAGGACCATCGGCTCGTCGGCGGCAGTCTCCAGCTCGGCGTACCTGCCGTCGCCGTCCTGGTCGAGGCTGGCCACCGGCTTGCCCAGGGCCTTGCTCCAGAACTCGACGGCTTCGGCCAGGTCGTCGACCCTGCAGTCGAGGACCAGGTTGCTCAGGCGGCTGTGGTGCGGCATGGCGTGGCTCCGGCGGAAGGGGCTGCCGACGATACGTCGCCGTCGTCGCAGGGCGTGTGACGGGATGCGGGGCGGTTTTTCCCAGGATGGGGCGCGTCGGCACAGGCGTCTTCTTCATCGCCCCGGCGCCCGGTCGCCAGCAAGCTGGGCTCCTGCAGAAGCGCCGACGCGACCGTTGCAGGAGCTGGGCTTGCCCGCGACGCGACACTGTCGGCCCAGGCGACGTCCTCATGATCCCGACGCCCGTGTCGCCGACTGAAGTCGGCTCCTACAGAGGAGCGCCAAGCCGCAGAAGGGGAAAACCCCGTGCGGTTTGCTGTTGTAGGAGCCGGGTTTAGTCGGCGACACGACGCCCTCGGCACGGGCGACGCTCTCATGGCTCCGACGCCCGTGTCGCCAGCAAGCTGGGCTCCTACAAAAAAAAGCGGGACGGCGCGGGGCCGTCCCGCGGCGCCGGCTAGTGCGGCAGCGCCATGTCGTCCAGCAGCGCCTTGAGGAAGCGCGCGGCCTCGCCGCCGGTAGCGGCGCGGTGGTCGAAGGTCAGCGAGATCGGCAGGCGGCGGTGCACCTCGATGCCGCCGATCACCGCGACCACGTCGTGGCTCAGCTTGCCGGCGCCGACGATGGCCACGCACGGCGGCACCACCACCGGGGTGGCATAGCGGCCGGCGAACATGCCGAAGTTGGACAGCGAGATGGTGTAGCCGGCCAGTTCACTGGCCGGGATGCTGCGCTCCTCGACCTGGACGCGCAGCCGGTTGATGCCCTCGCGGATGCCGCGCGCGTCGAGCATGTCGGCATTGCGCAGCGCCGGCACGAACAGGCCGTCGTCGGTGTCCACCGCGATGCCCACGTCCACGTGCGGGTGCCGGGTCACCGCCAGCGCGTCGCCGTCGAACCAGGCGTTGAGCGCGGGCACGGTCCTGCACGCGCAGACGATCGCGCGGACCAGGCGTGCGGTGATGTCCTGTTTGCCGATCCAGGCGTGCAGGTCGGCGTCGTCGACCAGCGTGGTCGGCACTACCTTGCTGTGCGCGTCGGCCATCACCCGGGCCATGTTGCGGCGCACGCCCTTGAGTTGCTCGGGCTGGCCGCTGGCGGCGGTGCTTGCCGCGCCCGGCGGGCGGGTGCGCATTGGTTTGCCGGCGACGGAAACCGGAGTGCGTTCTGAGCCCCTCTCCCCCCGGGAGAGGGGTTGGGGAGAGGGTGCGGGCGCCGACGTTGCGACCGGTCGCCGTGCCGCCTCCGCCGTACCCTCTCCCCCGGCCCCTCTCCCGGGGGGAGAGGGGAGCAGAGCAGAGGGATCGGCCGCGGCCTGCTTCACGTCGGCCAGGGTGACCGTGCCGTCGGCGCCCGTCGCGCGTACCCGCGCCAGGTCCACGCCCAGCTTCTTCGCCAGCGCGCGCACGACGGGCATCGCCTTGATCCCACCCACCGAGATGGCCTGCTCGCTGCGCACCGCATCCGAGGACTGCATCGCGCCGACCACGGTGCCGGCGTCACCGCCGCGCGCCTCGGACGGCGCCGGCTGCGCAGGCAGTTCGCCACCCTCGTCGCTGGCGACGACCTTCGCCGGGGCGTGGTCGCCATGGTGGTGGCCGGTGTCCTGGCCCTCGGCGCGCTGCGGCAGGTTGGGATCGGGTTCGAACACGGCCAGCATCGCGCCGGTGACGACCACCTCGCCGGCGCCGCCGGCCAGCTTCAGCACCTTGCCGGACACCGGCGAGGGCACCTCGACCACGGCCTTGGCGGTCTCCATCGACACCAGCGGTTCGTCCAGGCGGATGCTGTCGCCTGCCTTGACGAACCACTCGACGATGGTCGCGTCCGGCAGTCCCTCGCCCAGGTCGGGCAGGTGGAAGGTCTTGGTGTCGGTCATGGGGTCTCTCGGGTCTTTTGGTCTTCCGCCTCGCGTGCCGCGGGGTCGGGGGTTTTCGATCTTGCCTGTCTCCCTCCCTTGCGCGCAGCGCAGGGGAGGGTTGGGAAGGGGTGCTTTTGCTTTTGTCTTTGCCATCGCGCCATTGCATCAGCAACGGCAAGATCAAAGGCATCCCTCCCCGGTCCTCCCCTTCGCCTGCGGCGAAAGGGAGGGGGATTCGCGGCTCAGCCGGCCGCCACCGCGCGCTTGGCCGCAGTGACAATACGCTCCACGCTCGGCAGGTACTTCATCTCCAGCCGGAACAGCGGGATGTGGGTGTCGTAGCCGGTGACGCGCTCGACCGGGGCGAGCAGGTCGTACATCGAGTGCTCGGCCAGGCGCGCGGCGATCTCGGCGCCGAAGCCGGCGGTGCGCGGGGCTTCCTGCACGATCACGCAGCGGCCAGTGCGCGAGACCGACTCGGCGATGGTGTCGAAGTCCAGCGGGCGCAGGGTGGCCACGTCGATGACCTCGGCGCTGATGCCATCCTTCGCCAGCGCGTCGGCGGCCTCCAGCGCCTCCTTGATCTGCGCGCCCCAGGCGACCAGGGTCACGTCGGTGCCGTCGCGCAGGACGAAGCACACGTCCAGCGGCAGCGCCTCGCCGTCGTCGGCGACGACCTCCTTGTACTGGCGGTAGATCCGCTTGGGCTCCATGTAGATCACCGGGTCCTCGTCGCGGATCGCGGCCAGCAGCAGGCCATAGGCGCGCTGCGGCGAGGACGGCATGACCACGCGCAGGCCGGGCACGTTGGTGAAGATCGCCTCGTTGGCCTCGCTGTGGTGCTCCGGCGCGCGGATGCCGCCGCCCCAGGGCACGCGCAGCACCAGCGGGCAGTGCAGGCGGCCGCGGGTGCGGTTGCGCAGGCGCGCGGCATGGCAGATCAGGTGGTCGACCATCGGGTAGACGAAGCCGTCGAACTGGGCCTCGGCCACCGGCTTCATGCCCTGCGCGGCCAGGCCGACCGACAGGCCGGCGATGGTGGTCTCGTCCAGCGGCGTGTCCAGCACGCGCTGGGCGCCGAACTTCTGCTGCAGGCCGGCGGTGGCGCGGAACACGCCGCCGTTGACGCCCACGTCCTCGCCCAGCACCAGCACCGACGGGTCGTGTTCCAGTTCCCAGGCCAGGGCCTGGGTGATGGCCTCGATCAGGGTGATGGGCGTGGCGGTCATCGGCTGTCCTCCGCGGATGGCGTCGTGCGACGCGGCGGCGTCGCCGCCGGACTGCGCCGGGGCGGGGGCGTTGTTGCGGACCTCATCCATGGCGCTGCTCCAGGGCGATCGCGGCCGCGCGCTGGGCCAGCAACTCCGGCGGCGGATCCGCGTACAGGTAGTCGAACATCGCCTCCACCGGCTGCACCGGGGTGGCCAGGTAGGCGTCGACCTCGATGTTGACCAGGCGCTCGCACTCCTCCTTCCAGGCCGCTTCCTCGGCCTCGCTCCAGGCGCCCTGCGCGGTCAGCCAGGTGCGCAGGCGCGTGATCGGCTCGCGCTCCCACGCATCCTTGACCTCGGCATCGTCGCGGTAGCGGCGCGCGTCGTCGGCGGTGGTGTGGTCGGACAGGCGGTAGGTCATGAACTCGATCACGCTGCCGCCTTCGCCGGCGCGGGCGCGCTCGCTGGCGATGCGCATGGCCTCGAGCACGGCGACCAGGTCGTTGCCGTCGACCTGCAGGCAGAACAGCCCCCCTGCAATACCCTTCTGCGCCAGGGTCTGCGCGCCGGTCTGCGCCGCGCGCGGCACCGAGATCGCCCAGCCGTTGTTGATCACGCCCAGCACCAGCGGCAGGTCGTAGGCGCCGGCCGAGTTGAGCGCGGCGTAGAAGTCGGTCTTGGAACTGCCGCCGTCGCCGCAGGTGGCCACCGCCAGGTGCGGCTCGCCGCGCAGCTTGAACGCCAGCGCCGCGCCGGCCGCGTGCAGGCACTGGGTCGAGATCGGCACGCAGAACGGGAAGTCGTGGCGGGCGCCGCCTTCCTGGAAGTCGTTGCCGCGCTCGTCGCCGCCCCAGTACAGCAGCACCTCGCGCGGGCGCACGCCGCGCATGAACAGCACGCCGTACTCGCGGTAGCTGGGCGCGTAGACGTCGCCCTCGGCCATCGCCGCGCCGATGCCGACGTGGGTGGCCTCGTGGCCCAGGCAGGGGGCGTAGGTGCCGAGCTTGCCGGTGCGCTGCAGGGCGATCGACTTGGTGTCGAAGGCGCGCACGTACAGCATCTGCTTGAACAGGGGCAGCAGCGCGGCCGGGTCGCGCAGGGCAGGCGGGAATTCGCGGACCGGCTGGCCGTCCGCGCCGAGGTACTGCAGGTAGTCGATCTGGAAGCTTGCTGCGAGGGTCATTGCGTGCGCCAGCGGAAGCCGGAATGCGATACGGGAAGGTTGCACATGGTACGGAATGCCCCGTTAAAACCCGCCGTGCAGCGCAACATCGCTTGTATTCCGCGCACTTGCGGCCGGCGGCTGCGCCGCACCCGGTGCATGACAGCGTTGGGCAGAACGCCGGTCGGCCCGCTGCGTTACCCTTGCCGGCCCCACGCATACCGTGCCGTGCCGTCTCCGATGACCCTCGACAAGAACCAGCGTCCGCTCGAACCGGGCATCCACACCGACCTGCAAGGCCGGATGACCTATGCCGGCTACCTGCAGCTGGACCGGCTGCTGTCGGCGCAGACGCCGCTGTCGGACCCGCCGCACCACGACGAGATGCTGTTCATCGTCCAGCACCAGGTCTCGGAGCTGTGGCTGAAGCTGCTGATGCACGAACTGCAGGCGGCGCGCGAGTTCCTCAAGGCCGACCAGGTCTGGCAGTGCCGCAAGGTGCTGGCGCGCAGCAAGCAGGTGCTGCGCCAGCTGACCGAGCAGTGGTCGGTGCTGGAGACCCTGACCCCGTCCGAGTACATGGGCTTCCGCCACCTGCTGGGGCCGTCCTCGGGCTTCCAGTCGCTGCAGTACCGGGCGGTGGAGTTCCTGCTGGGCAACAAGAACGCCGGGATGGTGCGGGTGTTCGCCCACGACCCGGACGGCCAGGCGGCGCTGCGCGCGGAACTGGAACTGCCCAGCCTGTACGAGGAATTCCTGCGCTACCTGGCCCGCTTCGGCCATGCGGTCCCGGCCGCATACCTGGACGCCGGCCACGACTGGACCGGCGCCCACGTCTCCGACCCGGCGCTGCTGCCGGTGTTCGAGCGCATCTACGAGGACACCGACCGCTACTGGCGCGAGTACGCGCTGTGCGAGGACCTGGTCGATCTGGAGACCCAGTTCCAGCTGTGGCGCTTCCGGCACATGCGCACGGTGATGCGGATCATCGGCTTCAAGCGCGGCACCGGCGGCTCCAGCGGGGTGGGCTTCCTCAGGGAGGCGCTGGAGCTGACCTTCTTCCCGGAGCTGTTCGCGGTGCGCACCAGCATCGGCCTGGCCGGCGCGGCCGCGCCGGGAGACGCCGCGTACTGAGGTCGCGGCCCGGGACCCGGACGGGTTGGCGCCGGGCACGCCACTGGGGTTATGGTCCCTGTCCGGGGCGCCGCGCGGCGGTGCCGGCGAGCCTTCGTTTCCAGGGGAACCTCCACGCATGAACCCATCCGCATCCGGCGCCGGCGCGCCTCCCGGCCTGGTCGGCCGCCTCCTCGACACCATCGAGCGCGTCGGCAACCGCCTGCCGGACCCGGCCGCGCTGTTCCTGATCCTGATGCTGCTGGTCTGGGGCCTGTCCTGGCTGCTGTCGGGCGTGCAATTCGAGGCGATCAACCCGGCCACCGGCGAGCCGATCCGGATCGTCAACCTGCTGTCGGGCCAGTCGCTGACCGCGTTCATGGCCAACATGTACCGGGTGTTCATGGCCTTCGCGCCGCTGGGCGTGGTGCTCACGGCGATGCTGGGCCTGGGCGTGGCCGAGCACACCGGCTACATCAACGCGGCGCTGCGGCGGATGCTGTCGATCACGCCGAAGTCGCTGCTGACCCCGGCGCTGGTCGCGGTCGCGGTGCTCAGCCACGTCGCGGTCGACGCCGGCTACGTGCTGGTGATCCCGCTGGGCGGGGTGATCTTCTACGCCGCCGGGCGGCATCCGCTGGCCGGGATCGCGGCCGCGTTCTGCGGCGTGTCCGGAGGCTTCTCGGCGACGCTGTTCGTGCCGTCCTCGCTCGACCCGCTGCTGGCCAGCTTCACCCAGGAGGCCGGGCGCATCCTCGACCCGGCGCTGGTGGTGAACCCGCTCAACAACTGGATCTTCACCACCGTGTCGAGCGCGCTGATCATCGCCATCGGCTGGTTCGTCACCGACCGCATCATCGAGCCGCGCCTGGCGCGGACCGAGGTCGACGGCGACACCAAGGACCTGCCGAAGATGGAGCCGCTGACCGCCGCCGAGCGCCGCGGCCTGCTGTGGGCGACGCTGGCGATGCTCGTCGCGCTGGCGCTGTTCGTGCTGAGCCTGCTGCCGGAGACCTCGCCGTGGCGCGCGCCGGCGGACACGCCCGCGGTGCTCGCCGGCGGCAACCCGCTGCTGGTGGCGCAGGCACCGGTGATGCAGTCGATCGTGGCGCTGATCTTCATCCTGTTCCTGATCCCCGGCGTGGTCTACGGCTACGTCGCCGGCACGGTGAAGACCCATCGCGACATCATCGCGGCCATGACCAAGGCGATGAGCGGGATGGCCTACTACATCGTCATCGCCTTCTTCATCGCCCAGTTCCTGGCCGGCTTCAACGGCTCGGGCCTGGGCACGCTGATGGCGGTGGAGGGCGCGGTGCTGCTGCAGGGCCTGCCGGTATGGCTGACGATCATCGGCCTGATCGCGATGACCGGCATCGTCAACCTGTTCATCGGCTCGGCCTCGGCCAAGTGGGCGCTGCTGGCACCGATCATGGTGCCGCTGATGATGCAGCTGGGCGTCTCGCCGGACCTGACCCAGGCCGCCTATCGGGTCGGCGACTCGATGACCACGATCATCACCCCGCTGATGCCGTATTTCCCGCTGATCGTGGTGTTCTGCCAGCGCTACGTGACCTCGGCCGGGATCGGCACCCTGGTGTCGCTCATGATCCCGTACTCGCTGGCGCTGACGGTGCTCTGGACGCTGCTGCTGCTGGCGTTCTGGGGGCTGGGGATCCCGCTGGGCATCGGCGCCAGCTTCCACTACCCGGCCGGCTGAGCCGGCCCGCCCCATCGGGGTGGGGCGCGGCGGCGGATCGTGCAAGTCCGCGCCGGGCCTGGGCTTTCCCGGTCCGGCGGCGGCCTGTGCACGGCCGCCGCCGGCGCACGCGCGCATTGACGTCCGGCGCCGGCGTCGGTGATTCTCGCCCCACTCCGGGGGCCCCTGAACCGTCATGGACCCTTCCAGAAGCCCATTCAGCAAAGGATTTCCATGAGCGCCGACGTCGTCGAGCCCAAGGTCGCGGCCCCGCCGCCGCCTTCGCACCACCTGCCCGAATTCGCCCAGGTCATGGGCCATCCGCGTCCGCTGTGGATGCTGTTCATGACCGAGTTCTGGGAGCGCTTCGCCTTCTACGGCATGCGCTGGGCCCTGGTCCTGTACATCGTCGCCCAGTTCTTCAACGGCGACGCCACCGGCGAGGCGCCGGCCAGCGAGCTGTACGGCGCCTACCTGGCGCTGGTGTACGCGGCGGCCATCTTCGGCGGCTACGTCGCCGACAAGCTGATCGGCTACCAGCGCTCGATCCTGGTCGGCGCGGTGTTCATGGCCGCCGGCCTGTTCCTGATCACGGTGCCGAGCGAGGCGTTCCTGAAGCTGGGCCTGGCCACGATCATCGTCGGCAACGGCATGTTCAAGCCGATCATCTCCACGGTCGTCGGCAAGCTCTACGCCACCGGCGACGGGCGACGCGACTCGGGCTTCACCATCTTCTACATGGGCATCAACCTGGGCGCGTTCATCGCGCCGATCCTGACCGGCCTGCTGGCCGAGAAGGTGTTCGGCAGCGATGGCATGCCGGCCTACAAGGTGGTTTTCATCGCCTCCGGCATCGGCATGGTGCTGAGCCTGGTGTGGTTCTGGTTCGGCCGCGGCCAGCTCAAGGGCATCGGCGCCGCCGAGGGCGCCATGGCCGGGACCGGGCGGCTGCTGATGGTGGCGCTGGGCGCGCTGGTCGCGATCCCGGCCTTCTACTTCCTGCTCACGATCGAAGCCGGCGTGCTCAACTGGATCCTGATCGCCCTGTTCGTGGCGCCGGCGGTGATGCTGCTGGTGGAGGGCATGCGCGAAGGCTCCGTGCAGCGCGACATGGTCATCGCGATGCTGATCATCTTCGGCTTCAACGTGCTGTTCTGGATGTTCTTCGAGCAGGCCGGCAGTTCGTTCAACTTCCTGGCCCAGAACATCGTCAACCGCGACCTGTGGGGCTGGGAGTTCCCGGTGGGCTGGTTCCAGTCGGTGAACTCGATCGCGATCATCACCCTGGCGCCGATCATGGCTTGGATCTGGGTGAAGATGGGCTCGGCCAATCCGTCGATCCCGCGCAAGTTCGGCCTGGGCCTGATCTTCAACGGCCTGGCGTTCCTGCTGCTGATGTTCGCCCTGTCCAGCCTGGTCGATCCGGAGACGCTGAAGATCCCGTTCTGGACCCTGTTCATGGTCTACGTGATCCAGTCGGTGGGCGAGCTGTGCCTGTCGCCGATCGGCCTGTCGATGACCACCAAGCTGGCGCCGGTGCGGCTGACCGGCCTGGCGATGGGCGGCTGGTTCCTGTCGATCGCCATCGGCAACAACCTGTCGGGCATCTTCGCCTCCAGCGTCAGCGGCGAGGGCGGCATGACCGTGGCCTCGGCGCACGCCGGCTATACCTTCGGCTTCTGGGCGCTGCTCGGTTCGGGCGTGCTGCTGTTCCTGATCGCGCCGCTGGTCAACCGGCTGATGCACGGAGTGAAGTGAGGATGGCGGGCGGCGGTCGCCGGCCCGGCGCGGCGGTGGTCCCGGTGATGCTGGCGCTGCTGCTGTCGGCGTGCGGCGGCGAGGAGATCCCGCCCTCCGGCCCGCCGCTGCCGGTGGACACCTCGCCGCAGAAGCCGCCGGTGGCGGACGTCACCGAACCGGTCGCCTCGGGCAACACGCCCGCGGCGGCCGACATCGCGGCGATCGCCGGGCTAGGCGCGGCGTTCGATCCCGAGCGCGATGCCGTCGCCGACCTGGAGACGGCGAAGGTGGAGGCCAAGCGCGGCAACCGGCGCATCGTCCTGGAGCTGGGCGATGCGACCTGCGGCGAATGCGCGGCGCTGGACCAGCGGATCGAGGGCGAGGCGCCACTGCGGCACCTGCGCGATGCCGGCTTCATCTGGGTCAAGGTCGACCGCAGTGCGCCGGGCAATGCCGCGTTCCTGGCCGCGTGGCCAGAGAGCGCGGATGCGCCGGCGCCGCACCTGCTGGTGCTGGATGCCGACGCGCAGGTACTGCACGAGCAGGCCGGCGCCGAGCTGCTGCGCAACGGCAAGCCGGACACGCGCCGGATCCGCGAGTTCCTGGAGCAGTGGGCTCCGCCGCCGGCGCCCTGATCCCGCGCCTCCCGAAGCAGCGCCGCCGCTGTTGTAGGAGCCCACTTCAGTGGGCGACACGGGCGTCGGAATGATGAGGGAGTCGCCTGTGCCAACGGCGTCGCGTCGCCGGCTGAACCCGGCTCCTACAACAGCGGCGTGGCAGCCGCTCCTCTGTAGGAGCCCACTTCAGTGGGCGACACGGGCGTCGGAATGGTGAGGGAGTCGCCTGTGCCAACGGCGTCGTGTCGCCGGCTGAACCCGGCTCCTGCAACAGCGGCGTGGCAGCCGCTCCTCTGTAGGAGCCCACTTCAGTCGGCGACACGGGCGTCGGAATGATGAGGGAGTCGCCTGTGCCAACGGCGTCGCGTCGCCGGCTGAACCCGGCTCCTGCAACAGCGGCGTGGCAGCCGCTCCTCTGTAGGAGCCCACTTCAGTGGGCGACACGGGCGTCGGAATGATGAGGGAGTCGCCTGTGCCAACGGCGTCGTGTCGCCGGCTGAACCCGGCTCCTGCAACAGCGGCGTGGCAGCCGCTCCTCTGTAGGAGCCCACTTCAGTGGGCGACACGGGCGTCGGAGCGTTGAGGGAGCCGCCTGTGCCGACGTCGCGCGACGCCGGCCGCACGACTCCGCACAAGGAAGCGACCGCGGCTCAACCGCCCTCGCGCAACGCCACCAGGCCGGGCCCGGAAAGCTTGCGCAGCAGCCGGTCGAGCACGACCTTCTCCTCCTCGTCGAGCGTGGCCACCAGCCGCTGCTCGCAGGCCAGCGCCATCGGCGCGATCTCGTCGAAGACCGAATAGCCCACTTCCGACAGCGCCAGCACCGAGCGGCGTCGGTCGTCGCTGTGGATCTCGCGCTTGATCAGGCTGCGCTCGAGCAGGCGCGCCACCGCGCGGCTGACGGCGACCTTGTCCATCGCGGTGCGCTCGGCGACCTCGTTGGCCGACAGGTCCGGGTAACGGCCGAGCACCGCCATCACCCGCCATTCAGTGATCGCCAGCCCGAAACGCTTCTGGTAGATGTCGGCGATGGTCTGGCTGACCCGGTTGGACAGCACGCTGAGCCGGTACGGCAGGAAATTCTCCAGCTCGAGCTGGGCATGGCGGGGGGCATCCGCGGTCGCGGTGCCGGGAGCTTCGGAAGCGTTCGGGGCGGACATTGCGGCAGGGCACCTTGCTTATGGTTGCAGACGTAACTATAAAGGAGGCTGGATCAGAACCCGTTTTCCCGACGGGGTGTTCAGGAAGCCATCATGAGCGCGCAATCGCAAGCCCTCCCCACCAATTCGGCCCCCGACGCGGGCATGACCGTGAGCCAGTTCGAGAACCCGATGGGCATCGACGGCTTCGAGTTCGTCGAATTCGCCGCCCCGGCCGGGCAGGCGCAGCAGCTGCACGACTATTTCCGCAAGCTCGGCTTCGTCCAGGTCGCGCGGCACAAGACCCGCCCGATCAGCACCTACCGCCAGGGCGACTGCACCTTCCTGATCAACGAGGACCCGGACTCCTTCGCCGCGCGCTTCGCCGAGCAGCACGGCCCGAGCGCCTGCGGCTTTGCGATCCGGGTCAAGAAGCTGGCCGACTGGGCCCGCACCCAGGCGCTGAAGAACGGCGCCGAGGCGTTCGACGCGCGCGACGAACTGAGCAAGGCGGTGGCCGCGCCGGTGATCAAGGGCATCGGCGACTGCATGCTCTACATCGTTGACCGCTACGACGAGAAGGGCACCATCCACGACCCGGACTACGAATACCTGCCGGGCGTGGAGCTGATGCCCCAGGGCTTCGGCCTGACCTTCATCGACCACCTGACCCACAACCTTTACCACGGCAACATGGCCAAGTGGGCCGACTACTACGAGCGGCTGTTCAACTTCCGCGAAATCCGCTACTTCGACATCAAGGGCGCCAAGACCGGCCTGCTGTCCAAGGCGATGACCGCGCCGGACGGCATGGTCCGCATACCGCTCAACGAGTCGTCCGATCCGAAGTCGCAGATCAACGAGTACCTGGATACCTACGGCGGCGAAGGCATCCAGCACATCGCCTGCTTCACCAACGACATCTACGTGACGGTGGAGCGGATGCGCGAGGCCGGGGTGGAGTTCCTGGACACGCCGGAGACCTACTTCGACGTGATCGACCAGCGCATCCCCGAGCACGGCGAGGACCTGGCGCGGCTGCGCAGGAACAAGATCCTGATCGACGCCGACCCGGAGACCAAGCAGCGCAAGCTGCTGCAGATCTTCACCCAGAACGCGATCGGCCCGATCTTCTTCGAGATCATCCAGCGCAAGGGCAACGAGGGCTTCGGCGAGGGCAATTTCCAGGCCCTGTTCGAGAGCATCGAGCGCGACCAGATGCGGCGCGGGGTTCTCTGACGCGCTAGTGGGGAAAGCCCCTCTCCCTCCGGGGCGAAGGGGACCGTTTGCGAACCACCGGTTCGCGGTCCACTGAGCGCCCTCGCGCTGGCGCGAGGGCCGGGGCGCGGAGCGGGGGTTGGGGGGAGGGTACGGCGAAGTGACGAACGTCAAACCACCGTTGTCTACCGATACCCTCGGCCACGCCCGCCAGATGCGTAGCGAGTCCACCGATGTCGAGCGCCAACTGTGGCAGCACCTGCGTGCCGGTCGCCTCTCCGGCCTCAAGTTCCGCCGCCAGCATCCGATTCCGCCGTACATCGCCGATTTCTGCTGCGTCGAAAGGAATCTGGTCATCGAACTGGATGGATCGCAGCACACCCCCGAAGCGGACGTTGCCAGGACCCGACACCTTCAGTCCCATGGCTGGCGCGCACTGCGCTTCTGGGACAATGAAGTACTGACCCAGCCCGAAGCCGTTCTCGAGGCGATCTGGAACGCCGTTTCGGAGACCGATCCTCTCCCCAACCCCTCTCTCCCACGGGGACTTCCTTCGGTCGCCGAAGGGAGAGGGCCTCAAAGGCCAGAGCCATGAATGCATCGTCCGACCTCCGCTACATGACCGGCTTCGGCAACGAATTCGCCACCGAGGCCGTGCCCGGCGCGCTGCCGGTCGGGCAGAACTCGCCGCAGCGGGTCGCGCACGGGCTGTATGCCGAGCAGCTGTCCGGCAGCGCCTTCACCGCGCCACGCGGGCACAACCGGCGCAGCTGGCTGTACCGGATCCGCCCGGCGGTGATGCACGGCAGCTTCGCGCCTTTCGTGCAAACCGCCTTACACAACGACTTCGGCGACGGCCCGGTCACCCCTGACCAGCTGCGCTGGGA